>JBMTAF010000012.1:0-21028 GCA_049428425.1 Candidatus Nanopelagicales bacterium
CATCTTGCTGACTTAGTGGGGTAGGGCAGAATGCGCAGGTGGAGAATTACCGAGCGGATCTAACCAAACAGCCAGCAGAGGTTCAGGCAATGTTTGATCGAGTCGCTAATCGATATGACTTGATGAATGATTTGTTGTCTTTGGGGCAAACTAGAAGTTGGCGGCGTGCCACAGTTGCTGCTCTTGCGGTAAAACCAACTGAACTGGTGCTTGATTTGGCTGCTGGCACTGGCACCTCAACTGCGGCGATAGCTAAAGCTGGTGCTGAAGCAATTGCTTGTGATTTATCACTAGGCATGCTGCAGGTTGGAAAGCGTCGACATCCAGAGATAACTTTTATTGCTGGCGATGCGCTGGCATTGCCGTTTGCTGATAACACATTTGACGCGGTGACAATTTCATTTGGGATTCGAAATGTGAATAATGTCGAGTTAGCGCTGAGCGAGATGTTTAGAGTTGCTAAACTTGGTGGCAGATTGGTCATATGTGAATTTTCCACACCAGAGGTACCCTGGTTTAGAGGGATTTATCAGAACTATTTGATTAAAGCGCTGCCAAAGGTGGCAGCCAGGTTTGCCAGTAACCCAGTGGCATACCAATATTTGGCTGAATCCATCCTGGCTTGGCCAGATCAAGCCAAATTCGCCTCACAAATTCAGAAAATAGGCTGGAGCCAGGTGGCCTGGCGGTCACTTTCCGGTGGGATCGTTGCCCTACATCGGGGCGTAAAACCCAGCAGCTAATTGGCCCAAATTGTGTGGGAACTGCCACACCAATAGCCAGGCAGTCATCCACTCTTGCCCCCTAGGATTAGGGGCAGTTAATTGATGGATGCCTAGAAGGAGTTTGCTGTGGAATTAGCCTGGCCGATCGTCGGTCTGGGGCTTTTAGCCTTTGGCTTTGGCGCCTTCTCAGTTATCGCATCAGCGCTAATTGGCCCAAAGAAGTACAACAAGGCAAAACTAGATGCCTATGAATGTGGCATTGAAGCAACACCACAGCCAATGGGCGGCGGTAAGTATCCAATTCGTTATTACTTAACCGCAATGATGTTCATCATTTTTGATATTGAAATTATGTTCTTATACCCATGGGCAGTTAATTATGGTGCGCTTGGCGTATTTGGATTAGGTGCAATTGGTTTGTTCTTACTGATCGTAACGCTGGCATATTTCTATGACTGGCGTCGTGGCGGATTGGAATGGGATTAAATGGGTGTTGAAGAGAAACTTCCATCTGGCGTTCTTCTTTCCAGCGTTGAACAACTTGTCGGATATGTCAGACGGAATTCACTGTGGCCAGCAACATTTGGTTTAGCTTGTTGCGCTATCGAAATGATGGCAATTGGTGCTGGACGATATGACATCGCTCGATTTGGTATGGAAACTTTCCGCGCTTCCCCTCGACAAGCGGATTTAATGATTGTTGCCGGCCGGGTAAGTCAGAAGATGGCACCAGTGCTTCGACAAATTTACGATCAGATGCCAAATCCAAAGTGGGTAATCTCAATGGGAGTTTGCGCATCAAGCGGTGGCATGTTCAACAACTACGCTATTTTGCAAGGCGTTGATCACGTGGTTCCAGTTGATATTTATCTGCCAGGTTGCCCTCCACGACCGGAGATGTTGATTGATGCGATTCTTAAACTGCACGATCAAATTCAAAATACCAAACTAGGCGTTAATCGAGTTAAAGAAATTGTGGCGCAAGAAGAAGTGGCGCTGAATACCAAACCGCTAATTGAAATGAAGGGATTGTTGGCATGAGTGAATCCAACAATCCATTAGTGCCAACTGGCGCAACCGAGTTTCCACTTGTTGATGTTCGAGAAGGTTCGTTTGGCGTTCGCGGCAGCGGGGACACATCTGGTTTTGGTGGTTTAGTTCGTCGAATCTATTTACCACCAGCTGCAACTAGGCCACTGCCAGGATGGTTCGAAGATGTGATTGCGTCACTTGAGAATGCACTAGCAGCACAAGATTTAAAATCAGCTGATGTCATTGAACGAGTAGTAGTTGATCGAAATGAATTAACGATCAATGTGCATCGCGCTCACTTAAAGACCGTTATGCAGATTATGCGCGATGAACCAAGACTTAAATTTGAAATGTGCATGGGCGTGAGCGGCGTTCATTATCCGCAGCAAGAAGATGCTGAACTTCATGCGGTTTATCACATCCGATCCATGACACACAATCGTCAGATAAGAGTTGAAACTACTGCACCAGATGTTGATCCACATATTCCTTCAATAGTTGATGTTTATCCAACAAATAACTGGCATGAACGAGAAACCTATGATTTCTTTGGCATTATTTTTGATGGTCATCCAGCATTGACGCGAATTGAAATGCCAGATGATTGGGTTGGTCATCCGCAGCGAAAAGATTATCCACTCGGTGGCGTACCAGTTGAATACAAAGGTGCCACAATTCCAGCACCAGATCAACGACGGATGTATTCGCGATGAGCCAAGACAATTTAATTTTTGAAACCGTCAGCGAAGGACAAGAAACTTCGCAGGGTCGGGTTTACACCCTTTCTGGTGGCGACTGGGATCAAGTTAAAGGTGCGCCAACAGGCGAGGCCGAACGTGTTGTGGTCAACATGGGACCACAGCATCCGTCGACGCATGGTGTGCTGCGACTAATTGTTGAACTTGAAGGCGAAACTGTTACTGAAGTAAGACCTGCAATTGGTTACCTACATACTGGAATTGAAAAGAATCTAGAGTTCCGCACTTGGACTCAGGGCGTAACGTTTGTTACCCGAATGGATTACCTATCCAGCTTCTACAGCGAAACTGCTTATTGCCTAGCGGTAGAAAAATTACTTGGCATTACTAATGATGTGCCAGAACGCGCAACAGTTATTCGAGTAATGCTGATGGAATTAAACCGAATTTCATCTCACTTAGTTGCGTTGGGCACTGGCGGTTTAGAGCTTGGCGCACTAACCGCAATGTTCCTTGCATTTCGTGAGCGCGAGATTGTTCTGGATATTTTTGAGTTGGTAAGTGGCTTGCGAATGAACCATGCTTACATTCGCCCAGGTGGCTTAGCCCAAGATCTACCGCCGGATGCTATTGCCAAGATTCGAGAAGCAATTCCTCGGATTCGAACTGGATTTAAAGATACCGAGAACTTGTTAGTTGGTAACAGCGTTTGGATGGCTCGCACTAAAGATGTTGGCGTGCTGGATCTAGATGGTTGCTTGGCGCTGGGAGTAACTGGCCCAACACTTCGATCAACTGGATTTGCTTGGGATTTGCGCAAAACAAATCCTTATTGCGGCTATGAAACCTATGACTTTGAAGTTCCAACCGTTGATACTGCTGACACGTATGGTCGTTTCCTAATTAGATTAGCTGAGATGGAGCAATCGCTGCGAATTGTTGAACAATGCTTAGATCGACTTGAGCCCGGTCCAGTAATGGTTGGCGACAAGAAGATTGCATGGCCAGCGCAGTTAGCAATCGGTGGCGATGGCATGGGTAACTCACTTGAACACATTAAGCAGATCATGGGCACTTCAATGGAATCATTGATTCATCACTTCAAACTTGTTACTGAAGGATTTGAAGTTCCAGCCGGTCAGGTTTATCAAGCAGTTGAATCACCTCGAGGTGAATTAGGCGTGCATATGGTTTCAGATGGTGGCACTCGTCCATATCGAGTCCATTTCCGTGACCCATCATTTACTAACCTGCAAGCGGTGCCAGCGATTTGCGAAGGTGGTCAGGTAGCAGATTTAGTGGCAGCTATTGCCAGCATTGATCCAGTTATGGGTGGAGTTGATCGATAGTGGCAATTAACGAACAAACTAGAGCTGAGTTGCGAGAGTTAATTTCGCGATATCCAGAACCACGTTCCGCATTGCTTCCGATGCTGCACTTAGTGCAATCAGTTGATGGTTACATTACTCAAGAAGGAATTGATGCGTGTGCAGCCGAAGTTGGCTTAACTACCGCTGAAGTTTCGGCAGTTGCTTCCTTCTACACCATGTTTAAGCGTTATCCAGTTGGTAAACATCATGTTGGGGTTTGTGTAAATTCACTTTGCGCTCTTAAAGGTGGCGATGCCATCTGGCAGCGCATCTCTAATGATCTTGGTGTTGGGCATGATGAAACTACCGCGGATGGTCAGATCACACTCGAGCGAATTGAATGTCAGGCCGCCTGTACTCATGCACCAGTGCTGACGGTGAATTGGGAATTTATGGATGACATGGATGAAGCTAAGGCAACATCATTAATTGCTGATTTGAAATCAGGTGCTGATGTGAAGTCAACCCGTGGACCTCGCGTTCGGACGTTCAAAGAGGCCAGTCGCACTATTGCTGGATTTGATGATGGATTAGTTGATGAACCCGCAATTGATGAAGCAATGTTGGCTGGCTTAAAAGCTGCGAAACAGGCAGGTAACTAATGACTAGATTAGTACCAAATCTAACTGCGCATTGGGATGAAGCTGATTCACACACGCTTACTGGCTATCAGCGACATGGCGGATATAGCGCAGTCAAAAAAGCATTTGAGCTAGGTGCCGATGGCGTCATCGCTGAAGTTAAAGAGTCTGGACTTCGCGGACGTGGTGGTGCAGGTTTCCCAACTGGAATGAAATGGGGATTTGTTCCTCAAGGTGATGGCAAACCACATTATTTAGTTGTTAACGCAGACGAGTCTGAACCAGGTGCTTGCAAAGACATTCCGCTAATGATGGCTAATCCACATTCATTAGTTGAAGGTGTGATCATTGCGTCATATGCAATTAGAGCAAATCACGCGTTTATTTATATTCGCGGTGAAACGCCTCATCCAATTAGACGAGTGCGACAAGCTGTAGCTGCGGCTTATGAAGCAAAGTTGCTTGGCAAGAACATTTTGGGTTCAGGTTTTGATCTTGAAGTTGTCGTGCATTCCGGTGCCGGCGCTTATATCTGTGGCGAAGAAACCGCACTATTAGATTCACTGGAAGGCCGCCGTGGTCAACCCAGACTAAAGCCACCATTCCCAGCTGTGGCTGGCCTATATGCGTCACCGACGGTAGTTAACAACGTGGAGACCATCGCTTCGGTGCCAGCAATTATTAATAATGGTGCGGCTTGGTACAAGTCATTTGGTACCGAGAAGTCACCAGGAATTAAATTGTTTGCAGTTTCTGGCGATGTGAAACGACCAGGTATTTTTGAAGCACCTCTTGGCATAACCATGCGCGAGTTGATTGATTATGCCGGTGGCATGGTTAGCGATCGACCAGTTAAGTTCTTTGTGCCGGGCGGATCATCAGTGCCATTGCTAACGCCAGAACATCTTGATGTGCCGCTAACTTATGAAGATATGGCAGCTCATGGCACCATGCTTGGCACTGGTACACCAATGGTGTTTGACACTTCGCGCAGTGTGACCCAAGCGGTAGTTCGTTGGATTGAGTTTTATAAACACGAATCTTGCGGTAAGTGCACCCCATGTCGTGAAGGCACTTATTTCATGGTTGACATTTTGAAGCGTTTAGAAAAAGGCAAAGGCGAGATTTCTGATCTGGATTTGTTGGTTGATATCTCGGCTCAAATCTCTGGTAGAAGTTTCTGCGCCTTAGGTGATGCTGCGGCAACGCCAATTCCAGCAGCGCTTAAGTATTTCCGCGAGGAATTTGAGACTAAGTTAGTAGGTGCAAAATGACCGTTACTGCTAACTCCAGCACAAATAATCAAGTTGAGTTGATTACTGCCAACATTGATGGCGTAGAAGTTCGAGTTCCCAAAGGCACACTGATTATCCGCGCGGCTGAACAACTAGGTGTGCAGATTCCACGTTTCTGTGATCACCCATCTTTGGAACCTGTTGCTGCTTGTCGAATGTGCTTGGTTGAAATTGAAGGCATGCCTAAGCCACAACCATCTTGTGCAATTCCGCTTACTGACGGCATGATTGTTAGAACTCAGCAGTCTTCAGAAGTTGCAGCAAAAGCACAAGAAGGCGTGATGGAGTTCTTACTGCTAAATCATCCATTGGATTGCCCAGTATGCGATAAGGGTGGCGAATGCCCGCTGCAGAACCAAGCGATGACTAATGGTCGCGCTGATTCAAGATTCGAAGAAGGTACTAAGCGGTTATTTGAGAAACCAATAAATATCAACTCGGAGATTTTGTTAGATCGTGAGCGCTGCGTCTCTTGTGCTCGCTGCACCAGATTTGCGGACGAAATCGCTGGCGATCCAACGCTTGAGCTACTAGAGCGTGGCGCTCGACAGCAAGTGGGTACGGCAGATGATCGTCCGTTTGAATCTTATTTTGGTGGTAACACCATTCAGATCTGTCCAGTAGGCGCATTAACTAGTGCGACCTATCGTTTCCGATCAAGACCATTTGATCTTATTTCTCATAACACTATCTGTGAGCATTGCGCGTCTGGTTGTTCGACTAGAACTGACGTTAGACGCGGCAAAATTATGCGGCGGCTAGCTGCAAATGATCCTGAAGTAAATGAGGAATGGAATTGCGACAAAGGTAGATTCGCATTTACCCACACCACAGTTGATCGAATTGCAACACCACTAATTCGAGAAAATGGTGAACTTCGAGCAGCATCTTGGCCAGAAGCAATTGAAGTTGCTGCGGCAGGACTGGCAAATAAGCGAACCGGTGTTCTTACTGGTGGCCGGTTACCTCAAGAAGATGCCTACGCATATTCCAGATTTGCACGCGCAGTATTAGGAACAAACAATATTGATTTTAGAAATCGTTACGCCTCTACTGAAGAGGCAGATTTTCTGGCGAACTATATTGCTGGTACCAGAATGAATGTCACTTACCGAGATCTAGAAACCGCAGACGTTGTGGTGTTGGTGGCATTCGAACCAGAGAATGAATCACCAATTGTTCAGTTGCGACTTCGAAAAGCAGTTCGTCGAAATAAATTGCAAGTAATTGCGATAGATCACGCAGCAATCGACGGACATCGCAAACTTAATGCCACAGTAATATTGGCAAAGCCCGGTAGCGAAGCAAGTGAAGTTAAAGCCTTAGCTGAGAAGATTTCTGGCAAGAACGCAATCATCTTGGTTGGTGAACGTGCTGCAGCAAGTGCGGGACTTTTCAGTTCAGTGATTGAATTAGCTAAACAAACTGGCGCTAAATTAGCTTGGGTGCCAAGACGTGCCGGCGATCGCGGCGCAGTTGAAGCGGGCCTATTGCCACAGCTGCTGCCAGGCGGCAAACTGGTATCAGACGCAGCAGATCGAGCTGAAGTCGCGGCTGAGTGGGGCGTTGCCTCACTTCCAAGTGATGCCGGGTTAGATCAAAGCCAGATGATTACTGCCGCAAACTCGAACAAATTAGATGCGTTTGTTATTGGTGGCGTAGATGTGCTGGATGTTGCTTATCATCAGGAATTTAAATCCGCACTCGAGAAAACTTTTGTAGTTTCACTAGAGCCACACTATTCATCAGTAACCGAGTATGCCGATGTGGTGCTACCAGTTGGTGTCATTACCGAGCGTGAAGGAACTTTTGTTAATTGGGAAGGTCGCGAGCGATCATTTGCTGCCGCGATGCATGAATCACTTTCACTTACCGACGCCAGAGTTTTGCACTTGATTGCCGAAAAACTTGGTGTGACTTTTACTGATCAAGCAAAGCCAGCAGCCCTGCATAAGTCACTTACTGGGCTAAAGTCAGAACCTACTGGCAAAGAAATGAAGTTAGTTTCGGCAGCAGGCAGAACTGGTTTGGTTTTAGCTGGACTTAGACAACTTATTGATAATGGTAGTTTGCAAAAAGGTGAACCACATCTGGCGGCAACTGCTCGTGAGGCAGTTGCAAAAGTTAGTGCAACTACGGCAAGTGCTCACAACTTGGTAGATGGAAATCTAATCGTGATAGCTAGCAATGCTGGCAAAATGGTGCTGCCAGTTGAGATTGCCGATGTTGCTGCCGAAACTATATGGGTGCCATTAAACAGTGACGGTTCAACACCATTAGTAAATCTCAGCTGCACGTTGGGTGATTCAATTTCGGTGAGTGATGGTGGTAGCTATGCTGGCTAAACTCGATCCAACATTGAATGATTTTGGTTTAGATCCATGGTGGCTAGTTACCATCAAGGTGTTAGGTGTATTCGTAATTTTGGTGCTGCTGGTGCTGTTTAGTATCTGGGCTGAGCGTCGAGTGGTTGCCCGAATGCAGTTTCGATTAGGTCCAAATCGAGTAGGTCCATTTGGCTTGTTGCAAAGCTTGATGGATGGCCTCAAGTTGGCGCTAAAGGAAGACATCATTCCGAAGAATGCATCTAAAGTTGTGTTCTTGCTTGCGCCAGTAATTTCAGTCACCACAGCATTCATGGCAATGGCGGTAATTCCATTTGGCCCGATGGTCTCAATTTTTGGTTACCAAACCCCATTGCAACTAACTGACTTCTCGGTCTCCGTGCTTTATGTGCTTGCCGTTACTTCAATTGGTATTTACGGCATTGTGTTAGCCGGCTGGGCATCGGGCTCAACCTATTCACTGCTGGGCGGACTGCGCTCTTCAGCTCAGATGGTTTCGTATGAAATTGCCATGGGATTGTCTTTCGTCGCGGTATTTCTTTATGCCGGCTCAATGTCAACATCTGAGATTGTGACCGCGCAGGAGCGAATTTGGTATGCGGTTTTGTTACTGCCGTCTTTCATTATTTACACCACCTCAATGGTTGGCGAAACTAACCGAGCGCCATTTGATCTACCAGAAGCAGAAGGTGAATTGGTTGGTGGTTTCCATACTGAATATTCATCCTTGAAATTCGCGCTCTTCTTCTTAGCTGAGTATGTGAATATGGTGACTGTATCCGCATTAGCAACTACGCTGTTTTTGGGCGGCTGGCGAGCACCATATCCGTTCTCGGAAATTCCAGGAGCAAATGAAGGTTGGCTGCCAATTGTTTGGTTCTTTGGCAAGGTCTTGGCATTTCTCTTTATCTTCATTTGGCTGCGAGGCACCTTGCCACGATTGCGATACGACCAATTCATGGACTTTGGTTGGAAAGTATTAATTCCAGTCGCACTTGGTTGGGTATTTGTGGTCGCTGGGGCTCGAGTCGCAATTTCGGAAGACTTGATCTCTAATTCTCGAGCATTAACTTGGGTGGCAATTCCAGTTGCTGCGCTGCTGTTAATTTCGCTAATTATGGAATTTAGAAAGTCGAAAAAACCAATTGCTGAAACTGAAGCACCAGCATCAAGTTTTCCAGTTCCGCCAATGAGTGCAGCTCGAACTGGTAATTTGCGATCTGCAATTGAACCTAAGCGAGGTAGTGATGGCTAGACTCCCACAAGCGGTAAGAGGATTTTGGCTTACTTTCTCGATGATGTTTCGAAAGCCAATCACCGAGCAATATCCGGAAGAAAAACATATTTATCCACCTAAGCCACGCTTCCATGGCAGACACCAACTAAATCGCTATCCGGATGGCTTAGAAAAATGCATCGGTTGTGAATTGTGTGCTTGGGCCTGCCCGGCAGATGCAATTTATGTCGAAGGTGCCGATAACACCGATGAAGCTCGGTTTTCTCCCGGTGAGCGATACGGCAAGGTCTATCAAATTAACTATCTTCGATGCATTCTTTGCGGCTTATGCATTGAAGCCTGTCCAACCCGCGCTCTAACTATGACTAATGAATATGAGTTAGCCGATGACAGCCGAGCTAAGTTGATTTATGAAAAGCAGGATTTGTTAGCACCGCTGTTACCAGGCATGGCGCAGCCACCGCATCAGATGGTGGCTGGAATGAGTGATCGCGATTATTACAGCGGCAAAGTTACTGGCGCCACGCCAGAACAATTAACCGAGAGCGAGCAAGCATGAGCTTAGTTTTCGCTGTTTGCGCAACGCTTTCAGTAGCTGGCGCACTTGGCATGCTGTTGTCCAAGCGAGCAGTTCACTCGGCACTTTTTGTTGCGTTAACCATGATTAATTTGGCTGTGTTGTATCTGCAACTGTCTGCGCCATTCTTAGGGATGGTCCAGATAATTGTGTATACCGGTGCCGTAATGATGTTGTTCTTGTTCGTGTTGATGATTGTTGGCGTGGATTCGTCAGATTCGCTAACTGAAACACTTCGAGGACAGCGGGCAGCTGCAATTGCAATTGCGGTAGGACTTGGATTGCTATTAACAAGCAGCATTGGCAGTGCGCTAATTCCAAGTGGAAATTCGTTAGATGCCACATTTGCTGGCGGCAATGTGCAAGCAATTGCAAATTTAATGTTCGGCAAATATGTACTAGCTCTAGAAGTTACTGCCGCATTGTTAGTAACTGCGGCAGTTGGTGCAATGGTCTTGGCGCATCGGGAACGAATTACACCGAAGTTGAGTCAGCGAGCACAGCAGCAGGCTCGATTCGCTGATTACGCCCTTACTGGCAAACATCCAGGTCCATTGCCACCATCGGGTGTTTATGCGCGACACAATGCAGTTGATACGCCAGCACTATTGCCAGATGGATCTATTGCGCCATCTTCAGTTCCAGCTCCACTGCAAGCTCGAGGTTCGGTGCGCGAGCCAGATCAATCAGGTACGCAACAAGTTGCTGATTTGACGGAAGGCAATGTGGTAATTGAAGGAGGTCAAGATGGACGTAACTAATTATGTAATCTTGGCAGCGATCCTGTTTACCATTGGCGCAGTTGGTGTTTTGGTAAGACGAAATGCCATTGTGATGTTTATGTCGATTGAGTTGATGCTAAATGCCGCGAATTTAGCTTTCGTCGCGTTTGCTAGAGCAAATGGCAATTTTGATGGACAAGTAGTGGCATTCTTTGTGATGGTGGTTGCTGCGGCTGAAGTTGTGATTGGTCTAGCCATCATCATGGCAATTTTCCGAACCAGAAAAACCGCTTCGATCGACGAAGCGAATTTGTTGCGGGCATAACCAAGGAGATCTGTGCGATACCCAACCCTGCTAGAGGCAGTTAGCCCAGTTACTACATCACAGGTAGCAACTGGATTATTCGCCAACCTCTGGCTATTGATAGCGCTGCCGCTGCTTGGCGCAATTATTTTGCTGTTAGGTGGAAATCGAACCAATAGTTTCGGTCCTTACCTTGCGGTTTTAATGCCAGTTGCCAGTTTTGGTTTTGCCGTAATGCTTTGGCTGGAGTTGCTAGCACTACCGGCGGAATCGCGTAGTCAGAATTTAGTGCTATTTGAGTGGATCAACATTGGTTCGCTGCAAGTTCCATTTGGTTTTCAGTTAGATCCACTTTCGATGAGTTTTGTGCTATTAATTACTGGTGTTGGATCTTTAATTCATATTTATTCGCTTGGCTATATGGATCACGATCCAGGTAAGCGGCGATTCTTTGGCTATCTGAACTTGTTCGTAGCAGCTATGTTGCTGTTGGTGCTAGCTGATAACTATTTGCTGCTATATGTTGGCTGGGAAGGTGTGGGCTTAGCCTCATATCTATTAATCGGTTACTACCAACACAAGCCATCTGCGGCAGCGGCAGCTAAGAAAGCATTTGTGGTTAACCGAGTGGGCGATGTTGGGTTATCGCTAGCCGTGATGCTGATGTTCTTGGCTTTCCATACCGTGACATTTGCTGGCATAAATGACAGTGCTGAACAAGGTTCTGCCACCGTGCTGTTTCTAATTGGACTTTTCTTACTTGTTGGCGCAGCTGGTAAGAGTGCGCAGGTGCCACTACAAAGTTGGTTGCTTGATGCGATGGAAGGTCCAACTCCAGTATCGGCGCTGATTCACGCCGCAACCATGGTTACTGCTGGGGTTTACCTAATTGTTCGATCAAGTGCAATTTATGACCTATCGGTCGCGGCGCAGAATGCGGTGATCGTGGTTGGCGTCGTGACATTACTAGCTGGTGCAATCATCGGTATGGCCAAAGACGACATCAAGAAAGCACTTGCTGCTTCAACCATGAGTCAGATTGGTTATATGGTGCTTGCTGCCGGCCTTGGTCCGATTGGTTACGTCTATGCCATCATGCACTTACTAACTCATGGCTTCTTTAAAGCGGGCATGTTCTTGGGTGCAGGTTCAGTAATGCATGCCATGAATGATGAAGTGGATATGCGAAAGTATGGTGCGCTTCGAAAAGTAATGCTGATTACTTTTGCCACTTTCTTTGTTGGCTATCTCGCAATTTTGGGTATTCCGCCGTTTGCTGGTTTCTACTCTAAAGACTTAATTATCGAAGCAGCATTTGATCGCAGCATTATTGCTGGCGTAGCGACGCTGCTTGGTGCTGGCATTACTGCGTTTTATATGTCCAGATTGATTTTGATGACCTTCTTCTCAAATAAGCGCTGGGAAGATGATGCTCATCCACACGAATCCCCGCTAACTATGACAATTCCCATGGTTCTGTTAGCAGTTGGCTCAGTTGCAAGTGGCTATCTACTTACGTTTAACGATTCGCTTAAGTCTTGGTTAGCGCCAGTTACTGGATACGAATCACCAGAGCCACCGATTGCTATTCCAGTATTGATTGCAATTACGTTAACCACAGTTGCAGCAGGTGTTGCCATCGCTGTCAAGTTGTATCTCAACGAAGCTGCTCGAGTTGCCCCAACAAAAGTATCAATCTTCACTACGGCAGCTCGAAAAGATCTATATGGTGATGCGATAAATGAAGCAGTGTTTATGCGCGGTGGCCAGAAAGTTGTTAGTGGAACCGCTGCGGTTGACAACTCAGTAGTTGAAGGTGCGGTCAGATTTATTTCGAGACTTACGCTGGGGTTGAGCAACATAGTACGAGCTACCCAGACTGGATACACCAGAAATTATGCGCTTGCCATGCTGCTTGGTGTGGGATTAATGCTGCTACTAGCTGCGATTGTGAGGCTGTAATTCATGACTAATTTGCCTTATCTGTCAGCATTAATCTTGCTGCCGCTGCTGGGCTCGCTATTAGTTTTTGCGATTCCAGCCGCGCTAGGTGCAGCTAGAACCAAATCGGTTGCGTTGTTTTTCTCAGCACTTACCTTTGCTTTGTTTGTCTTAGCGGGGTTGCAGTTTGAAATAGGCACCGATGATAAATTCCAGTTAACTGAAAACTATGACTGGATTGCCGCATTTGGCGTAAGTTGGTCAGTTGGCGTAGACGGACTTGGCTTGGTCATGCTGGGGCTAGTTTCAATTTTGGTGCCAGTGGTTATGTTGGCTGCTTGGAAAGATGTTGCCGATGATGCTGCCGGCAAATTCTTTGCGCTAGTGCTGCTCCTGCAATCAATTGTTACTGGTGTTTTTGTGGCAACTGATTTGTTTATGTTCTACGTCTTCTTTGAAGTGATGCTAATCCCAATGTATTTCTTAATTGGCCGCTATGGAAATCAAGATCGACGCAAAGCAGCGGTTAAGTTCTTGATCTTCTCACTGGTTGGTGGCTTAGTGCTGCTCGCTGGCGTAATTACGGTTTGGGTGCAAAGCATTCGGATAACTGGATTTGGCTCATTTAACTTAGAGTATTTAGCAAGTCTTGGGCTTGATATCGAGACGCAGCGTTGGCTATTTGTTGCTTTCTTCTTCGCATTTGCGATTAAAGCACCATTAGTGCCGCTGCACTCATGGTTACCAGATGCCGCTGGCGCTGCCAATCCGGCAGTCGCCGTGCTACTAATTGGCATCCTGGACAAAGTTGGCACTTATGGCATGCTTAGATTCCTATTACCGATGTTTCCAGATGCATCAGTTGAGTTAGCACCAGTTGCGCTGACTTTGGCGGCGCTAAGCATTTTCTACGGTGCGATTATGGCTATTGGCGCTAAAGACATAAAGCGCTTGCTTGCTTATGTGTCGATTTCTCACTTTGGTTTTATTGTGCTGGGTATTTTTGCCTTTACTACGCAAGGTATCTCTGGCGCTATGTTCTACATGCTCTCGCATGGTCTATCAACTGCTGCACTATTCCTAGCTGCTGGCTATTTAATGCAGCGCACTGGAAGTAGCAAGATTGATGACCACGCTGGTGCTTTCCAAACCACTCCGCTGCTCGCTGGGTTTATTTTGTTTGGTGCTCTTTCGTCAGTTGCGCTGCCTGGGTTAGCAAGCTTTATTGCTGAATTCACCGTACTGCTTGGCACATTTACTCGCTATCCAGTTTTGGCCGCAGTTGCGACCTTGGGCATCGTGGTAGCCGCGGTTTACGCACTTTGGTTGTATCAGCGAACCATGACCGGACATCCATCCGAGTCGGTAACTGGTATTAAAGAGATCTCTGGTCGGGAAGTGGTTGCGCTATCACCAATCGTTGCACTGACTATTGCGCTTGGTTTTGTGCCCCAACCAGCATTTGACTTACTAAACCCAACATCGGAAAAGGTAATGCAACAGGTGAATCAGATCGACCCACAATCGTTAACCCAAGGAGATAACTGATGTTGCTTCCAACTGAGGTTTTCCTACAACCATCGATTGATTGGTTTGCAATTTCGCCATTTACTATTTTGCTGGCAGCTGGTGTCTTCTCGATGTTGATTGAAACGTTTGCGCCTAGATCAGCTCGGCGACCGCTTCAGCTCGCCTTAGTTTTTGGTGCGCTGCTTGCCTCATTTGTCCTGGGCGTAATGTTGCTGGGCACTGAGACATTAACTGCCGGTGAAGCAGTGGCAGTAGATGGTCCTGGCGTAATTCTGCAAATAATAATTGCGTTAGTTGCATTAATTGGTGCCGCTGGATTAGCGGAGAACAAAGTTGATCCATCTGGCGATGCGTTTGCGGCTCGAGCATCTGCAATTCCGGGAAGTGCTGATGAGCGAGCATTTACTTCAGCCGGCTGGTACTCAACTGAAATTTGGACGTTATTCTTGTTTGCTGTCGGTGGTATGCAGTTGTTTGTTGTTGCCAACGATTTATTGACTATGTTTATTGCGCTTGAAGTTATGTCATTACCGCTGTACCTCATGGCCGGTATGGCCCGACGACGAAGATTGCTTTCCCAAGAAGCGGCGCTCAAGTATTTTGTGCTTGGCGCTTACTCATCGGCATTTTTCTTGTTTGGAGCAGCATTAGTTTATGGTGCAACTGCTGGAATAAATTTTGATGATATTGCCTTTGCCATCCCAGCTCGACCACAAACTGCGACCCTATTGGTCACTGGAATTATTTTGATCATGGTTGGCATGTTGTTTAAAGTGGGTTCAGCACCATTTCATCAGTGGACCCCAGATGTCTATCAGGGCGCACCAACAACATTAACTGCATTCATGGCAGCCGGCGTAAAAGTTGCGGCATTTGGCGCGATGATGCGATTGCTTTATTCAGCATTTGGTTCAGTTATTTGGGATTGGCGACCAATTCTTTGGAGCATCACGTTAATTACCATGTTTGTTGGCGTCTTTGCCGCATTAGTTCAAACTGATGTTAAGCGAATGCTGGCTTACTCATCAGTGGCGCATGCAGGATTTGTCTTGGTTGGTATCTTGGCTGGAACTAATGCTGGCATCGTTTCGGTAATCTTTTATTTGGCAGCATATGCGTTCACCACCCTGGCCGTGTTCTTGTTGGTTTCGTTAATCCGAGATGCATCAGGTGAAGCAAGTGGAATTGACGCGTGGCGCGGGCTAGCGACTAAATCACCGCTCACTGCACTAACAATGACTTTCTTATTGCTCGCGCTAGCTGGTTTTCCAATCACCTCTGGCTTTATTGCCAAATTCTCGGTTTTTGCCGCAGCAGTGCAGGCCGGACAAACCCCGATAGTTTTATTGGCAGTCTTGGCAAGCGCGATCGCTGTTGTCTTCTACCTTCGTATTGTGGTGTTGATGTATTTCAGAACTGCAGAATCTGATGAGGTAGCAGTGGCAATTCCAAGTAATTTCACGGTTATTGCCCTAGTGATTTCAGTGTTAATTACATTGATCTTGGGTCTGTATCCGCAACCATTGCTTGATCTGATTTCCCAAGCACCAGTGTTTATTCGGTAATGGTTAATTTCAATCCGGCAGCAATGCCAGCGGACCTAATCTCACCCGAACTTGAAGAGTTAGTTGCTAACCAACTGGCAGCGGCTGAAGCGTTGCTCGGTAAGACCTGTCAATCGGAGACGCCGTTTATTAATGAGATGACTACTCATTTAGTAAATGCTGGTGGAAAAAGATTTCGGCCGTTAATTACCATCTTGGCTAGCACGTTAGGTGATGCCACTAGAAGTGAAGTGATTAAAGCTGCTGTGGTAATTGAGTTAACTCATCTAGCCACCCTGTATCACGATGACGTCATGGATGAAGCACCGCTTCGTCGTGGCACGCAATCAGCGAACGACCGGTTTGGTAATGCAGCTGCAATTCTGGCCGGCGATTTTCTATTCGCCCGAGCATCAGAGTTGGTAGCTGATCTTGGCCCGGCAGCAGTTAGATTGCAGGCGCAAACTTTTGAACGTCTGGTGACTGGTCAGTTATTAGAGACAGTAGGGCCGGCAGCGGGAGTAGATCCAGTAGAACACCACCTCCATGTTTTGGCAGAAAAGACTGGCTCACTAATTGCTACCGCAGCTCAATTTGGCGCGGAATTTGCTGGTGCTAACACAGCTGAGATCAGCTCGATGCGGGAATATGGTGAAGCAATTGGAATTGCATTCCAATTAGCTGATGACATTATTGATTTAACTAGCGATTCGGTGGATTCCGGCAAGACCCCAGGAACTGATTTGCTTGAAGGAGTTCCCACCTTAACTACGCTGCTAATTCAGCGGGCGAACCAAGATGTTGATGCGCCGCTGATTGAATTGCTGGCAAATCAAGTTCCGCTGGATCAACTGCCGCAAGTGCTTAGTTTGATTAGATCTCATGACGCACTGCTAGAAGCAAAGTCAGTTGCGCATAGTTGGGCGGAGCGAGCTAAATCAGCGGTTAAAGATTTATCAAACCCGGCAACAAAGCAGACTTTAGTTGCGCTCTGCGATGCGGTTATTGCGCGCTCTGCTTAGCTCGATTGTTTCGCCATGCGTCAATTGAAAATATCACCAGCGCACTCCAAACAATCAAAAAGCCAATAATTCTTAGCGTTCCAATTTCCTCATTGAATACCCAAACTCCGATAATGAATTGCAAAGTTGGAGCTAGATATTGCATGATGCCCAACCAAGTTAGTGGTACCCGAGTGGTGGCATTGCCAAAAAACAGCAGCGGCAGCGCGGTTAATGGACCGGAGATAATTGCCAAAATAAATAACCCAGTTGAAGATAACAGCACTGCTGGGGAAGATTGATAGAACCAATATAAGTACGCAATAGTGAAAGGCAGAATCAGTGCTGTTTCCATCATCAGGCCAGGTATGGCAGGCAGATTTATTGACTTTTTCAAGCCGCCATAGATACCAAAAGTTGCTGCTAATCCCAGTGCGATCCACGGGAGTCGGCCATAGTCAAAGCTGAGCACGATAACGGCAATTGCAGCAATTACAACTGCTAATTTTTGTAGTGGTCGAAGTCGCTCACCAAAAAATAACATGCCCAGTAACACTGAAAGCAGCGGATTAATGAAATAGCCAAGTGAAGTTTCTACCACGTGATTGGCGTTTACTGCCCAGATGTAAATACCCCAATTGCAGACCACAAAGAAACTTGCGATCAGAACTAAGGTGGCTTTTTTGCTGTCCCGAATCGTCGCTTTTACTACCGGCCAACTATGCGTTAACTGCATTAAAAGCAGCACAAAGATCAAACTCCAGATTATCCGATGGCCCAAAATCTCAAATGCGGTCGCTGGCTTAAGCAGCGGCCAGAACAGCGGCAGCAGCCCCCACATCAGGTAGGAGATCAGGCCCGAGATGACGCCAAAACGCTCTTCTTGTTGTGGGGTGCGGGACATAGTCCGCTCATCCTAGGGCTTGAATTCAGCCTAATCTCCCTCGTGTAGCCTTCGACGCCTTGGTAGGTTGCCCGAGCGGCCAATGGGAGCGGACTGTAAATCCGCCGGCTTATGCCTTCAGTGGTTCAAATCCACTACCTACCACCAGTAAGAACCGTTGCGTTTTGGTGTAACAGCCATCCGGTGCCACCTACAACCTGTTGTCAGGATTAACCGCTATAACTAGCGGTGGGGGTGCCAATTGCGAATCATTTCTGGGCTCATTGGGTTGTCATTAATCTTGGTTGGCTGCAGCACGAATTCACAAAGTGATTCGTCATTTGATTTTGCCGCGCAAAAAGTTAATTGGGAAATATGTCCAGAAGATTATCTATTAAAAAAAGACTTTCGCGCTCCAAGTTTTGATCCAGCCGAAGTAGTTTGCACTGAACTTCAAGTTCCGGTTTCATATGATGACACTACCCTTGGCATTAAAACTATTGCCATGATGGGAATTGGCGATGCGAATAAAACAGCAGTCTTTTATAACCCAGGCGGACCTGGCGCATCTGGCATTGAAGCAATTCAAACTATTGATTTCCCAACGGTCTTGGATGAGGACTATTTTGTAATTGGGTTTGATCCGCGGGGAGTGGGATTCTCATCACCAGTTAGATGCGATGATCAGGCAGATTTGGAAAGTTATTACAAATATGATCTTTATGTTGAGTCAAAGGCTGAGGCCGATGAACTGGAATCTGGCTATTTAAAGTTTGTTCGAGATTGCGCTAAGGCAAATCCTTACTGGTGGACTGTGACCACGGCAAATACGGTTAAAGATATTGAATTAATGCGAGAGGTTTTAACCAAGCAGCCGCTTAACTTTATTGGCTCTTCTTATGGCACCACCCTCGCGATGGAGTATCTACGAGCATATCCAAATAATGTAGACAAAATAATGCTGGATAGCCCAGTGTTAATTGGACTAGATACTGACGAAGATGCCTTGCAACAAGGTAAAGGTTTTAACGAATCTATTGAACGATTGTTTGCTAAATGCGCTGAAGACGATAACTGCTTAGGTGATTCGGTGATGGAAGTAGCAGAGCTGATTAAAGATAAATTAATTGCAGCGGACGAAGGAAAAGTATTAGGTTACTGGGGAGTGCAGCAATCAAGCATCAACCCAGATGCCACCGTGGCTAGCGCGAATCTAATTCTTGATGGCTTATTCCAGATGACTTATTTTGAAATTGATCAGGTATATGAAGAGTTTCGCCGTGGCTTAAAGGATTTGATTGAAGAAAACGATAGCTGGATCTTTGAATACTACGGTCTGGTCTACAACGGATATGACCCGGAAACTAAAGAGCGATCTAACATTAATGAAATTTTATATATCGTAAATTGTATGGATATTGATTCACGCGAATTCGATACTGAAGCGGAAATTGATAAGTTCAATGCGGCGTACGCCAAAGCGGCACCATTAGTTGATTATCTATACACGAAACCAGATGAGTATTCCTGGGTTTCTGAGCGGCAAGGGTGTGAATGGAGTTGGTTAGCGTTTGATGATGAGAACATTCCAGATCCACCAGCCAAGGTTCCCGGACCGGTTAATGAATCTGGCAAACAGATTCTGATCATTGCATCGGTTGGCGATAGCGCAACGCCATATGACGGTGCAGTTAAAGTGGCGAAAGAATTAAAGTCGCCACTGATAACTTATGCGGGCACTGGACATGCGATTGCGTTTAACGGTAACAAATGCTTGGCCGATGTTATCAACGAATTCTTCAGCAGTAATACCATTCCAAGCGATGACTTAACTTGTTCGGAAGACTAGAGTCGCTGGTTTAGCTCGGTTAGTTCTTCACGCATCTCGTTTGGTAATTTTTCACCGATGTTGTTGAACCAATCAGCAATCAGTTCTGCTTCCTGTTTCCACTCATTGCTATTCACTGCCAGCGCCGCAGCTAAATCACTATTGGTTACATCAAGCTCGGTTACATCCAGGTCTTCAATGCGAGGTGCATTTCCAATTGGGGTTTCAACCGCAGCAACTTCATTCTCAAGTCGCTGCACAATCCATTTGAGTACGCGGGAGTTCTCACCAAAGCCGGGCCAAAGGAATTTGCCTTGGTCTGATTTTCGGAACCAGTTGACGTAGTAGATCTTGGGCAGCTTGGTGGCATCTGCTTTCTTGCCCAGCGATAACCAGTGGTTTAGATAGTCGCCAATGTGGTAGCCAAAAAACGGCAACATGGCGAAGGGATCTCGGCGAACTCGGCCAACTTCTCCTTCTGCAGCAGCAGTGGTTTCGGATGAAAGTGTGGCACCAAAAAACACACCATGTTGCCAATTGTGAGATTCAATAACTAGCGGAACTGTGCTGGCTCGTCGGCCACCAAAAATGATGGCAGATAACGGAACGCCTGCTGGATCATCCCATTCTGGTGCGATTGATGGACATTGTTCAGTTGGTGTGCAGAATCGAGAGTTTGGATGTGATGATGGCTCGGAGCTTTCTGGCGTCCAACTGCGACCTAACCAATCAGTTAAGTGTGCTGGTGGAGCTGTGGTCATTCCTTCCCACCAAACATCACCATCGTCAGTTAACGCAACGTTGGTGAAGATGCTGTTTCCTAACTCAAGCGTCTTCATCGCGTTGGCATTAGTCTCCCAACCGGTGCCTGGTGCCACGCCAAAGAAACCATTTTCTGGATTCATTGCATACAACCGACCATCTTCACCAAATCTGATCCAGGCTATGTCATCACCCAATGTTTCAGCTTTCCAACCAGGAATAGTTGGTTCCAGCATGGCAAGGTTTGTTTTTCCGCAGGCAGATGGAAATGCTGCCGCAACAAAGTGAACTTTATTTTGTGGTGAAGTCAGCTTAAGAATCAACATGTGTTCAGCCAGCCAACCTTCATCTCGGCCAATCGCTGAGGCGATGCGAAGTGAATAACATTTCTTGCCAAGCAGCGAGTTGCCACCATAACCTGAGCCATAAGACCAGATCTCTCTAGTTTCAGGAAAATGACTGATGTATTTGGTGTCATTACATGGCCATGGCACATCTTTTTCACCTGGAGCCAGTGGTGCTCCAACTGAATGTACGGCTTTAACAAAGTTTGCGGTAGTTCCCATTTGTTCTAAAACTGCACTGCCCATTCGAGTCATGATCCGCATTGATGCGACTACATAAGCGCTATCAGTTAGCTGCACACCATACAT
>JBMTAF010000013.1:0-20343 GCA_049428425.1 Candidatus Nanopelagicales bacterium
GAATGGCAATTAGATCAACCTAGGGCATTGACTGCACCGCACCAACCATTACCAATATCAGATGATTTAATTAGAGTTCCAATCGTGAAGGATATTGGCGCAATAAAGAATTTTGATCCAAAACAGGCTCGTGAACTTAGATTAGAAATGCGAAATGCATTATCAAACGCGCTAGATGGAACTCGTGAAATTAAGGGAATTTCAACTGCTGATGAATATCTGATTGGAACCATATGAAAATCCAGGAAATAACGTTACGTCGATTAGCAATGCCGCTAGTTAGACCATTTAGAACTTCATTTGGCACGCAGACTCAACGAGATGTGCTGTTAGTTGAGGTGCTGGCTGATGGTGAAGTTGGTTATGGCGAGTGCGTTGCAATGAGTATTCCGCTTTATTCCGAAGAGTATGTAGTTGCGGCGCAGGACTTTATTACTAGATTTGTTGCACCAAGATTGTTTGGATCTGAAATTGAACCTACAGAATTTGCACAATTGACTGAAGATCTATTGGGTAATCGGATGGCGAAAGCTGCCGTAGAGATGGCGTTACTAGATGCTTGGCTTAAGTCGCAAGGAATCTCATTTGCTGATTATTTGAGAGTGGAGCGCTCTGAAGTTCCCGTTGGTGTAAGTATTGGAATTGCTGAATCAACCACCGCCTTACTTGATGAGGTTTCGCTGTATGTTGAACAGGGATATAGCCGAGTTAAACTAAAGATTGAGCCTGAGTTTGATATCGCACCAACTAAAGCAGTCCGAGATGCGTTTCCGGATCTGCAACTTCAAGTCGATGCAAATCAGGCATATCGAGCATCAGATATCGAACATCTGGTCCGATTGGATGAATTTAATTTACTGCTAATTGAGCAGCCAATGAGCGAGCACGATATTGCCGGTCACATTAAGTTGGCGAAAGTAATGAATACACCTGTTTGCTTAGATGAATCAGTTACCTCAGCAGCAGTCGCAAAAGACTTAATTGAGTTAGGTGCAACTAGCGTTATCAATATCAAGCCCGGCCGAGTTGGTGGTTACTTGGAAGCAGTAAGAATTCACGATGAGTGTCAGAAACTAAACGTTCCAGTTTGGTGTGGCGGCATGTTAGAAACTGGAATCGGGCGAGCGGCAAACCTCGCGCTAGCTGGACTTCCAGGATTTAGTTTGCCAGGCGATATCAGCGCAACTAATCGTTATTGGAATCGTGACATTACTCAAGAATTTGTGGTGACGGATGGCAAGATTGCACTTCCAACTGGGTTTGGGTTTGGTGCTGAGGTTGATTCAGAGATGTTGCTCAGTTATCAAACCGAGTACGTCACGCTGTCTCGCCCATAATCGCAATCATGGTGATTCGAGCAATTGCGAATTCACCAACCTTGGCGCTGCGCTGATCGAATGCAGATAACTTGCCAGCATTGATTCGAATAGGTTGCACCACGTGCTCCACTTCGCGGCCAGATTCGTTGGCATAGCCAATCCAAACTTTTTGTTTCTGTTCAACTGCTTTTCGCAATACCGCCACGGTGTCTGTAGTTGAGAGTCGTACCGCATTCTTTGGTCTAGCGGATGGTGCAGCCGCATCCCCTTGTCGCAGCGCCTTTACTGCATCGGCTAGAACTTCATCAGTTGGATGTTCCAGTCGATTACTGTGATTCTCTAACGTGGCTCTTCTAGGTGGTCGTGATCTGACCAAAGTTGATCCATCAGCAGCTTCCAAGGTTGGGGTGTAGCCGGCTTGATTCAAAACTGCCGCTGCATCTTCAGGATCAGTTTGAAAAACCACCACCGTTGGTGCAATTCGCTGCGGCATCAACGCTGTTACTCGAGCATCTCGCATCAATGCGTCCAGCAACGTGGTGTCATCGCTTCGTAGATAAGCAGGTGCTGCACCCAACCGAATTGCGCCATGCTTTCTCGCAGTATCTTCGATTAAGTATTCCAATGGTTGTGGCAGCGGAGTCTTTGATGCGGTAGCGAGCGTATTCTTTATTCCGGCGGCAGATTTCCCATTATCCAGACCACGTCTGATGCTGGCTTCAGTGAAGCGATAAACCGTTGCTGCACCACGACTCTCAATTTCGGCAAGCATTGCTAACTCTCGATCTAGCTGCGCCACCAGCGGACCTGGCGCAACTGCAGTTAGATCGGCTTGAATCATGATGTAATCAATTGGAGTTGGTAAATATTCTGCAACATGATTTGCAATCTGTTGATGATGCAGCAGCTCGGTTCCAGCTTTAGTAATTCGACCCATACCAGAAATACCAAGCAGCTCTGCTTGTGCCAGAGTCGCGATCACAACTTTATGAACCATCTTCTTGTCGCGCCTTGGTCGATGCCAAAGTACCCAATCAACTAACTGCTCAGCATTAGTTGAACCAAACTGCATCGCTTCCAACGTTAGAGTTCGCAGATCAATTAGGGGAATGCCAAGCCGATCTAAACCGCCTTGTAGGGCATTAACTCGGTCACCTTTTTCATCTTTTTCTCCAATTAGGAACATGGCTCGAGCGCTGTTCCACCACGCCAGAATCAAACTTTCCCATTTGGTGGCGACATCCTTTATTCGCCATAGGTCGTATGAGGTTGTTGGTGCCCAACTTGGCTCTTGATGAAAATCAGTTGCGAGCAAACCAGCCGCATGCGCTAACTCAATGATCAAACTGGTTGCTGCTTCATCTAGATCAAGCAATTCCGCAGATTTAGTTAAGTCACGCGCACTTAACCCGCCACTTCTCAATACCGGTGGTGGTTGCAAGGACCAAGCATCTAGAAGTTGTTCGACCTGCTTAACCAATCGGAAAGCGACCTCACCACCAACTGAATCTGGATTTAGTTTTGCCGCTTTATCTGGAATAACCTCGGGTGCGCCTGGATCAAGTTCTTTTATTAGTTTATTTCCGCGCAGCGCAAGGGCAACTTCGCGCGGCAGCATAATATTTTCGGGCCCAGTTGGAATTAATAATCCACGTGCCAGTAACCATTCAATCGGAGTTTTTGCGCTCTCAGCTGTGACGGATTTAGTTGCGTTTGCAACTTTTCCAATCGGCGGTCCCCAAAGAAGTTTGTCAATCACAAATTTAGCATCATCTGGTGCGTTGGCAATTAACTCAACTAGTTCAGTTGGATGTTTGGATGCAATTAATGAATCGATGTTTTCTTTGGCGCTGCTACCTAAACCGCAAGGGTATGGTCCGATGACATCAACTAACGAATCTGTTGTTAATAACGATTTGTCATCTCCCCAAACTAATGCCAATGCTCGCAGATGGGTTAGCGCCTGCTTGATACTAATTGGAACAGCTTTTCCAGTTACGCCCATTGCTTTCACTAATTCAGTTGTGCTGACTGGCTTTGGCAGGACTGCTAGCACTTCAATTACTTGTAGCGCGGTTCGATTAATTCGATCTAATACTCGCGAGACACTTGATGGCGCTAATGCTCGTGCAGCAAGTCGCTCAAAGTCTGGTGGAATTGGATGGAGTAGATCAGGTCGCTCATGCAATAACTTCATTACCGCATCGTCTGAAAACGCCCTAAGCGAACTTACTAGGGCGGCGCGAGCGTCGATATCCTGACTAGACATTCTGCCTAATCTACAGGGCATAAGATTCGCGAGTGCTAACAGTAGGTTTTGATCTAGATATGACTCTGGTGGATTCAGCAGATTCCATCGTGGAGTCATTGATGGCCGTGGTGGTTGAACGAGGCCATGAGGTAGATGAACAGCAGATTCGCGACACCATCGGGATGCCATTTCCGCTAGTGCTGCCTACCTTGATTCCAGAAGCTGATCCAGATGAACTTCTTGCCGCATATCGAGCTCATTATCGGGTCCATGGCGTGCCAAAAACTAAACCACTGCCAGGCGCGCATGATGCAGTTGCTGCCATTCGAGAAGTAGGTGCGCGGGTAGTTGTTGTTACCGCGAAGCAAGGTATTACTGCCGTTGGAGCACTTGCTGCTGCTGGATTTGAAATTCCCGAGGCAGATGTAGTGGCAGAAGTTTTTGCGGAAGAAAAAGGTCATGCGCTTAAAGGTTTTGGTGCGCAGGTTTATGTTGGAGATCATCCGGGGGATATGACTGGCGCCAAAGTTGCCAGTGCGTTGGCCGTTGGGGTGCCAACTGGCCCTACTTCGGCGGAAGATCTGGTCGCGGCAGGGGCGGATGTGCTGCTGCCTGAGGGATTAGTGCAGTTCCGGGATTGGTTCACCGGCTGGCTGAGTTCACGCTAGATTTAGCCCAGCAACCAACCTCAAGGAGATAGCGTGCCTACCGGCAGACTTAAGTGGTACGACCATGAACGCGGCTTCGGATTTATTACTTCCGACGACGGCGAAGATGTGTTCGTCCATACCAATGCGCTACCCGTAGGGGTAGTGGTTAAGCCTGGAATGAAGCTGGAGTTCGGGGTAGCCGATGGCCGCCGCGGTCGACAGGCGCTCAATGTCTCAATTGTTGACCCGATGCCAAGTCTGGTTGAAGGACAGCGCAAGCCAGCTGATGACATGGCAATCATTATTGAAGATTTGATTAAACTGCTTGACGGCGTACACGCTGGACTGCGACGCGGTCGTTTTCCAGAGGGCAATCACGGAACAAAGATTGCTGCATTGCTGCGCGCTGTTGCTAATGATCTAGATAGCTAACGTGAGCAAACTAAAAAATCGCAATCGCAAAGTAAAGCTGACACCGAAAAAAACTGAACCGGTGGCAGCTGAAGTTGCGTCAGAAGTGCCAGAAGAATTAACTGCAACTGCAGTTGAAGCTGTGGTGATTGAAACTACACCGGAAATAATTGAAACAGTAACTAGTGAGCCTGCTCCAGTTTTAGAGCCAGCAAAACCCATTACCTATATAACTGAACCAAGTAAGCCAATTAAGTTAGATTTCAAGATAGATCAAGAAGTTGCTCGAGATGCGTTAACTGAAGTAACTGATGCTGCGCATGTTGGAAAACACATTTCAACTCAGCCAACAAGTGAGCGAACTGCAATTGTTACTTTTGAAGCAAAGATGCCTGGTTATCAGAATTGGAATTGGTTAGTCATGCTTTCTTGGTTAGATGCATCGCATCTAACAATTGATGAAGTTGCGATGGTGCCTACTGATGATGCGCTAATTGCACCTGCCTGGGTGCCGTGGTCGGATCGATTGCAAGCCGGGGATTTGGGGATTGGCGATGAGCTGCCTTATCGAGCAAACGATCCATCACTAGCACCTGGGTATGTTGCTGAAAGTGATTTGTTAGATGAACAAGAAACGCTTCGCCCATTCTGGTGGTCATTAGGTTTAGGGCGAGAAAGAGTGTTGTCGGCAACTGGTCGAGAGTATGCGGCTGAACGCTGGTCTGCAGGTGAATTCTCTGGTAGTGCAATCATGGCAAAAGTTGCCCAAGGAAAATGCATTAGTTGTGGTTATTTCAATCCGCTAGCTGGTTCACTTGGTTCCGCATTTGGTGCTTGCACCAATGCAGTTTCCCCAGCTGACGGAAAAGTTGTCGCAGCGAATTTCGGTTGTGGCGCACACAGTGAAACTGATTCAGTGGAGGAGCCAGTTGCCACAATTGATTTGGTTTATGACGATACTTATGATCAAGGACTTAGCGCTGGCGACGACGATAACGTCGATGAGCTAGAAAACTAATAATCAAGATTCCAATAATTACGCCGTAAATCAATACGTCTTGGCGCCAACTCACCCAACCAATTAATTGGGCTAGCAGGGCAATCACCCATAGCCCAGTAAAAATCAAGATTGCGACAAAACCATCAACTTCTTGCGGGTCATTACTCATTGTGGCAGTTTAATTAACCACACCTAGAATACGAAGATGAACGCTCGAACTAGACGGCTAATTACGTTAATTGTGCTGGCCGCCCTAATTGCTGCCCCGCTAATTAATGCGCTATTGGTGATTTAAAGCTGCCCGATCACATAATCAATTGACTTAGTCAGTTGGCTGACATCAGTTGGCTCAACCGCTGGGAACATCGCCACTCTAATTTGATTTCGACCAAGTTTTCGGTATGGCTCAACATCTAAGATGCCATTTGCTCGAAGCGCTTTGGTAATTTGAGTCGCGTCAATGGAGTCAACAAAATCAATAGTGGCAACTACATTTGATCGTTTTGCTGGATCAGTAACAAATGGTGTAGTTAATTCGTTTGCGTCAGCCCATGAATAAAGTTGATTTGCCGATTCTTGCGTGCGAGCGGCGCACCAATTGATACCACCATTCTCGTTCATCCAATCCAACTGAGCTGCCATCATCACAATAGTTGCAACTGCTGGTGTGTTATAGGTTTGATTAAGCCGAGAGTTTTCTAGCGCAATTGCTAAGTCCACGAACGCTGGGGTCCAGCGATCGCTGCTTGATATTTTCTCAATTCGAGCAATAGCTGCCGGAGACATGATTGCCAACCATAAGCCACCATCTGAACCAAATGATTTTTGTGGTGCAAAGTAATAAACATCAAATTCAGTTGGATTGACCGCTAAGCCACCAGCTGCACTAGTTGCATCAACCACGACCAGTCCTGAATCGGTTGGGCGTTTGATTTCGATCGCAACTCCAGTTGAGGTTTCATTGTGTGGCGTGCAGTAAGTATCGATTCCAGCAGCTGGAGAAAATGTTGGTGCATCACCAGGTTCAGCTTTGATTATCTCTGGCTCACTTAAGTGCGGCGCAGCCTTTGCCCCCGATGCGAATTTGGCGCCAAACTCACCAAAAGATAAAAATTGTGCTTTGTCTTCAATCAACTGAAATATTGCTGCGTCCCAGAATGCAGTTGAACCTCCATTGCCGAGCACCACTTCATAACCTGCTGGCAAGTTATAAAGATTTGCCAGCCCCTCTCGCACCCGGCCTACTTGAGCTTTCACTGCATTTTGTCGGTGTGAGGTTCCCAAAATTGTTTTGCTGGCAGCTTGCAGTGCCGCGATCTGTTCTGCTCGCACTTTGCTAGGTCCCGCACCAAACCGACCATCGGCTGGTAGTAATTCGGTTGGGATTTTGATCTCGCTGCTCATTGATCTCCTTGACTCAGGGGGCAAACCTACCTGCAATCAGGCGATAACACCTGGTTGATAGCAGAATGCTCCCGTGACTGACGCAAATTGGCTTAACGACCTGCGGGTTAGCTATGAAGCTGCGGGGTTGGATACTGATCAACTTCAGCCGACACCGTACGCGCAGTTCCAAGCCTGGCTTAACGATGCAATTTCGGCAGAGCTACCTGAACCTAATGCCATGTTGGTGGCGACTGCGACAACTGCTGCTACACCAAGCACGCGGACGGTGCTTTGTAAATTGGTTGATGAGCGCGGCTTCATTTTTTTCACCAATACCAATAGTCAGAAAGCACAAGAGTTAGCTGCTAATCCGCAGATTGCTGCAACTTTTTTGTGGTTGCCGCTACATCGACAAGTTCATTTAGTAGGAGATGTTGAAGCCGTCTCGGAGAGTGAAGCTGCAGCATATTTCGCAACTAGAGCTCGATCTTCGCAGCTTGGTGCTTGGGCAAGTGAACAATCAGCTCGACTTAACTCACGAGCAGAACTTGAGCAGAAGTTTCTTGAGTTAGAGCAGCAATTTGCAGATCAAGCGCAGATCCCAACGCCGCCATTTTGGGGCGGCTATCTGATTCGACCAAAGTATGTTGAGTTTTGGCAGGGGCAGCGCTCTCGGCTGCATGACCGGTTCCGGTATGAGTTAGCCGATCCAGGGTTTTATGGCAGGTCAGTTCTAAATCGCGCAGATGCATGGCGGTTATCGCGATTAGCCCCGTAGGCTTAGGCTGCTACGAAAGGTAACCCTGGATGATCGTCACCATCACACCAAATCCGTCACTGGATTACACGTATGAGTTGCCCGCTGGTGAATTCTCCCTTGGCGGTGTGATTCGACCGCTAGCAACTAGATGTGATGCTGGTGGCAAAGGTGTGAACGTAGCGCGTGCTCTTTCACTAAATGGTTTTCGTTCCAGAGCAGTATTAACGCTTGGCCAAACTGAAGGCCAGCACATTTTGGACTTATTAATGTTGGAAGATCTAGATACCAGGCCATTGCTAGTTAAGGGCGCTTCCCGAGTTAATGTCACATTAGTTGATGTGGCGGGAAATACCACCAAAATAAATTCACTTGGCTCACCTATTTCACCTGGTGAATGCCGCGGTTTGGTGGCACTTGCAATTACCGCAACTGATGAAATTGATTGGCTGGTTACTTGCGGCTCGCTCCCGCCAACAGTTGATAAAGGTTTTCACGCTATGGCCGTTGAAGGTGGCAAATCAATCGGTGCTCGAACTGCAGTTGACTGCACTGGTGAACCACTTCTATTGGCTTGCAAAGCAGGTGTTGATTTGATTAAGCCAAACGTGCATGAGCTTAGAGACATTGTTAAGCGTGAATTAAAAACTCTTGGTGAAATTATTGATGCTGCTAAAGAGGTAATTGCAATGGGCTGCAAATCAGTAATTGTTTCAATGGGGTCGCAAGGTGCGGTTTATGTTTCGGCAACAGATGTGCTTTATGCCACGGCACCAAAAGTTAAACCACGAAGCACTTCTGGTGCTGGCGATTCGTCACTTGCTGGATTTTTGTCAAAACTAGATCAAGGATTAGAAGCTGCATTATTAGAGTCAATGGCTTGGGGTGCAGCAGCAGTTGGCTTGCCTGGTTCCCAGATGCCAGTTGAATCAGATATTGCACCGCTGCGCGGAATTAGCAAAGTGACTCGAGATCCAGATTTATCGACCGTAATTATTGGTGATTAGTTCTTTTTGATTTTTTCATAGTCGGCAAGTGCCCGAACTCGCTCAACTGCATGATCAACAATTGCCTCAGGGTAGCCGTGCTGATAGCCATCTATTGCTTTCCATGGCTCATGCGCCAACTCACCCGGCAAATGTGATAACTCTGGAATATAGCGACGGATGTAGTCGCCGTTTGGATCAAACTTTAAGCCTTGGGTGATTGGATTAAACACTCGATAAAACGGTGAGGCATCAGTGCCGCTTCCCGCAGTCCATTGCCAGCCATGCTGATTTGAAGCGATATCACCATCCGCAAGCCATTGCATAAACCAATTAGCACCTCGTCGCCAATCGATGTGAAGATCTTTAACTAGAAAACTTGCCACCACCATGCGAACTCGGTTATGCATCCAACCTTCCGCAAGTAATTGGCGCATACCAGCGTCAACAAATGGAAAGCCGGTTTTGCCATAACACCATGCAGTGAAGTTTTCATCAGCAACTTTGCCAGTTTCCCATGGCATTAAGTCGTATTGCTTATTTAGGTTTTCCGAAATCGTGTGTGGATTATGGTGAAGCACATCAGCATAAAACTCACGCCAACAGATTTCTTTTTGATAGACCTCATCTTTTGCGGTCAAGTCAGCAAGAATTGTTCGAGGATGGATCTCGCCAAATCGAAGTGGCACACTCATTTTGGATGTACCAGTTACCAGATCAGCGCGATTTCTATCTTCGGCGTAATTTGTCAATGTGGTTGATCTAAAGGTTTCCCAACGAGCAAGCGCTGCTGATTCGCCGGCAGTTGGCAAAGTTAATTCACCAATATCTGGTTCCGCTGGTCTACCTTCACAAGGTAAGGACATCCACCAATTGGTAAATGTTGGTCGCGGTGCTGGTTTCCGCCAACCATGATTTAACCAAGCCTTATAAAACGGAGTGAATACTCGATATGGCGTGCCATCATCTTTGGTAACTCTGGTCGGAGCTACTGCATATGGCGAGCCAGTGCGAACAAATGGGATGGAAAGCTGTTTCTCAAATTTGAGATCTTGTGCCAAGATCGCCGGTTCATAGTCGGCGGCTAAATGCACGCTGGTTGCTTTTGTTGCCGCAATTACTTCAGTTAGCACTTTTTCTGGTTTGCCATGGCGAATTAGTAAATTTCGATCCAAGGATTTACCTAACTCATTTAGGCTCCGAACCAGATAAGCGCCACGAACTGCCCCAAGCTGCGCAAATTGATCTGGATCGAGAATGAATAGCGGTACCACTCGGGGATCTGAACTTGCTTCTGCCTCAGCGATCGCAGCTAACAGGCTTGGATTGTCGGAAAGGCGCAGATCCCGCCGAAACCAATGAATGGTGGCCATAGCGGCACCGTAGGGGGATTTAATTTTGGTCGCCACCTGAGTTGTCTTAAGGTAATTTTCAGGTTCTGGTAGGCTAAGCCAATGCGAAAAAGCCTCATTGCACTCGCCGTTGCCCTGACCATGTCAGCAACGGTGCTGCCAGCAACTGCCTCCGATGAGGGAATTTCGCTGGATCCCTCACTCTATGAGATCACCCCAACCGCTGAGCAGATTAGAGAGCAAGCGGCTAATGATCGAGCTCGTGCGGTCGCAAAAGCCGATCGCCAATTGAGAGTTGCGATAGCTAAAGGCGAGAAGTTGGTTAAGGCTGCAGCTGCACTCAAAGGCACTCCGTACCGATATGCCGGTTCCTCACCTAAGACTGGGTTTGATTGCTCCGGCTACACCGCATATGTTTTTGGCAAATTGGGCATCGAGCTACCACGCTCATCGGGTGCGATTAGAAATGCTGCGAAAAAGATTAGTAAAGAGAAGTTACGTAAGGGCGATCTGGTGTTCTGGCACTCCAGCAACGGCCGGGTATTCCATGTGGGCATTTATGCTGGCGGCGGTAAGGCATGGCATGCACCTCGGCCGGGTCGAAGCGTCAAGATGGAGTCAATCTGGCTCGCTGGTGGGCGGCAGACCTCATATGTCACCTATGGCCGTATTTAAAGTATCGTAAATCTGAAATTCCGATACGGTTAGCAAGTGCTGATATCTGTTCCAATTGAAACCAAACCTGGTGAAGCCAGAGTAGCAATTGTTCCCGATTTAGTTAGTAAATTAGTCAAACAAGGTATTGCTATTACAGTTGCAGCTGGCGCTGGCGAGAAAGCTGGTTTTCCAGATTCAGCCTACGAATCAGCTGGTGCAACAATTGGCGATAATTCATCAATTAAGACTGCTGATGTGGTGCTCAGTGTGCAGCCGTTAACGGCTTCGCAGATAAGTGGGTTAAAACCAGGCGCAGTTACGATCTCGTTTCTACCAGTAAATTCGGCAACCGAGATTATTTCCGCTGCCGCATCGGCAAAAGTAACTGCATTTTCACTTGAGCTAATTCCGCGCATCTCAAGAGCACAATCAATGGATGCGCTCACTTCGCAAGCGCTTTGCGCTGGCTACAAAGCCGCTTTAGTTGGCGCTGAGTTGTCACCGAGATTCTTCCCATTATTAATGACAGCTGCTGGCACTGTTACTCCAGCGCAGGTCTTAGTCCTTGGTGCTGGCGTTGCTGGTCTACAAGCAATTGCAACGGCAAAGCGATTAGGTGCAGTGGTATCGGCATATGACGTCAGACCATCGAGTAAAGATGAAGTGATCTCCATGGGAGCAACATTTATTGAATTAGAGCTAGAAGCACTAGAAGGTAGCGGTGGCTATGCCCGCGAGATGACCGAAGAGCGCGCAGCAAAACAACGAGAATTACTTACTCCTTATATTTCGAAATCAGATGTAGTGATTACCACTGCCGCAGTGCCAGGTCGTCCGGCACCAAGATTGATTACCAAAGAGATGATGGCCGGACTAAAGACGGGATCTGTTGTTGTTGATCTTGCTGCTGAATCTGGTGGCAATGTCGAAGGATCAATTCCAGGCGAGATTGTCGAAAATAACGGAGTTCGAATTTGGGGTGCAAAAGATGTGCCAAGTAGTTTGCCATTCCATGCTTCTCAACTTTATGCCAAAAACGTGATTAATCTGCTTAATCTGATGCTTAATTTAGAAACAAAGAGCATTGAACTGAATTTCGAGGATGAGATTATTGCTGCTGCAGCAGTCACTCATGCTGGTGAGATTCGGATACCAGGAGGAAACAAGTGAGCGAATTAATGGCGCTGGTATCAATCTTCGTGCTGGCAGTTTTCGTGGGTTTTGAGGTGGTATCAAAAGTTTCAACCACGCTTCACACACCGCTAATGAGCGGTGCTAATGCAATTCATGGTGTGATTTTGGTTGGTGCAATTATTGTTGCGGATCACTCTGAGACCACGCTTGAGCTAACGCTATCGCTGATTGCCATCGTGCTCGCAACTATCAATATGGTGGGCGGATTTGTGGTAACTGATCGAATGTTAGAAATGTTCAAGGGTAAGAAAAAATGAGCCGAGATATTTATGATCTGCTCGGCTTAATCGCAGCTGTGGCCTTTATCCTCGCACTAAAGGGACTATCGTCACCTCGCACCGCTCGTCGTGGCAATTTAATTGGTGCCGGCGGTGCGCTTTTAGCTACGGTAATTGTATTTTTCTATGCCGATACACCTGATGGGTTACCGCTAAATAATTTAGGTTTAATTTTGGGTGCAATTGCCATCGGCACCTTAGTTGGTGTTCCGGCGGCACGAAAAGTTCAGATGACGCAAATGCCGCAGTTGGTTGCTCTTTTTAATGGTGTTGGTGGTGGTGCAGCTGCACTAGTTGCGATTGTGGAGTATTTGAAATTAGGCGCTACTGCTTCGCTGGCAGTGCTAATTGCAACTATATTTACCGTGGTTGTAGGTTCAGTGTCATTCTCTGGCTCTATTGTCACATTCTTAAAACTACAAGAATTAATGACCACCAGACCAGTAGTTTTTCCAGGCGGTAGATTCATTATCGCCGCAACATTAGCCAGCATCATCGGTGTTTCCGCTTGGGTAATTACTAGCGGCGGCACCATGCCATTATTGATATTGGGCGGGCTTTCCTTATTGTTTGGTGTTTTGTTTGTGCTACCAGTTGGTGGTGCTGATGTTCCGATTGTTATTTCATTACTAAATGCATTTACTGGTCTAACTGTCGCCGCAAGCGGTTATGTGCTGGAAGCAACATTATTGATTGTTGCTGGCACACTGGTTGGCGCATCCGGCACGATCCTGACGCGCCTAATGGCAGCTGCCATGGGTCGATCAATCTTTGGCATCTTGTTTGGCGCTTTTACGGCAAAAGCAATTGATGCGGCAAGCGAAGCTGACGCTCGACCAGTTAAGTCTGGTTCAGCCGAAGATGTTGCAATATTGTTGAATTATGCGCAGCGCGTGGTAGTTGTGCCAGGCTTTGGTTTAGCTGTGGCGCAGGCTCAGCACACGGTTCGAGAGTTAGCAGATCTGCTAACTGCGAAAGGGATAGACGTGGCATACGGCATTCATCCAGTTGCTGGTCGAATGCCAGGACATATGAACGTATTGCTTGCTGAAGCAAATGTGCCGTACGAACAGTTGGCTGAGATGGAAGAAGTTAATCCAACTTTTGCACAAACCGATGTTGCCTTAGTAATTGGCGCCAACGATGTGGTCAATCCAGCAGCGAAGACCAGTCCTGGGGCCCCGATATATGGCATGCCAATTCTGGAAGTAGCGAATGCGGCAAACGTGATTTTCTTGAAGCGATCAATGCGCCCTGGCTTTGCTGGCATTGAGAATGAACTGCTTTATGACCCCAAGACCACGCTGCTATTTGGGGATGCCAAGGCATCGTTGACCGCGGTAGTTAGCGCGCTTAAAGCCCTTTAAATGGGGTTTTTCTTAAACTACCCCGATTGGTTCCGCAAATCTGACCTAAACAGGGCAGAATCTAGCCATGACGGTATTAGTAGTTGACGACGATCGAGCCATCCGAGATGCAGTAGTGCGGGCCATCAAGTTTGATGGCATGGAGTGCGAAGCGGTGGCAACCGCACGCGAAGCACTGCAGTTCATTAATGGCGAGCGGGGCAAGAAACCAGATTTAGTGATTTTGGATCTGGGCCTGCCAGATTTAGATGGACTAGAAGTGGTTCGTCAGGTCCGCGCTAAAGGTGATGATCTACCAATATTGGTGCTCACTGCCCGAACTCAAATCTCTGATCGAGTAGCTGGGCTGGATGCTGGCGCTGACGACTATTTACCAAAGCCCTTTGCGTTACCAGAATTGTTAGCACGAGTTCGTGCCTTGCTCCGCCGGATTCAAATTGACTCAGCACCAGCTGGCATTGTGCCAAGCGGTGAGGTTTATCAGATTGAAGATCTGATTGTTGATTGTGGTGCATATCGGGCAACCAGAAACGGCAGACACTGCAATTTAACTCGTACTGAATTCTCACTACTTGAAGTATTAGCAAAAAATGCAGGCAAAGTTGTGCCGCGAGATATGTTGCTTGAAAAAGTTTGGGGTTGGGCTAGTCCAACTTTGAGCAACGGGCTAGATGTTTATATTGGCTATCTCCGCAAAAAACTAGAAGAAGGTGGCGAACCAAGATTGGTTCAGACCGTTCGCGGCGTTGGTTACGTACTTCGCCTTGAGGAGTAACTAGTGTCTCTGCGCAGGCGGCTCGCTTTAATTGCGGGCGCAGTTACCGCTGTCGCGGTGCTGCTTGTTGCGCTATTAAGTGGATTGCTTTCAGCCCGGACCATGTATGAACAAGTCGATGCCGAGCTTAGATCTGCGCTGGATTTCAATGTAGAAAATGAGTTAGCAACAGTTCTTGAGTTGTCATCTCGAACCCAATTCAGCGCCCAGACCTTAGATATTTTGGTTGATGTTTACTTTGTCGAAGGTACCGTGGAGCCTCGAGGTTCAGTAACTCAGCAAGTGCCACCAGGCGATGCGGTATTTAATCAACTTCTCGGCACATCAACCGAACCGTTGTTTGAGACAGTTACTACCATCAATGACATTACGGTGCGAGTTGCAGTTATTCCATTTACGGATGGCGCGGTCATTCGCGCTATGCGACCCATTAATGATTTACAAGCAAGCATTAACACGTTAACAGCAGGCATTGCCGCGCTGGCAGTTTTGGCATCATTTATCACGGCGCTCATTGCGAGTGTTGTGGTTGGAAGTGCATTGCGTCCTGTATTGAAGTTGACGGCGGCAGCTGAACAGATTGCACAAACTCAGAAACTAGATGACTCTGGTTTAGCTGAAGCAACTGAAGGCCGAAATGATGAAATTGCCCGGCTATCAGCATCACTGCAATCACTAGTAACGGCGCTAGCTCGAAGTCGGGAACAGCAGCAACGACTAGTTGATGATGCGGCCCATGAATTGCGAACCCCGCTCACTTCGATGCGAGCCAATCTAGACTTGATGGAGATGGCTGAGGCAACTGATCGCGGCATCACAGCTGAGCAGCGCGGCGAGATGCTGCGATCAATGAACGAAGAGTTAGTTGAATTAAGTCAGCTGGTGGAAGAGTTAGTGGCATTGGCAAGTCCAGTGCCGACGCTGCACGAAGTATCGCAAGAATCAACAGTTGAGTTAGCTGAGTTAGCTAACAACGTAGTTAAACGATTTAGTCGAAGATCCGGCCGAGAGATCACGCTGGATGCGCAACCTACGATGGTGCAAGGCAGAGCTGCGCTAATTGAGCGAGCAATTGCAAATTTGATCGGCAATGCCGTGAAGTTCTCCCCAGAAGGCAGCAAGATAAATGTGACAGTTCGAGATGGCATGGTGCTGGTTGATGATGCTGGTGCTGGTATCCCAACTGAGTATCGCTCGCAAGTGCTAGAACGGTTCTGGCGTGCACCCGAATCTCGTGGTTTACCCGGCTCTGGCTTAGGTCTATCAATTGTCAGCGATATGGCGCACTCACATTCCGGCTCAGTCATTATCGATCAATCACCACTTGGTGGTGCCAGAGTTGGCTTTTTGTTGCCAGAAATAAAAGCGAGTGACATCTAGTTGATGTCACTCGCCTGTGAGGGTTAGATCAATATTCATTAGGGCAGTGAATAGTGATCATCCGTCCCTTCCGGCGAATTAAATTCGCGAAGGACGTTACCCACCGTGAGGTAGTTGAAAGAAGAAATAATGAAGTGATTCATCTGACTCACCCCTCACGGTTTAATTGGAGGATACGCCGATTGATGGTGAATTAATACTGAAAATGATGTCTAGAAAATCACACTCATCGGTTAGCGCTTATTTAGCGGTAGATAATCGCGTTCAACTGAGCCAACATAAATCTGCCGTGGTCGGCCAATTCGAGTTGTTGGGTCCTCGATCATCTCGCGCCATTGGGAGATCCAGCCAGGAAGTCGGCCCAGCGCAAATAGTACGGTAAACATCTTGGTAGGGAATCCCATGGCTTTGTAGATGACGCCGGTGTAGAAGTCAACGTTTGGATAAAGCTTGCGCTCCACAAAATAATCATCCTTAAGCGCTGCCTCTTCAAGTTCGAGTGCAATATCTAGTAGCGGGTCCTTAACACCTAGCTCTCGTAGCACCTGATCTGCGGCATTCTTAATGATTTTGGCACGTGGATCATAATTCTTATAAACCCGGTGACCAAAGCCCATCAATCTGGCAGTTGAATCTTTGGACTTAACTTTCTCAATGAACTTCTCAACTGACTCGCCAGAGGCTTTGATTTCTTCTAGCATCTCAAGCACCGCTTGATTTGCACCGCCATGGAGTGGTCCAAACAGCGCTGAGATACCACCTGCGACCGAGGCGAATAAGTTTGCGTGTGATGATCCAATAAGTCGTACGGTTGAAGTAGAGCAATTCTGCTCATGATCAGCATGCAGAATAAATAGTAAATCTAATGCTTTTGCAACAACTGGATTTACTTCATACTTTTCCGCTGGTAGTGAGAAAGTCATCTGAAGGAAATTTGAAACATAATCGAGATTGTTATCTGGGTATGGGAATGGCTGCCCCATTGATTTACGCAGTGAATATGCGGCAATTGTAGGTACTTTTGCCAGCAATCTAATGGTAGAGATTTCTACCTGTTCTTTATCAAATGGATCAAGTGAATCTTGGTAGAAAGTGGAAAGCGCATTGACCGCTGATGCCAATACTGGCATTGGATGCGCATCTCGAGGGAAGCCAGAGAAGAATCCCTTTAGATCTTCATGCAACATGGTGTGCATTCGGATGTTGTCAGTAAATGCTTCCAGCTGTGTTGCGGTAGGCAGTTCACCATAAATCAGCAAATAGGAAACCTCTAAGAATGATGATTTCTCCGCCAACTGCTCAATTGGGTAACCGCGGTAGCGAAGAATGCCAGCATCTCCGTCAAGATAAGTAATTTTTGATTGAGTCGTTGCAGTATTGCCAAAACCATTGTCGTAGGTGATGTGGTTTGTGCCGGTAAGTAATTTTGAGATGTCGAGTGCAGCTGGTCCTTCAGTCGCTTCAATTACCGGCAAGTCGATTGATTTATCTGGGGTATTAATCTGACCCTGCGACATCTGAGTTTCCTCCATTAGATCGGTGCGTGGCTTAATCGCTTAACTTCTAGTTACCTAGGGGTAATCGTAGAGACAGCTTTGGCGGTTGGCCTATCGGCCACACTCAATCGGCAATTTTTATCCCCGATAAGACAATTTCACTTTGTTGCGTGCCCCCAGCAGGATTCGAACCTGCGCGCACGGTTTAGGAAACCGATGCTCTATCCCCTGAGCTATGGGGGCGTAAGTGCCCAATCCTAGAGGGGCACGGGTGACTAGAGATACGCCAGATTCTGGATCTTCCCCGATACAGTTGTCCAAAAGGATGGTAAATGTTTTTTCTCGCGAAACAAAATGTGTTGTTTTTGAAGCCACGAAAAGTGGCAGGCACAAGTTTTGAGATTGCACTATCGGTTTCGGCAACTAATGAAGACATCATTACCCCAATTTCGCTGGAGGATGAGTTAATCCGGGTAGACCAAAAAGGCCATCTACCAGTCAATTGGTCCAGACAACCACAACTAGAAGCAACTTATGTTTCATTGATTCAACAAATTCATCGACTTAAGCGATCTGGCGTAATATCAGAAGAATTGAAAACTAAACGACAACAAGTTCGAGACTTACTTCACATCAAGGGCCACCGGCTTTACTACAACCACATAACACCAGATGAAATCAAAATAAATTTTGGCGAATCTGAATTCAATAACGCGCTCAAAGTGTCAATTACTAGACATCCATACGAGCAACTAATATCTCAGGCCTATTGGTTACACCGAGGTAAACAACGTCGGAATTTACCAATTGAACAAATTATTGATGAACTGTTAGCTGAACCTGCCCCTAATACGCCATATTATTTTGCAAACGGAAAGCAAATTTGCGATATTTACTTAAAGATGGAGCAGTTCGAGAAAGATGTATTGGCTCTGGAATCTCAGGTTGGAATTAAGATTTGGCAGTTTATGCCAATGACTAAGAAAAGTTCAAGCGGTGCCAGACCAAAGGCCACTGAGATATTAACTGAAAATCAAAAACTTAAGATCCAACAGCGATCGAAGCTTGAATTTGAGTTGTTTGATTACGATCCAGCCTAATTACTGTTCTTCTTCGTTGTCACTCAACAATTCAGTCAGATCTTCAAGTCCGCTGGTGTATTGGCCAAGGGTGGTTCTGGCTGTATCAATTTGATCTCTGATCGATAAATAGCCAACCTCCAGCGACTTTGCTACTGCGGTTGCTTCTCGGCGAATTTTTTCAATCTTGGTTCGCTCTCGCATCAACTCAGCAGAAATCTTCGCCCGAACTTCATCAAGTTTTTGTTGAGCAGTGCGCTCAGCCTCGGCAATAATTTGAGCCGCTTCTTTAGCAGTGGCATATTTTCGCTGCTCGACTTCCTTGCGAAGTGATTCAAGTTCAGTAGCCACCTTCTTATCAGTGTCTACTTTGATGCGCTCAGATTGCTGTTCAATTTGTGCCTTTTTAACTTCGGCATCTGCGACCAACTTTGTTGCTAATGCATCAGCATCGCGCACCTTGGCCTCGGCGTCTTTTCGCATACGCTCTGTCTCTTTGCGCGATTCATGCAGCCGCTTCTCAATCTCCGCCAAAGTTTTCTGTTCAGCATCTTTAGTTGCTTTTACTATTGCCAAGGTGTGTTCACCAGCGAGCGCAACAATCTCAACTTCGCTTAGTGAATAAAGATCACGACGCTTTTTAAGTTCATTTATTTCAGCTCTTAGTGCGCTTATCTGCTCTGCCGCAGCTGCATCTAAGTCTTCGTTTTGAGTAATGTCTTTGGGTGCCTGTGATAGCCCAAGACTGTCGGTCATATAACTAACTAGTCGTAGCCGACCGCGATTGCTTGCCATAGTCTCTCCAAACCGCCGAGCTGAAGGCAAATGCTACTGCGAGAGGGAATTCGATCAACCAGCGGCTATGGCCGCAGTACGGTCAACATCTCATTCAACTCAATTGCAATCAGGCGCGATGCCTCTCGTGTCCAGTGCACCCCATCGGCTTGTCGAAGCAGAACAGATTTCCCGTCAACGGTAGCACTTAACTTGGGTTGTATCTGCGTGAAAGTGTCTAGGTGCTTAAGTCCAGGTATTGCTGCTGCGGTAGCAGTTAGGCTGGAATTTATTTTTGTGTAACTTAAGTTTCGATTCTTATCTCTAGCTGGGGGAGGTCCAGCCCAAATTACATTAGTTACCTTATTTGCTTGAAATTCAGCCGTTACAAGCTGAATTCGTCTGGAATATTCATCAATCCAAGCATCTGAAGTTCGTTCGATTAATTCACCATTGGTGACCATATTTACTGTATCGCTGCCACCAAGGATGATAATTACCAAGTCAGGTTGATATTTTGCTGTTAAGTCGCGGGCATATTGTGCCCAATCCAACACATTTGGCTTTGTTAGACCAGAGCCATTTGCCCACTCCATTCGAATTACAAAATTCTCATTTCCAGCCATCAATTTAACTAATTCTTGACCAGGATAAGTTGATAACGAGTCGCCCGTTACTAAAACTCGGACAGTCCTGCCAACATTTTCTCTCGATAATTCGTTCTGATCCAGCACTGGAATGGAATTCAATATCAATCCATCTCCTGGTCGACTAATCTCAGCAATTGGTTCTGGAATCTCTGGAACTATTGTTTCGTTAACTTGTTGCTCTGCCGCAATAGTTTGTTCAACAAGTGAAATTCCATCCCGATTTCGGTTTCTTATTCGGTCAATAACATTTTCAACTGAGCCCACCCCGACGCTCTCTGAAAAATCCTTTACAAATTTAGAAACCGATATTGAAACTTCACGACTTATTCCTGGTTCAATTGCCAAAGATGAGGTATAAACTGAATTTGCACTAACGAACCAACTTGCAATACCAACTAACCACACCGTAAGAATTACACTCGCAGCATTTCTCGATGCACCACGATAATTAACAATTAGCCGATGGCCGACGGTTTCTTTTTTGGCTTTTGGGTTCATGATCAGAATTGGAAGTAGATGAAGGGGCTTACGCCGTTGCCAGAGGTTAATAGTGTTACTAATGCAGCTGCAATTCCAACACC
>JBMTAF010000014.1:0-19342 GCA_049428425.1 Candidatus Nanopelagicales bacterium
AGCAACAATAAGTAATTCCGGATCGTGCAATAACACTAGATCAAAATCAATTGATCGCTGCTTGAGTAGCTTCCGCACTGCCAGCAGTGCACTTAACCGTCGTTTACCAATCGCTCTTGGTAGCGTAATAGTTTCAATCCTTGGATCCAAATCCAATACCTGGAATGAATCAAATGCTGCCGCGTAAGAAACTTGATGTCCGTTAGCTAATAACGCTGCCATCTGGCGAAAATAGATTCTGGCGTCTTGCGGATGATGCACCACAGTTACCACCAAAATTCGCATAGTTAGGTGGTCGCCTTTTCGTACGCGCTCAACACTTCTTCCATCGGACCGTCCGCCACCATAGTTCCCTTATCGAGCCAGATCGCTCTAGTGCAGGTCTCTCTAATCACTGAGTGAGAGTGACTCACTAGAAACACAGTGCCAGCTTTTGATTTAAGTTCCGCAATTCGCTCTTGGGAGCGTTTCTTGAAGTTAACATCGCCAGTTGCGAGTGCTTCATCGATCATCAATATCTCTTGTGGCACTGAAGAGGCAATTGCGAATCGCAATCTTGCTCCCATGCCAGATGAATAAGTGCTTAGTGGCAGGTCAATAAATTCACCTAAGCCGGAGAACTCAATGATGGCATCCATATTGGCTGCTACTTCAGCTGGAGTCATGCCGAGAGCAAGACCGCCTAACTCAATATTTCGTCGGCCAGATAAGTGATTCATCAAAGCAGCATTTACACCCAACAGTGATGGCTGTGATGAGGTAAGAATTTCACCTGATCGGATCGGAATTAAACCTGAGATAGCTCGTAGCAGCGTGCTCTTGCCGGCACCATTGCGCCCGATAATTGCAACAGCTTCTCCTTGGGTGGTAGTAAAACTAACACCTTTCAGCGCATGGACTTCCTTTACTGCAATTTTTCGAGTTCGCCGTAGGGCCTTATCAATTACGGTGCGCTTTGCTGCAATTTGCTTGCTCTTAACTTTAGTTCGAATTCGATAATAAACGTGAAGGTCATTTACTACTACGGTTCGATTATCAGTCTCGGCCATATTTGCCTTCACCTTTAAAGAACACAAAGAAGCCAATGATGAAAACAAATACTGCCCAGCCGATTCCCCAGTACCAATCCCGGGCCGAAGAATCAATTGATTCAATGAATGCACTTCGAGTTAGCTGCATAAAGATATGCGCTGGGTTATAACTTAGAAACGGTTCGATTGGCGCCGGGAATCTTTCCTTTGAGATTTCAATACTAAAGAAAATCCCACTTAAGTATCCCCACATTCGGATCAAAAACGGACTTAACTTGGCTAGGTCTCGAGCCCGATTAATTACCCTGGCCAACAACAGTGCCAATCCGGTATTGAAAATAAACTGAATGAGCAATATTGGTATCAGCAGCAGCCAAGTCCATCTAATTGGTTCGCCAGTTGCCACAACCGCAACCAAGATAACCAAGATTGAAGGCAAGAACTGCAAAAATTGTTGCAGTGAAGCTGCGATTGGGAGCAGTGCTCGAGGGAAATGCAATGACCTTATTAAGCCTTTGTTTGAGATGATGGCATTGGCGCCAGCATTGGCACTAGTTGAGGTAAGCCGGAATATCATCACGCCAATAATCAAAAATGCGATGAAGTTTTCAATGCCCCGAGATACGCCAAGAATCACACCAAACAACAGGTAATACACCGCTGCAGTGAGCAGCGGTGTAAGCAGTAGCCAAAACTGTCCTAGTGCTGCATTTGAGTTTTGTCCTTCAACGCGAGCACGAGCAAATGACACCATGAAGAACCGACGCTGCCAAAGATCCTTAATGTAGGAAATAAGTCCTAATTTTTGGCCGACTGGCTTTAGCTCGTGAGTTTGACTCACAATCGCTCCACCTCTGGATGGTCTAACTTGCCACGAGTATCAAACAGCAAGTTGGCATTATCAATTAATTCTGTTGCGTTATAGCTGGCATGATCTTGCAGCATCACAGTGATATCCGCACTCGCCAATGCTGCTTTCAAATCCGGAACTCGGCTAAGTTCCTTGCCTTCTAGATCCCAGGTTTCAACCAGCGGATCATGGAATAGAACTGTTGCGCCTTTTTCCATCAGGCCAAGGCCAATTGGAATTGCGGGGGATTCTCGCTGATCTGCAATATCTGGCTTATAGGTAACGCCAAGCAATAACACGGTTGAGCCGTTAATTGCTTTACCTACGGTGTTTAGTTGATCTTGGATTCGACGGATTACATAGTTAGGCATACCAGCGTTAATTTCCTGAGCTAACTCCACAAACTTAAATGGGTAGCCTAAATTAGTTTTGACTTGATACGACAAGTAGTTTGGATCAATCGGAATGCAATGGCCGCCAACACCAGGGCCAGGATAGAACGCTTGAAACCCAAATGGTTTGGTTGAGGCACAACGAATCACGTCCCACAAATCAATGTTTAGATCATTACAGAACATCGCCATTTCATTAACTAAGGCAATATTTATATGCCGATAGGTGTTCTCAAGTAGCTTTGCCATCTCAGCTTCTTTAGCACCTTTGGCGCGCACCACGGTATCGACGAACTTGGCATAAAGTGCAACTGCTTGATCAGTGCTGGCCGGATTAATGCCACCTACCACTTTCGGGGTGTTCTTCATGCCGTACTTCTTGTTACCTGGATCAATTCGCTCTGGCGAAAAAGCTAAGTGAAAATCAACGCCAGCAACTAAGCCAGTAGATTCAAGAATTGGTTTTACAACATCTTCAGTAGTGCCTGGATAAGTAGTTGATTCCAGAACAATTAACTGGCCTTTAGTTAAATTCTTGGCAATCGTTTTAGTTGCACCAAGAACAGCAGAAAGATCAGGACCGCCATCTTCAGATAATGGGGTTGGCACGCAAATCACGATGGCTTTTGCACTTGCTAAAACTTGATCATCTTTAGTTGCGCTAAACCCACCCTTAATCATCTGCGCGATATTTTCGTCAGATAAATCATCAATGTGAGACTTGCCAGCGTTTAGCCCAGCGATAACACGGTCAGATAGGTCATAGCCAGCAACTGATAACCCAGCACGAACGGCCTCTTGCGCTAGTGGCAAACCAACATAGCCAAGTCCAATTACCACTAAATCTGTTGCCATTTATCCTCCGCGCGAGCGCTTAGCGCTTGCCTAGCTGTTGGTAAATCTCTTGATATTGCTGAGCCACCTTAGACCAAGTCCGGCTGCTGGCTACCCATTCTTTAGCGGAGCTGGCGAGTTGGTGGCGTTGGTCTGAATCGTACAGAAGCCGCCCTACCGCTTCGGTCAGCGAGGTGAGGGAATCTGGCTCAACCAGCAAACCAGTTTCCCCAGGCGTAATCAATTCAGCTAGAGCCGGAAGATTGCTTGCGATGACCGGTCGATTTAATGCCATCGCTTCAACTGGCTTAAGTGGGGTAACTAGTTGAGTTACCAGCGAATTCGTTCTGGGGACAACGAATACATCCATAGCTTGGTAATGCGTGATGGTTTGGTCGAATGGTTTTCGACCAACTAACTTGATGTAATTCGAGTTAGGACTTGCAGCTGCTTGTTGTTGTAGTGATGATAATTCTGGTCCATCACCAACTATCAATAGCTGTGCCGTATGTCCACTTTGAAAAAGTTCATCCAGCACTTTGATTAATAGTGAAACATTCTCAAATGGATAAAGCGTTGTAGCAATACCAAAAGTTGGGATCTGCTCAAGTCCTAACTCTGATCTTGCAGTTTGGGCAGATTTAGATTCAGTAAGTAAAGAGTCTGCTACGGCATTTGGTGTAATAAATATTTTTTCTTTAGCAATTCCCCGATTTACTATCTCAGCTTTCATAGTTTCACTGAGCGTAGTAATGACATCAGCGCGCTGCATCACTTGGGTTTCTCTTAACAAAAACTCTTGGTAATACGGAGAATCAACATTATTTTGCGAAGATTTAGTAAGCCAAGATTGTTCGAGGAAGCCTCGGACTTCATACGCCATCGGGAGATTTAGACAGTCGGCAACAGCAGCAGCAACTTCTCCATTGATAAAGTCAGTTGCAGCATGAATAACTGCTGGCTTTAATTTGGAACTTAATTTAATCGCCTTATCTGCCGCCACATTCAGTTCAGAAGTAGACGCAACAGAAGTTGGTATTAAGTGATGATAAGTAATTTTGGTTGATGAATCAAAAGCCGGAAGTTCAGTTTTTTCGCCAGTGAAAAACTTACCCTGATTGATTGGATAGCCATATCGGGTAACTGCTGTAGCTTTGATGCCAGCTGCAAGTTGTGCGGCTAAAATATTATGCGTTCGAATTGTGTATCCAGCCTGGGTGTATGGCAGGCAATTCGTGACAAAGTGGAGTACCGAGTTAGGTGCAGTGCTGATCTGCTGAATTGGCCACGTCCGGTCAATCGGTGGTGGGAAGTCCCCTGATCTTGCTGGATTTCTGGTTATGCGGAGATTTAGCCCCAGCTTGCGAAGTAGGGCTTCTAGAGTTGCCCAGGGGGATTGCAGCAGCCGTAGGAATACGGTGCTGATTGCCCATGGCAGGGCTCTCAACCCAGTTAAGTAGCGCAACGCTGTCCTACTTTCCAATGCCATGGTGGAATACTCACGGCTACAGCGAATTTTCTCACGCTTAGGAGAGTCCAGGGATGCAGCAGGCAGTAATTCAAAGTGGCGATGTCGTCCACGTTACTGGTGCTCGCCCAAATTTCCCTAAAGCCGCGCCAGTAATTGCAGCGCTAGCCAAGCTTGGTGTGCCACAGAAGTTGATCCATACTGGCCAGCATTATGACGATGCGTTGAGTGATTCGTTCTTTCGCTTATTGAATTTGCCAACCCCAGACCTAAATTTAGGTGTTGGATCGGGCACGCATGCAAGTCAGACAGCAGCGATCATGGTTGGTTTTGAACAAGCGCTTGGCAATGCTAAGCCGGCATTGATTGTGGTTTATGGCGACGTTAATTCAACGGTGGCAGCGGCATTAGTAGCAGCAAAATTAGAAATTCCAGTTGCACATGTTGAAGCTGGTTTGCGCAGTTTTGATTTATCAATGCCAGAAGAAATAAATCGTAAACTTACAGATCAACTTTCCGATCTTTTACTCATTACCAGCCCAGAGGCCGAAGAGAATCTCAACCGCGAAGGATTGGGCGAGCGAAAAATAGTTTTTGTTGGCAATTCGATGATTGATACGTTGCTTGCTCACTTAGCCGAATTTGATGAACAGCGTATTCAAGAAACGCTAAATATTGGTGAGCAATATGCCGTGGTAACGCTGCATCGCCCTGGCAATGTTGACGACTTGGCAACAGCCAAGCCAATTGTGGCTGCGCTGGGTGAAGTTTCAACAACTACCCAACTAATTCTGCCGCTGCATCCAAGAGGTAAGGCTTCGCTTTATGCTGCCGGATTAGGCGATTATCCGAATATTAAAGTTATTGATCCGTTGAACTATATTGATTTCATCTCACTGGTTAAGGGTGCAAAGTTTGTCATTACTGATTCTGGTGGCGTACAAGAAGAGACCACGATTTTGCAGGTGCCGTGCCTGACGATGCGGCCAAATACTGAGCGGCCGATCACTATTACTCATGGCACTAATCAATTAGTCTCGGTAGATAACTTAGTAAGTAAAGCCTTGCAATTACCGCCAGCTAAAGATGTGGTGCCACCATTTTGGGATGGTAAAGCCGGTGAGCGGATCGCTAGCGCAATAGTTGAATTTATTGGTAGCAAATGAATGAATTAACCGATCGCGTCCAGCGACTAGAAACTGAACTGGCTCAGTTAAAAAATTCTGGTGCTTATTTAGTAGGAACTGCGCTGCTGGCTATTGCTAAGGATCCCCGTCGCTCATTAGTCGCAATAAAAAACTTGGTTCGACTCTGGCGGTTGCGTCATGAATCGGATAACCGGCAATTTTCAACTGAACTTGGTGAGCCAATGTTGCAGCGCGTTCGCGTTGCGACACCGTTTAATTTTGGTCCGAGAGTGGCGGTAATTGGCAGTGATAAATTAATTCAGCAACTAACTCAAGATTGCTACGTCTTGCCGTTGATGCCACACGATCGAGATATTGCTGATGTGTTATTGCCATTTAAGCCTGAAGCACTAATAGTTGAGGGCGCTGCCGGAAAAACGAGTTCAGTTTGGCAGCATTTAGGAGATCCACTGGCGCCCGATCGGTCAGCCCAGTTGGCGCGAATTGTTAACTCGGCAAACCGAAATCAAATTCCAGTTATTTTCTTGGCGAACGCACCTCGTAAAGATTGGGAACATGCCATTAATGATCTGCAGCTAGACCAAATAATTGATGGCGAAGCGATTGACCTAGCCCAGATCAAGCAGGTGATCGCGCATGGTTGACCGAAAGATCTTGCTTTATGGCGATGTAAATATGAACATTATTGACGGCTCTGCCGTGTGGGCGGCATCGGCTGCTGAAGTATTGGCACGTGCTGGTGTTCAGGTTTACTTTTTACTAAAAGCAAGACCGACGACAGATCGACTACTTGAACCCTTGAGTGAGTTTGAAAACATCACCATTATCAACCCCTTTACTGATGCGGTTTCTAGATTTAAATCCCTATTTACTAAAGGCGACTCCTTAAGTGTATCTAATGCTGTTTCGCTGATTGAAAAACTGCATCAACAAGAAAGTTTTGATGCAATCTTGATCCGTGGTGGCAAACTTGCACCGCAGTTAGCTAAGTCAGAAATAGTTTATGGAAAATTGTGGACATACCTAACTGATATCCCACAGTCTGCCGCTGCCATGGATGCCAGTAGTAGAAAGTGGTTGGGTGAAGTTGCCAAAGCCAGTCACCTCATGCTTTGTCAGACCGAGTATCTACGGGCGCTACTCGAAGCAACCATTCCGCAAACAGCCGGCAAATGTGTGATCTGGTCACCAATTGTGGCAACGCCACCGACCGTGGCTTCGATCAACACTGCTGATTTGGGCACAGATTCAAATCCACTTTCGCTGGTTTACACCGGCAAATTTGCGCCACTATGGAACACGTTGGAGATGACTCAGCTGCCAGCGCAGTTGAGCAAACGTGGCATTACGGCAGAACTAAATATGATCGGTGACAAAATCCATAATCCAAAAGAATTGCCAACCTGGTCATCTGAGATGAATGACGCTTTGACTAAGTCACCAGGCGTGATTTGGCACGGTGGCATGTCGCGCACTGCAGCGATGCAGCAATCGGCAAAGTCACAAATTGGTATTTCTTGGCGAGCTGCTGAGCTAGATGCATCACTTGAGTTATCAACTAAAGTGTTGGAATTTGGCGCAATGGGAATTCCCGTTCTGCTTAATCGGAATTTGATGCATGAACACTTACTTGGAAGTGACTATCCACTGTTTGTTGATGCCAATTCCGATGTTGCTGGTGTCATCGCAACTGTGGTTAAGGAACCAGAGAAATTAATTCAAGCAGCTAACACAATTAAAGCCGCAACGAATTTCTTCACTATGGAAAATTCAGTGACCAGAGTAAAGCAATTACTCGAACAGCATATCCCGCTGCCAACAGCTGGGATTACTGAATTTGTCGAAAAACATGGGAGAGCGCTTCGAGTAGTAGTTGCAAGTCACGACTTAAAGTTCTTCACCAAGATCGCTTCCTATTGGCAAGGTATGCCTGGAATTGAATTGCGATTTGATCATTGGCCGGCAATAAATCGAAATGAAGGTCGTGTCAGTAAAGCAATGCTCAAATGGGCAGATGTAATTGTCTGTGAATGGTGTGGCGGAAATGCGCTTTGGTATGCCAAGCATAAGAAAGCAAAACAACGCTTAATTGTTAGATTGCATCGATTTGAGTTGTCTCGGCCATGGCCAGAAACCATTAATGGCAGCGCGGTTGATCAATTAGTCTGCGTTTCAAAACCATATGCAGAGCTGACGTTAGCTAAAACCTCAGTGCCAAAGTCACGCGTGGTCATGGTGCCTAATTGGGTAGATGTGGCAGATCTAAATCGGCCTAAATTTGATGATGCGCAATTTACGCTTGGCTTAATCGGTGCTGCTCCGATGCGGAAGCGACCGGATCAAGCGATAAAGATTTTGGAAGAGCTTAGAAAACAAGATCCTCGATTTAAATTGGTAATCAAATCTAAGTTGCCCTGGCAGATGCCATGGGTCTGGCGAGATGAAGCCGAGCGAGTGGCATTTCGAGAGTTATTTGAATATGTGGAGCGCAGCGAACTTCTTCGCGGCAGCATAATTTTTGATGACTACGGTGCTGATGTGGCGAACTGGTTGCGCCGCATCGGCTGGGTGCTGTCAACGTCAGATGATGAGTCATTCCACCTAGCCCCTGCTGAAGGTGCAGCGAGTGGAGCTGTGCCAGTGCTGCTGCCTTGGCCAGGCTCAGATCAGATCTATCACTCACAATGGATTCACCAAGATGTACAGCAGGCAGCTAAGTTCATTTTGAATGCAACTCAATCAAATACTTGGGCGCAATTGGGCAACGCGGCGCAGGCGGAAATTGCAAGTCGTTACGGATTAGATTTAGTTAATCAACAATGGGCAAAATTGCTGACGGAAGATCTGCCTAGCGTTAGTTCGTAACTCGGCAGGGATCTCGCTCGTCCGCGCCAGTTGGTTTTGGTTGTTGCCAGGTTGCTGGCTTCTCTTCAATTTTTGGAAAACCTATGACAGTTACGTTATTTGCGCCAATAAATAACTTTATGTCGTTGCTTCGAGAATCCTGCAGTTGAATTTTGATGCTATTTCCCAGCGCCTTAGCCAATGTTCTAGCTTGCGGTAATTGATTTTCACTTGCTCGAATATAACTTTCTTCAACTGCTTCGGGTGCATTTCTGGTTGCGGCAATTTTGAACCCAGCATCAGCAAGTCTTGATGCAGCTTCACTCGCGGCACCTGGAATGCTGGTGCCATTTAGTACCGTTACCGATACGGTATTGACTGGCACATCGGGAATCTGATCTTCAGTTAACTCAATTGGCTCGTTATAGCCCTGATCGTTCACTAGGGCATTCCAAAGCTTGGTCGCTTCGATGGTTGAAAAAACCACGGTATTTCGATCTTTGGGGTTAGTGGAAATAGGTGCTGTCATAAATCTAATCTTGCTTGGGTCAATACCAGCAATGCTGCGCGCAAGTGATGTCATCTTCTCAACTGAACCTAGGCCAGGATCAGTAGTTAAAGATTTTGCTACTTCACTTAGTGTTCTAAACAACTTAATCGGATCAAGCAACACCTGACTGCTAGTAATTTTTCGTACCATTGACTTCAAGAAATCTTGCTGTCGCTCAATTCGACTGATATCGCCGCCATCGCCGAGACCATATCGAGTACGGACATAGGCGAGGGAATCTTCGCCGTTCAGTGTTTGTAATCCGGCTTTAATAAATAATTTGCTCTTGTTGTCGTTAACATCTTCCGGAATACAAACTTCAACGCCGCCAAGTGCGTTAACTACTGAAGTAAATCCACGGAAATCTAATACTGCGAAATGCTCAATTGTGATACCAGTGATTGATTCGACAGTTTTCACCGTGCAGCCCGGACCACCTTGGGTAAAGGCATAATTAAATCTGGTAGTTATTGGCGGAAATACTTTTCCTTCTGAATTTGTGCACTCTGGAATTCGAACAATTGTGTCGCGTGGAATGCTCACTACCAAGACCCGTTTGCGATCCTCGTAAATGTGAGCCAGCAGAGTGGTATCGGAATGTGCAGTTACGTAATAATCCTGTTGGCCATACTTTCGGCCTTGACCTTGCCTAGTATCGCTGCCCATAATCAAAATATCGATTGGGCCGCGTGGTGATGCGGGAATGCTGGGTCGATCACCAAGCTGTTCTGAAATATCAGTGGTATTTACTTCACTTGCAACAGTTCTAAGTACGATGCCAAACAATCCAGAAACTAACGTGATGCCCAAGGTAATAGCGCTCAGGGTGCTGAGAACCACTAACGAAGGTCGATGACCTTTAATCTGCATTTACTGCTCCCTGGGGGATCTAGTCACAATTAGGATGTTCTGTGAGTTCTAATCCACGCCCGATATGTGGGTGATTTTCGCACACTTCTTTGTAAATAATGTCCCATGGCGATTTGGCGGACAGTTTTAGCGATGGTGCTACTAGTGGTAGTGCTGCCCACCAGCGCTTCAGCTAGCAGCCCAACTAGTTTTGTCATCTCCGGTGCGGGCTTGGGGCATGGCGTTGGAATGAGCCAAGTTGGCGCATTCGTGCAGGCCCAACAGGGCAGATCTGCAGCCGAGATCATCGCGCACTACTACCCAAATGCGCAGTTAATTCAAGTTGATGATCAAGTGCAAATCTCGGTAAACGTGGCGCTGAACCAAACAAGTTTGCAGCTTGCAGCGCAATCGATCAGAAAACCACAACCAACTTCACTAGCAATCACAACTACTAGTGGCGATTTTTCTGGTGCCATAACGGCAACTGAAATCTTGGCTACGGCAGAAAGTGGCAGAATCAAGCTAATTGTGAATGGCGCTGAATTAGCGCAATCATCTCGAGTTGAGATTGGCTGGTCTGGCCTGCCAGCAGTTGCATCAGCGGAACCAAAAAGTGAATTAGTCCTTACCAGGGCTGATGGCAGCCGAACCAATTATCGATTTGGTCCGCTTGAACTTATCGCAGTTGGCAACAAGATAAATGCGGTTTTAAAACTTCGCGTTAAAGATCAGTATTTACATGCCGTGGCTGAGATGGCATCCACTTGGCCAGCAGCTGCATTACAAGCCCAAGCAATCGCGGCTCGAAGCATTGCACTGACGGCAGTTAATGCTGGAATTAAATCCAACTGCGGCTGCCATGTAAATAGCTTCATAGATCAGAATATGCGTGGCAGCGAACGTTATAAGTTGCCTGGTTATCCCAATTGGCGCAAAGCGGTGAACACAACTGCCGGTCAGGTGGTGAGCGTTAACCAACAGCCAGTTGCTGCTTGGTTTTTTGCCCGATCTAATGGCATGACGGAGAACAGCCAAGATATTTGGGGATCGCCCAGGCCGTGGGCGATAAGTGTCAGTGATCCATATTCGATTGATGAGTTGGCCGGACCCCAAGTTCGTTGGCAGGTGCCTGTCACAGGCGATCAGTTAGCAACATTGTTTAAATTGCCCGATGTGGTGAAAGTAAGAGTTATTGCTCGAAATCCAGGCGGTTCAGTAAAGACGCTAAGAGCAGTATCATCAACTGGACAGAAGTCAGAGTTATCTGGTCGTAACTTGCGGCTGGCAATTCCAACTCGATCGGTTTGGATCGAGAGCATTAAGCCGGCTGGGAGTTAAGTTGAGCGTTACCAAAGCCATTTTGTTGGTTGGCGGTGAGGGAACTCGACTCAGGCCGCTCACGTTAAGCACGCCTAAACCAATGCTGGAAGTTGCTGGCTATCCCATTACTGCCCACCAAATTGCGAAATTGGCAGAAGTTGGCGTAACTGAAGTAATGCTGGCTACGTCCTATAAAGCAGAAGTATTTGAGTCTTGGTTGCGTGAGCAGACTTATTTGTCAGTTGATATCAAAGTTGCGGTTGAACAAACACCGCTTGGCACTGGTGGCGCTATTAGGAATGCTGCGGATCAGTTAGGTCTTTCTGCTGGCGAGGCAGTAATTGTGCTTAATGGCGATGTGCTCAGCGGGCATGATCTAGCTGCCCAGATAACGCAATTTGAATCCATCGGCGCGGCAGCATCACTACACCTAGTTACGGTCGATGATCCGTCCGCATTTGGTCTAGTCCCAACCGATAAGCAGAATATGGTTCAGGCGTTTTTGGAGAAGCCAAAAATTAAGGCTGAGATTGTCACCAACCAGATTAATGCTGGCTGCTATATCTTGAATACGGAGGTGGTGCAGCAGATTGCCGCAGGAAAACCTGCTTCAGTTGAGCGAGAAGTATTTCCGGCGCTGCTTGCCGCCGGCATCAAAATAGTTGGCTATTTGGATAACTCATATTTTCTTGACCTTGGCACTCCTTATTCATATATCCAAGGCTCTGCAGATTTAGTTCAGCAAAAAGTTAAATCGCCGCTAATTACTCAATCCAGGGAGGCGGTAATTGATCCAACTGCGAGTATTGATCCATCAGCACTCATTTATGGTGGCTCTGTGATTTCGGCTGGCGTGAAGATTGGACCAAATTGCGTGGTATCAGGCTCGCTTCTTTTTGAAAACGCTGAGCTAGGTGCTGATGTTCAGATTTTTGACTCAATTGTTGGTGCGAGTGCAAAAATTTCAGCTGGATTGAATTTAGCTAAAGTTGTTATCTCGGAAAACTGCCAAATTGAGGTCGAAATCCCTTACGGGGTAAGGGTTTGGCCAGATCTGAAGTTGTCACCACTCTAACTAGAATTGTCCCAATTTACTGGTGATTAACTAGGTTTTTGCCCCCAAAAAGGTGATTTTTCCCCTTACAACTTGACGAGAACCGAATAACACGTGTGTAATTCACCCACTTAGAAGGGATTTTTTCATGGCATCTGTCGGTCGCATGCTCGATGTAGACCTAGAAGTTATATCGTGGCAAGAACGGGCGCTTTGCGCACAGACGGATCCAGAGGCATTCTTTCCAGAAAAAGGTGGCTCAACTCGCGATGCCAAGCGAGTATGTATGTCATGTGAAGTCCGAGTTGAATGTTTGGAATATGCGCTAGAAAACGATGAGCGTTTTGGCATCTGGGGCGGGCTATCCGAACGGGAGCGACGTCGACTTCGTCGCAAAGCGGTTTAATCGCCGGTTAGTAAATCCACATCAATATTTAGTAACTCAGCTAGAGCTTCAGCGATTGCATAGCGAATCAGCAACACTCGCGATTTGTTTTTATTTGCTCTAACTTCAATCGGTCGGCGAAATATTGCCAGATGTATTTGGCCATTAACTAGTGATGCGGTTGCTAATGACTGTTGACCGGCAGTTATCTGAGCCAGATTTGGCAGATCAAACAATTCGTAACGGATGCCACGAATCTGATTTTCCAGTTCTGGTGCTCGCTTGATGACACTTCGCAAGATCGCATTATTGGCTTGGGCGATGAGTTCTGGCCAGTCCAATCGAAGTGGCTGAGCCGGCCGTCGATTATGTCTGTCCCTGTGTCTTAACACGAGAAAAGCGTAAGACCCGCTACCTTGAGCCTCATGGGTAACCGGGTGTGTTCCAAGCCATCATGTAAGCGAGCGGCAGTAGCGACGCTTACCTATATTTATGCTGACTCAACCGCAGTGCTTGGTCCGCTAGCTGCAGCACCCGAACCGCATTGCTATGACTTATGCCAGTCGCACACCGATTCACTTACGGTTCCAGTTGGCTGGGAGGTAGTGAGATTGAAAGTTGATGCTGCTCTGCTCACTGGCACTGATAATGACTTTGACGCCAGTTATCGAGATCGACATCCGGCCGGCACCAACATGCCTCGGCCGCAGCTTCGGCTAGTTCCACCTTCCGAATAATTTCGCTGCCAGATACGCTTTAAGTTATGACTGATCAACTGGGCAAGATCTTCAAGGCATATGACATCCGTGGCTTGGTTGATAGTGAGCTAACTGAAGATTTAGTGCAACATATCGGTTCGGCATTTGTTATTGCCCTAGGAATAGCAAAATCCGCTGGTGGTACAGGTGCCATCGTGCTCGGTCGCGATATGCGAGAAAGCGGAGTTGGTTATGCCGCAGCGTTTGCCGCTGGCGTAAATTTAATGGGTGTTGACGTCATAGATATTGGTTTGGCAAGCACAGATCAGTTGTATTTTGCGTCTGGATTACTTGAATTACCTGGTGCCATGCTGACTGCAAGTCATAATCCAGCTGCTTATAACGGCATAAAACTTTGCTTAGCAAAAGCTAAACCAGTTGGCCAAGAAACTGGACTGGAAAAAATTAAAGAATTAGTCGCGAAAGGTGAATTTATTGCAGCCGCTGAGCGCGGCCGCATTACCCAGCGCGATTTATTACCGGAGTATGCGAATTTCTTGCACGAACTTGCTGGCATCAAAGAAACTAGAAAACTGAAAATCGTGGTTGATGCTGGCAACGGCATGGCTGGGCATACCGCACCTACGGTATTGAACCTGCCGGGAATCGAGATGGTCCCTATGTATTTTGAGCTGGATGGTAATTTTCCAAATCATGAGGCAAATCCGATTGATCCGAAAAACCTAGTTGAGCTGCAACAGCAGGTAATTGCGACTAAGGCAGATTTGGGATTGGCATTTGATGGCGATGCAGATCGCTGCTTCTTAGTTGATGATCAAGGAGAGTTAGTCACACCAAGCGCGCTAACCGCGCTGATTGCAAAAAGATTTCTTACCAACTATCCAGGTAGCACCATTGTGCATAATCTGATCTGCTCAAATGCAGTTCCAGAGATAGTTGCCGAGCAAGGTGGCACGCCAGTGCGGACGCGGGTTGGTCATTCGTTTATTAAACAAGTAATGGCAGAAACAAATGCGGTGTTTGGCGGCGAGCATTCTGGGCATTTTTATTTTCGAGATTTTTGGTATGCCGACTCTGGCATGCTTGCGGCTTTGTTTGCGATTGCTGAGTTATCAAATTCCGACCAACCATTTAGCAGCGTAATTGCTTCTTCTGCCCGTTACTCACAATCAGGTGAAATCAACTCCAACGTGCCTGATGTTGCGGCAGCAATCGATCGAATCGTTAGCGAGTTTGCGCCCGGGAACCAAATTGATCGCCTTGATGGGGTAACCATTCGCAGTGCTGATTGGTGGCTCAACGTGCGAGCGAGCAATACCGAGCCTTTGGTTCGGCTAAACGTGGAGGCAGCCGATGCCGATATTTTGCATCGGCAAACCCAGGCTGCGCTCAGCGTAATTAGAGACTTTTAGTCGCCGCTGTGCCAAAGTAGGGGTGTGGGGCTTTCGATTTCAGATTTAACTGCCATCTTGCGCTGCCCGAGCGGCGATCAAGGTGAGTTGAGCCTTATTGAGAACAGACTTAGTTGTTTGACCTGCGGTAAAGAATTTGCCATCAATAACGATATTGTGGTCATGCTTGAGGACACAAAGTGATTATCGACGACGCATTACTTGATGATGCCGAAGCGATGGCGATGTGTGACAGCACACAGATGCTCAAAGCAATTTCTGAAGCTGGAGCACAAGTAAGAATTGCTAGCACGGCAGCAACGGCAGAGATGTTAGCTTCGATTGCAACCGAACAGCCGCGCAGTTTAGTAATTATCGGCATGGGTGGCTCAGGTATTGCCGGACAAGTGCTGCAGGCATTGGCAAGTCAAAGTAGCGGGATTCCAGTAGTCGCAGTTAATTCTGATGTAATTCCAAGTTGGGTTGGCATAAACGATTTTGTAATTGCCTGCTCGGCATCAGGTAACACTGCGGAAACTCTTGCTGCTACTCAAATCGCGCTGCAACGAGGATGCAAAGTGGTGGCGATCACTTCTACTAATTCCAAACTGGCTAACTTAGTTGCCGATCATCGCGCAGATCTAATTGAAATTGATCCAGCCGGACGGATGCCAAGAGCTTGTTTGTGGTTGTTATTAACACCGCAGTTACTGATTGCAGACGCATTGGGAATTTTGGAATTCAATCGCAATGCAGCAGCAGAACTGGCTGATAAGTTAGATGAGCTAGCAATTGCAAACGGTGCCAATTCCGAAATAGATGAAAGTGCGGCTAAATCATTAGCATTAGAAGTAGCTGGCCATATCACGATTTGTTGGGCGACTTCACATCTATTGGCCCCAATTGCTTATAGATTTGCCTGCCAGTTAAATGAAAACGCAAATGCGCCAGCAATCTTTGGCGCACTTCCTGAAGCTGCACATAATCAAGTTGTTGCGATGGATGGTTTCTTTCTGGATGATGAAGACGCGTTAGAGCAATTATTCAAAGATCGAATTGAAGATCCCACCATTACCTCAACCCTACGATTGGTGCTGTTGCGAGATAGCGGTGAAACTGATTTAGTGCGCAAAACTGCAGATTTGGTTACCGATCTCGCTATTGAACGTGGCATGCTGGTGACCACCATTACCGCAGATGATGAGTCGCTTATCCATCGAATCGCAACCATCACTTCGATTGTGGACTATGCCTCTGCTTATGTTGCGTTGGCAACTGGGATAGATCCAGGGCCAATTCCCTTTATTGCTGAACTAAAAGCAGGGCTCGCGGAGGACTCAGCCTGAGCAGAATGCTGATTGTCTGCCAGAATACGGCTCTAGTTGACTGATGGAGTGAAAAATGGCGTTAGACCTTGGTGTGGCATCTATTGATACCTCGACAATGAGTAATTCAGGTTATGCCCCAGATTACAAAGTTGCTGACCTGTACTTAGCGGAGTTTGGTCGCAAGGAAATTAATCTTGCCGAAAACGAGATGCCAGGTTTAATGGCAATGCGTAAAGAGTTCGGTGCCAGCAAACCACTTAAGGGTGCACGCATCACCGGATCACTTCACATGACCGTGCAAACTGCAGTATTGATTGAGACGCTAGTTGAGTTGGGTGCGGAAGTTCGTTGGGCTAGCTGCAATATTTTCTCAACCCAGGACCATGCCGCAGCTGCAGTTGTCGTAGGACCTAATGGCAGCGTCGCAAAACCTGCGGGCGTGCCAGTTTATGCCTGGAAAGGTGAAACGCTAGAAGAGTATTGGTGGTGCACCGAGCAGGTGTTGCTATGGCCAGATGGCAAAGGTCCAAACATGATTTTGGATGATGGTGGCGATGCCACCATGTTGGTACACCTTGGGGTGGAAGCAGAAAAGACCGGCAAAGTTGCCGATCCGGCAACCGCAGACTCTGAAGAATTTTCCGTTGTGCTAAAAACTTTAGCGGCATCACTTGCTGCTGACAATCAGCGCTGGACCAAAATCGCAGCAGGCATTAAGGGTGTAACAGAAGAAACCACCACCGGCGTGCATCGACTTTATGAAATGGCTCGAGATCAGCGATTGCTATTCCCAGCGATTAACGTTAATGATGCGGTGACTAAGAGCAAGTTTGATAACAAATACGGTTGCCGTCACTCACTTATAGATGGCATCAATCGCGCAACTGACGTGTTGATTGCCGGCAAGCTAGCCGTTATTTGCGGTTATGGCGATGTTGGTAAAGGTTCAGCAGAATCGCTTCGCGGCCAAGGTGCGCGAGTTGTGGTAACTGAAATTGATCCAATTTGTGCGCTGCAGGCGGCAATGGATGGCTACACCGTAAAGACGCTAGATGATGTGATTGGTGAAGCAGACATTGTTATCACCGCAACTGGTTGTAAAGATGTAGTGACCGTTGATCACATGCGAAAGATGCGCCATCAGGCAATTTTGGGCAACATCGGTCACTTTGATAATGAGATTGATATGGCCGGCCTTGCTAAAGTCCCAGGTGTAGTTCGAAACAACATCAAGCCACAGGTAGATGAGTGGATCTTCCCAGATCACAAATCAATCATCGTGCTCTCTGAAGGCCGGCTACTTAACCTCGGCAACGCAACGGGCCACCCATCGTTTGTGATGTCAACTTCTTTCACTAACCAGGTATTGGCACAGATTGAGTTGTTTACTAAGACGACTGAATACCCAGTTGGGGTTTACACCTTGCCAAAGCATCTGGATGAGAAGGTGGCGCGACTACATCTACCAGCGCTAGGCGTGAACTTAACTGAGTTGACCAACGACCAAGCTGATTACATGGGAGTTGCGAAAACTGGGCCGTTCAAGCCTGAGCAGTACCGCTACTAGCCTTCGCTAGCTCGTCTGAGTTCTTCGGCAAAGTTTTCTTTCCGAATGCGCAGATCGGTGTAAAGCAGCGTTAATACCGTTGCCGTAATTGGAAGTGCCACCGCGGTAGAAATCACGGTAGTTAGCGTCTCTAAAAACGTAGCTGTGCTATCTGCTGGATTGTTAGTCTGCGCAAACAGTGCAGCTGTTTGGGTCGGTAGTGAGAATATGCCACCTAAGAACTGCGCAATAATTGAACTCAGCACGACATAGCCAAAAAGCCGCCAACTACTTCCTTTAACGAGCTGATTAGATCGAGATAGCGCTTTGGTAATTGTGGTTTGCTCCAAAATATAAATTGGTGCAGCAAGACCTAACCGAACGCTAATCACGATTGCAAAAATTAAGGCAGCAACAATGCCGATCACAATAAATCCGAGCGTTATGCCAGAACTAAATGGTGCCAGCAGCAAGACTGGCACGACAGCAATAGCCGCAGCCGCAATCGCAATCGCGAATACCGCGATCGCCAATCCCATCAGACCTAAAATTCTTGGCTGAACTCGAGACCAAGCCTCATTAGCAGTTAGTTTTCGGCCCAAGATGGAATCTGCAGCAATATGAGTGATTACACCAGTTGCGATTACTTGCATAATTAGTGCCGAGGTCAGCGCCAGGGCAAAGCCAATGAATATTCCCGACAAGTTCTCGGTTAAGTCGGTCAAGATTGCAAGCAGTTCTTCATTTGATGGATTGCCAGCCGATGCGTCAGCTAGTGATTGGCTGGCTTCATCTAAGCCAAAGAGATTAGCGATAAAAGTAGTTACTAACGAGAGCAAGCCAGCGGCAAACCCAACGATCAACCCAACCACGATTAGTACCCGCCATGCTGCCCGGATGGTTCTAAACAACCCAGCCATGACGTCAGACAGCGTCAGCGGGCGAAATGGGATTGAGCCTGGAAACGGCTGTTCATTGGGTGGGTTAGCCATTTAGTCTTTGCTCCTTCGGGACTGGGCCAGTTCAGAGAATAGGGGAGGTGGCACGATTACCCCATGAGCGTAGTGCGTGTACTTGTGGTTGACGACGATTCAGCGCTGGCAGAGATGCTGGGAATTGTGTTGCGCGCCGAAGGTTTTGAGCCGCTGTTCTGCCTTGATGGCGCAGCTGCCATGAACTCCTTTAGAACTCATAAGCCTGATCTGGTGCTACTTGATGTGATGCTGCCAGGAAAAGACGGCATTCAAATTTGCCAAGAAATCCGCGCGGAATCTGGCACACCAATAATCATGCTTACTGCTCGTGGTGATACCTCAGATGTAGTTCTGGGACTAGAAGCCGGCGCTGATGATTACATTGTTAAACCATTTAAACCTCGCGAGTTAGTCGCACGATTGCGCGCTCGTGCTCGCCGAGAAGTTACCAAAGACACAACTTCGCTCAATTATGGTGAGATCTCAATTGATGTTAATGGTCATACAGTTAATAAGAACGGCAAAGCAATTCAGTTAACGCCGCTGGAATTTGATTTATTGGTTTGCTTGCTGAAAAAACCTGGCCAAGTATTCACTCGTGAAGTTTTGCTGCAGGATGTGTGGGGGTATCGCCATCCGGCAGATACCCGACTAGT
>JBMTAF010000015.1:0-18820 GCA_049428425.1 Candidatus Nanopelagicales bacterium
TACAAATCAAATAATTCAGCAGCTTCCAGTTCAGGCAAGCCGCACTCCTTTACCACGTTCACCAATTCCAAGCCTGACACTTTCAAACCAACTAAGACTGACAGATCCTCTTTTGCGACTGGGAATGTTGAAATTGGTTTGGCTGAAATTGAGTCTTGGGCGTCCTTGGTAAATACACTCATATCTAATTCAAACACCAAAATCCGATCAACTGCGCCAATGCTACGCTGCACTCGCGGGCTAACCTCGCCAATTCGACCAACCACAACTCCTCCCGACAGAACTTCAGCCGAACGTCCTGGGTGCAGCCCTTGCAATTGGGTTTGATTTAGTACAAAATCTATTTGGAACTGATCAAATAGTTTGGTTAATAATCGAACTACTCTGGCCCAATCCCATTTCACTTCGCTAGAAACCGGATTCTGAGGATCAATTGCGCCTGAGAAAATTCCAGCCAGCAATACTTCTTGCATAGGTAACATAGAATCAATTGTCCCCAACTGAGTTTTACCAAGTGGGAATGCAATTTTTGCTGGTTTGGCCGACTTGTTATTTCTAAATATTGACCCCATCTCAAAGATTGCCAGATCTGACGATCCTCGGCCTAAGTTGCGTTGCATCGCTAAAAGTAATCCAGGTAGCAAAGAAGGTCTCAAATAAGGAGACTCCTCAGATAGCGGGTTAGCAACACGAACCAATTCTGTATCAGAAATGAGTATGAACTGCTGTGCTTGGCTATGGGAAATAAACGGATAATTCAGAACTTCCATTAGCGAGTTGGACGCCAAGTAACTTCTAATTAGTGCGATGCGGCGCTGTTCTGGTGATAATCCTAACCCCGCTTTTGGAACTGGTAAAAACATTGGAATTTGGTCATAACCAACTAATCTCAAAATTTCTTCAGCTAAATCATTGGTGTCATGTAAATCAGGTCGCCAAGATGGGATGTTGACTGAAACTTTTTCACCTGACGAAACCTGACAGCCAATCCGTTCCAAAACTGCCTTGATTTCAGTAGGATCTATCCGAAGCCCAGATATGGTTTCAAATTTCTTATTATCGAAATATATTTGCCTGGGCGAGGGCAGATCTCCAGTTATCGAGGTTCCCTGGATGGTTGCCTTACCGTAACGATGGAACATATTAAGTGCTTTTATTGTTGCCAATTCAGGTAAAGCTGGATCGACTCCGCGTTCAAACCGTCGACCTGCCTCACTGGCAAGGCTGAACCTACGTGATGACGCAGAAACTGCAGCAGCTTGAAAATTTGCAGCTTCTAGCACAATTGTTTGGGTTGAATTAGATATTTCTGATTCTGCACCCCCCATAATTCCGGCAATAGAAAGTGCTTTACTTTTATCTGCGATAACAAGATCCTGATCGGTTAAGTTGCGCTCCACGCCATCAAGAGTTGTTACGGATTCATTTGTATTAGCAAATCTGACTAATATTTCAGAATCAACCTTTGTTGCATCAAATGCGTGCAAAGGTTGTCCTAATTCGAGCATAATAAAGTTTGTGATATCCACCGCTAACGAGATGCTTCGCATACCCGAAAGGATCAATTTGCGTTTCATCTCCCAGGGGGTTTGTTCTTCAACCCTAAAATTCTCGATGGTGCTTAAATAAAGTACTGAGCATGCATCTTGGGCCAGAATCTTTCCTGGGATGATCTTCTTATCGAGCCGTTCAAATTCCGGCTTAACCAAAGCTGGATCTCGATAATTCGCTTCAAAGAATCCAGCTAATTCTCTTGCTAGACCTCTGACGCTCATGGCATAACCACGATCGGGCAGAATCGAAAGGTCAAAAACCGTATCAACTAATTGAAGTTCGGACACGGCATTGCTACCTACAAGATAGCGGTTCTCAACTACCAAAATTCCCGCGTGTTCGTCTCCGATACCAAGTTCCTTTAGGCTGCAGATCATGCCATTAGAAATGCGGTCATAGGTACTGCGAGCTGAGATCTGGAATCCACCCGGCAAAACTGCACCAGGTAATGCCACAATAACATGGTCGCCTACCTTGAAGTTGGTTGCACCGCAAATGATTTCGTTTACTTCACCATCTTTTGGTCCGACTTGCACTCGGCAAAATCGAATTGGTTTTTTATATTCAGTAAGTGTCTCAATTTCCAGCACCTTGCCAATTACGATAGGTCCGGTAAGTTCACTACCAATCTCAATAATTTCTTCAACCTCAAAACCTAAATGCGTGAATGCATTAGCAACTTGCTCGATCGAATATGGTGAAATATCGACATATTCTTTTAGCCATGAATGCGAAATCCTCATTAGTTGATAGCCCCGAACATTTGCGTAAAACGTATATCTGCTTCAACCATATCTCTCATATCGGAAACGCCATTTCGAAACATTAAAGTGCGTTCAATACCCATCCCGAAGGCAAATCCAGAATATTCATTTGAATCTATGCCAACTGCTGCAAGTACTTTGGGGTTCACGACACCGCAGCCACCCCACTCAATCCATTTACCGTTAAAGAAAACATCCATTTCCGCACTTGGTTCGGTGAATGGAAAATAAGACGGTCGCAATCTGGTTTTTACATTTTCACCGAACATCTGTTTAGCGAAATGGTCAATAGTTGCCTTTAGATGCGGCATGCCGATGCCCTTATCAACGACCAAGCCTTCTACTTGATGGAAGACCGGTGTGTGGGTTTGATCTAATTCATCTGATCGAAAAACTTTTCCGGGCGAAATTACGTAAATAGGCAGATCTCTGTTGATTAGCGAACGAATCTGTACTGGCGAAGTTTGCGTCCGCAACACGACGCCGGAATCCTCGTGTTCGATGTAGAAAGTGTCTTGCATCGATCGAGCCGGATGATTTGGCGGAATGTTTAGTGCGTCAAAATTGAGTAATGCAGATTCGGCTTCCGGACCCTCCTCGATGGAATAACCCATCGCAGTAAAGATTTCGATAACCCGATTCATCGTTGCAGTAAGTGGATGTATTCCACCGCGCGAGACATTAACCGCAGCAAGGGACAGATCCACTCGCTCTTCTTGAAGCTTTAGGTTTTCGAATTGGTCAGATAACTCTAGTTCTTTAGCAGAGAAGAGTTCATTGAGCGCTTTTCGGTACTCACCTAATGCGGCGCCATATTTGGCCCGATCCTCAACCGGTAACTTACCTAATATCCGATTAGCAAGTGCTAGCGGTGAACGATCGCCAAGATGAAGAGACTTAACTTGCTTCATTTCTTCCAAGCTAGCAGCACAAGCAATAGCCCCTTTAGCTGATTCAAAATCTGCAGCCAACTGTTCAAGGTTAGGAATTGAATTAGATTGGTCGACAGACATAACTTGATTCTATTCGCTTCTGAGATTCAATCCGACCATGGACACATACAGACACACCGCAGCTGCCACGGCGGCATTCAGAGATTCCGCCCCTCCAACCATCGGAATTCTCACCGAGGCACTGCTAACCGAAGTCAACTCTGCGGATGCGCCATTTGCCTCATTGCAGACAGCCCAAGTAATGAACTTTCCGGGTGAGAATTGAACCTCATTTAACCAATTTTCGCCGTCCAATTCTGTAACTAGTAATTCACCATGTTGAAGTGAGCAGTAATCCGAGATTTCCTTAGGGCTGACATTCGCAACAATTGGAATATTGAAAACACTGCCAGCAGAGCTGCGAACTACCTTGTCATTCGTTGGATCTACACAGCCAGGACTTAAAACGACCGCATCAGCACCGAATGCATCTGCGGTTCTAATCATGGTACCTAAATTCCCAGGATCTCTAATCTCTTCTAAGTAGAGCATAATTCCCGATCGTATTTCGACATCTTCTAAAGCAACTTTACGGTAGCGAACCATTGCGATAACACCCTGAGGTGTGACCGTGTCTGAAATCTGCTTGAACTCACGCTCAGAAACTTCAATCAGATTAAGGTGGGATAGATTAATAGCTTGGTCATAATCTGAAGATACAAAAACCGCCAATATTTCTACGCCTGCCGTGATCGCCGCCGCTACAACCTGCGGTCCTTCGGCCAAAAACATACCAAACTCTTCACGATCAGCTTTATGCTTTAACTGCTTGGCCTGTTTTACTAGTCGAGCAGCACTCTCGGCAACCATTTAGTTACGCAGTTGGAAGAGCGGCCCGACTCGCAGCAACTAGTTTTGAAAAAGTTTCTGGATCTGAAACTGCGATTTCCGCCAACATTCTGCGATCTACATCAATTTCGGCAGCTTTCAATCCCTGCATGAAACGGTTGTAGGTCATGCCATTTGCTCGACTTGCGGCATTGATTCGGGTGATCCATAGGCGTCGCATCTCACCTTTTAGCGCACGACGATCCCCATAGGAATAAACCAATGAGTGAGTAACCTGCTCTTTTGCTTTGGTGTAAAGCCGAGAACGTTGACCACGATAACCGCTCGCTCGCTCTAGCGTAGTTCGACGCTTCTTTGCCGCATTAACGCCACGTTTAACTCTTGCCATGATTTCTCCTAAATTCCCATTTACCTTAGCGCTTACCCAATAAGCGAAGGGTGCGCTTGACGTTTGGTGCTTTAACTACTGCATCTTTTTCAAGACGACGAGTTCGCTTTGATGGTTTACCAGTCATGAGATGTCGCATATTGCTCTGCTCATGAGTTATCTTTCCCGAGCCAGTAACCTTGTAAGTTTTCTTGGCACGGCTATGCGTTTTTGTCTTTGGCATTTGCTTCCTTTCTAATCCTCTGAAATCGTTTCGCTGGCTTCGACAACCTTTTTTGTTTTTGGCTTTGAGCCTTTTCTTACTGGAGCAATCACCATCACCATATTTCGGCCATCTTGCTTGGGTGTTGACTCTACAAATCCAAACTCAGTAATGTCTTCGGCTAATCGTGAGAGTAATCTCAGTCCAACTTCTGGTCGAGATTGCTCTCTTCCCCGGAACATTATGGTTACTTTCACTTTGTCGCCATGCTTTAGAAATCTCTCAACATGTCCCTTTTTGGTGACATAATCATGGTCGTCAATTTTGGGTCGAAGCTTGATTTCTTTAATTACAGTTTGAACTTGATTCTTCTTTGCTTCCCGAGCTTTCTGAGCTAATTCGTATTTGTATTTTCCAAAGTCCATTATTTTGCATACCGGAGGTGCTGCATCAGGTGCAATCTCGACCAAATCAAGATCGTTATCCATCGCCATGCGCAACGCAGTATCGATGGAAACCACACCCACTTGTTCACCTTCTGGACCGATAAGTCTGACTTCGGATACACGAATCCGGTCATTGATCCTGGGCTCTACGCTGATGCCGCCTCCAATGCTCACATCGAGGCCAATTCGCAGCAAAGAGGGTGTTAGAAAGCCAATCTTGGCTCTCGACCAAACCAGCTGCCATTAGGCAAGAAGGTGGGATAAATCCTCTTTGGCTAGTGAACTAGCCGGTCTCTTGGCGTTAGGCTAGCAGATCACTCAACCGCAACCCATTTTGGGCTAGAGGCGACAGGCGGCAATCTCAGTCACCAAAATGCCCTTGGCCCCTTTGCCATAAAGCTGATCCATCACGTCATGAACTTCGGCCGCACGGACCATAACCCGAATCGCACTCCAATTTGGATCTCGAAGTGCTGAAATTGTGGGACTCTCAAATCCGGGCGTGATTTCGCATGCCGTTTCCACTAGTGACGTTGGAATGTCATAGTCCATCAGCACATAATCTCTTGCAACAATCACACTGTTAAGGCGGCGCACAAATTTCTCAATCTCTGGCGTAATTTCAGCATTCTGGCGAGAAACTAAAACTGCTTCAGATTCCATAATCGGTTCACCGATAATGCTTAAGCCTGCTTGGTTTAGGGTGTTTCCAGTTGCTACGACATCAGCAACAAAATCTGCAACACCAAGCTGAACTGCGTTTTCAACCGCTCCCTCTAGTTTAATGATTTCCGCCGATATCCCATTTTTGGCTAACCAACTTCCAAGCAGTCCTGGATATGACGTTGCGATGCGCACGCCACTGAGTTCAGCCAGTTTCTGGTTAGGATTTTTACCTGCCAGTGCGAAGAATGACCTGGCAAAACCTAACTGAAGAATCTGGGTCAACTCTATGTTTGAATCAATCACCATGTCTTGCCCGGTTATTCCAATGTCCAATATTCCTTGAGATACATAGGTTGCAATATCCTTTGGCCTCAAAAAATAGAACTCAACATCATTCTTTCCATCGACCAGTTTCAAGTTTCTCCCTTGAAACCCAGCCAGATATCCAGCTTCTTTCAACATATCAATTGCCGGATCTGAGAGTTGACCTTTATTTGGTATCGCAATTTTCAACATAATTTGCTCACAACTCCTTCAGAATGTCATCTATCTTCAAATCCATTGAAATGGCCAACAGTGCAGCCCAATAAATCAACTGGGAAATTTCTTCAGCGGTTCTATTTGGGCTTTCAAAATTCGCTGCCATCCAACTTTCTGCTGCTTCCTCAACTAATTTCTTACCAATAGCATGCGGTCCCAATTGCAGGTACTTCGCACTATTTGATGTCTCCGGATTAGCTTCGCGCTTTTCTGTCAGCGATGCATAAAATTCTTCAAAAGTCACGATGAGCCCTTTTGACTGAACTTTGTCGCCAGCGCCACCGCCGCATGCGCGGCTTCGGCACCTTTGTTTGAGGTTGAACCAGGTAAACCAGCCCGATCAAATGCCTCGGAAATTGAATTGCAAGTTAGCAGACCAAATCCAACTGGCTTTCCAGTAGATAGCATTACCTGCATTAATCCATTCGTTACGCCGCTGCAAACATAATCAAAATGTGGCGTATCGCCCCGTAGCACTAGACCGAGCGCAATAGCTGCATGAATTCTTGGGTTATGCAATTCGGACTGGACGGCAATCGGTAACTCAAAGGATCCCGGAACTCGAATAACATCAATTGAGGCAGCGCCACAAGAGTCTAGGTAACTAATGGCACCAGATAACAATCCCGTCATTATCTCTTCGTGCCAGCTGGCTGCAACTATGCTGAAACTCAAGCCGGCCGCGGGAATTGCTACAAGATCGGGGGTGCCTTTGTTACTCATCCCCTAATGTTACTTTGTTAACTCAGGTCGTGACCTAGACGTGCTCGCTTGGTAAGTAGATACTTTTCATTGTGCCGGTTCGGTGAAACTTCAAGGCCAACTCTCTCCACAATTTCTAATCCAAAGCCGACTAGACCTGCGCGCTTTGCCGGATTATTGGTAAGTAAACGCATCTGTCGCACCCCAAGGTCAAAGAGGATCTGAGCTCCTGTGCCGTAGTCTCGGGAATCAACTGGCAGTCCCTGCGCAGTATTTGCATCAACCGTATCGAGTCCTTGATCCTGGAGCTGATAGGCACGCAACTTGTTTGCCAGTCCTATTCCTCTTCCCTCATGTCCATGCATATAAACCAAAACTCCAGAACCTGCTTTGGTAATTGCTGCTAAGGCGGCATGCAACTGTGGCCCACAATCACATCGAAGAGATGCAAAGATATCTCCAGTTTCGCATTCCGAATGCACTCGAACCAATGTTGGCTCCGTGGCGCTGATCTGGCCAGCAACTAATGCCACGTGCTCGCTGTTATCAATCGTGCTTCGATAAACATAAGCAGTAAAATCACCATATTCGGTTGGCAAATGTGCTGAAGATATTTGTTCAACATGCTTCTCATTTATGCGACGATATGCGATCAAATCAGCGATGGAAATCATCAGCAATCCATTTTCATCAGCAAATTTACGTGCTGCTTCGGCGCGCATCATTGAACCGTCGTCATGAACTAATTCACAGAGAACTCCGACAGGTTTCAATCCAGCCAGCACTGCTAGATCAACTGCAGCTTCAGTATGGCCAGCTCTGCGTAGCACTCCCCCTTCAACCGCCCGTAACGGAAAAATGTGGCCAGGTCTACGCAAGTCCGATGATTTAGAATTTTCATTAGCTAGAGCCTGAATTGTGATAGTGCGATCAGCAGCACTAATTCCAGTTGTAATTCCAGTAGCCGCATCTACCGAAACGGTAAATGCAGTTTGCTTTAGGTCTTCGTTAAACAGCGTCATCGGAGGCAACTTAAGCCGGTTCAAATCATTTTCAAGCATTGGTACACAAATGACGCCAGAAGTATGGCGAACCATGAATCCAATTGACTCTGTTGTGGTCAACTCCGCTGATTGAATTAAGTCAGCCTCATTTTCACGATTTTCGTCATCTACTACAACAAGCGGCTTACCTAATGCGAAGTCCTTTAATGCTGCCTCAATACTATCTAGCCGTAAAGTCATTGCTTTTTTCCTAAAATAGATTCAACATATTTGGCTAGCAAGTCTACTTCCACATTGACAGTATCTCCCACTTGCAGAAGGCCAAGGTTGGTTTCGGCTAAAGTTACAGGAATTAACGAAACTTCCAACCAGCCGTCCGCTAGGTCTGACACGGTTAGCGAAACCCCATTTAAACAAATACTGCCTTTCTTGACCACGTATCGCCTAAGTTCTGGGTTGATCTGAAACCGCATGGTTCGCCAATTCTCGTGTTCATCGATATTTATTAGCTGAATTTCACCATCAACATGTCCTTGCACTATATGTCCATCAAACCTTCCGGAGACTGAAAGTGGCAATTCCAAATTCACTCTACTGCTTGAAACTAGATGCTTAAGGTTCGTGTTCTTCAAGGTGACACCCATTACATCTGCTGAGAAATAATCCTCTGAGAGATCTAAATGTGACACAGTTAAGCAAACGCCGTTGACTGCAATGCTATCTCCAAGTGAGAGCGACTTAACAATTTTGGTGTCTGTAATGTTAATAACTGCAAAATCCAATTTCTTCTCTATTTCCGCTACCGTGCCAACGCTCTGAATAATTCCTGTAAACACTAATCCTCCGGCCAAAAAGTCAAGACAGAAACTTGATCCGGACCAAGTTTAAATGTTGATTTAAAATGAGGTCTGAGCGCGGCACTTATCGAGTCAATACCAAGATTACCTATCGAGCTTCTTGAGTTGCCACCTAAAAGTATTGGTGCTGTGAACCAGATTAATTCATCAACCAAGCCTTGCTTCAGGAATTCGGTTATCAGTGTGGGGCCGGATTCGATCAGGACGCTAAGCCCCTGATTTTTCCAGAATTCATTCAGCAATTCAGCTAGGTCCACCTTGGGATAAAAACTAATTTCCAGGCCCTCGTTCATCAATGGGTGATTTGCAGGAACAGTTTCACGACCTAGGATCGCAATCTTTGGCTGTATCGGCATTCTATTGTCGATTTCATCTCGAGCCGATAATCGAGAGTTGTCTTGTAAGACAGATTTAGCAGTAGACACCAAGTAATGACTCTGACTCCTGAGCCTGTGTGCGTATTGTCGGGATTCTTTACCTGTTATCCATCTTGAACTTCCATCTGCCGCGGCTACTTTTCCGTCCAGCGATGCAGCTATTTTTGCGCGAACATAAGGCCGCTGTTTTGCCATGGCGATGGTCAGCCATGGGTTAATTCCAGAAACTTCATCTGCACACACTCCCGTTACAACATCGATGTTGTTCGCTCGAAGAAACTCAGCACCGCCTGCGCTCATCGGGGTTGTGTCGCGTTGACCAATAATCACTCTTTTGATTCCAGCGCGCACAATGGCACGAGAACAGTCATCTGGTTTATTCGGTTGATAACACGGCTCTAAGGTCACCACCAAAGTAGTGGCGTCACCCGGGCCATGCATTTTCTTAAGGGCAGAAATTTCAGCGTGGTCAGTACTCTTCCCCAAGTGAAAACCCTCACTTAGGTATTCGCCATCCTGGTTCAAAATAACTGCACCAACTCTAGGATTAGGACCAAGCGGTGCCGCGTAATCTTGTGCCAACGTTATTGCGTGTGTCATCGCAATTGCTTCGTATGGGAAATGCATGGCGATCAATGGGCTGCTAATTGTCTCAACCGATTAATCATTGCTGCCGGATCGTTAGCCCGATAAACCACAGTTCCGGCCACGAAAATTTCGGCTCCAGCTTGTGCGGCAAGAGATATGGTTGATTCGTTTACTCCACCATCCGCTTGAATCTTCACATCAAGCCCTTGCTCCAAAATATATTTTTTGGCCTCAGCAATCTTTGGCAACATCTCATGCATAAACGATTGACCACCGAATCCAGGTTCAACAGTCATCACAAGTAATAAATCAAAATGATGCAGTATTTCCTTTACCGCACTAAACGGCGTCGCTGGTTTAAGTGCGATGCCGGCGCTGATTTCAGCCTGATGTAATTGATCAGCGACTTCAATCGCTTTCTCGGTCGCTTCGAAGTGAAATGAAACATTACTTACACCAACTTTTATGTATTCCGGTACCCAACGCTCGGGTTCAGTGATCATCAGGTGAACATCAGTTGGTAGTTTGGTGGTGCGAACCACCGCCTCAACTAAACCTGGACCAAACGATAAATTTGGAACAAAATGTCCATCCATCACATCTAAATGCAACCAATCTGCTGCGCTCTCCACTCGCTCTATTTCGCGAGCCAAATTGGCAAAATCCGCGTTCAAAATGCTCGGCGTAATTAACATAACTTAAGCCTATCCAACTCTCAGGGCAGCCATAAACATTCCATCCGTACCATGGATGTGGGGCCAAAGCTTGATGAAAGGTGCGCTGGTTAGCGGCACTGATGGCAGAAGTTTGCCAAGGTCGATTAGCTCCGAGTTTGTCGTTTTCATCACCACTTCGACCACCTCCTCTGTTTCACGAGGGTGAAGAGAGCATGTCGTGTATGCCACGATACCGCCAGGCCTAGTAGCCGTGATTGCTTTCGCGAGAAGTTTCTTCTGCAAATCCACTAGCTGGATCAAGTCTTCTGGCGTCTTTCGCCAGCGCGATTCTGCCCTCCGCCTTAGCGCGCCAAGTCCAGTGCATGGGGCGTCTAGCAATACTCGATCGAACTCATTATTCCATGGCGCTACCAGCGCGTCCGTGGTTGTAATTTTCCCCTGTAGATCAAGGCGATTAAATGTATGTTCAATTAGTTTCGCTCGGTGTTCATGTAGTTCATTAGCTGTTAAATGGGCGCCTCGTGATTTTGCAACAGAAGCAAGAAGTGCTGCCTTCCCGCCTGGTCCCGCGGTCATGTCGAGCCATTTCAAATCTGGTCCCGATACTGGTATCAAGGTAGTGGCTAAAGCAACTAATTGACTTCCCTCGTCTTGGACAATGAATCCATGCTCGTTCAGTAGTGAACTTAATTTTCCTCTAGTCCCAGGTCTTAGCGCGAAGGGCGACCAAAAGCCAGGACGACTGGCTGCGAGCATGTGCTCATTGAACGGCGGCCGGAGAACAGTAACTTCTGGTGGCGCATTTAAAACACGAAGGAATGATAATCGATCGGCCTCATTAGGCATTTGCTCAAAAGTTGTTTGGTAAATCCAATCGGGAATTGAATAAATAGTTGCCAGCGCTTGATTATGATCCAGATGATCTTGAATATCTCTATTCCATTTAGATCGCGTCTTCGCAACTACTTTACGTAGCACGGCATTTACAAAACCAACCGATCGTTCCCCAACAACTTTTCTTGCCAATTCGACTGCTTCATTTACAACTGCATGTGCCTTTGTCTGGCGAATGAGCGCCGAATATGCTGAGATCTCAAGAATAATCAACAGATCTGACTCAATCTCCTCGTGAGAACGATTGGCACATTTTGAAATTATGTAATCTAGAAATCTTAAATACCGTACGGTTCCATTTACTAAATCAGTGAAAAATGCGGCATCCTGGCTTGAAAAATTCTCGCGATTGAGAATTTCAGATGTGATTAAATTTGCATATGCGCCATCAAACTTGATTTTGCGGATTGCATCAACCGAAAGAAGGCGAGGACTTCTCAATCGAACTCCGGCTCTGACTGGCGAACTCCGTTGTACCAACTCGAAGCAGACATCTGCTGTTTACCCTCTGGTTGAACAACCAATAGCTCAATTGATCCACTGCCAGTTCCGACAATGATCTTGCCATTGCTTCTCTCTATTTTGCCCGGCAACAACGATATTTCCTCAAGTAACCTTGCTTGACAAATCTTGACACGCGAACCATCAATTAATGTATAGGCACAACCATCAGCGGTTAATGCGCGTATTTGATTAAAAATATCTCGATTAGTGTTACGCCAATCAATTCTGAATATTTCCTTGGCTAACTTAGCGGCAATTGATGCACTTTGTTCTGTTTGTGGCATTAGGTGAGGGATAGGCTCATTCAGCAAATCTAGGCTTTCAATGATCAATTGGGTACCAACTACTTCCAATTTACCGAATAGAGACTTTGCGTCATCTTCGTCCAAAATCTCTACTGCACCTTGTGACAGCAATGGGCCTGTGTCTAGTCCACTATCAATTTTGAAGAGTGAAACGCCGGTCTGAACCTCGCCTTTCAATAGTGCAGTTTGAACCGGTGATGCACCTCGAAATTTAGGCAAGAGAGAAAAGTGCAAATTGAACCATCCGCTGCGTGGGATTTCTAAAAGAGAAGTGGGAATTAGTTTTCCGTAAGCCACAACGATGATGGCATCTAACGATAAAGCTGCTAGTTGTGCAGCGAATGATTCATCAAGTCGATGGGGTTTTAGTAGCTGAATACCTAGTTTATTGGCAATCTGTGATACCTTGGACTCAATAATTTGATTACCGCGTCGACCAGTTGTATCAGGTTTTGTGATGACAACTTCAAATTTGATATCCGAACTGGATAAGCTACTTAAAATCGATGCCGCAACGGCCGGAGTTCCTGCAAAACCAAGCCGCATGAATTATCGAATCACGCCATTTTGTGCGTGTGGACTTACTCGCACCTGCATGCCTGCTTGAAACCATTCGGTCTCTCTGATCGCCCGCATCGCATCACGCCTTCTCGCAGCATCCATCCGATCGATAAAAACTATTCCATCCAGATGATCGGTTTCATGCTGCAGGATTCTGGCTAGGTACTCGGTACCATGAATTTCTACTGGTTCACCGAATTCATTAAACCCTCTAGCAATCGCAGACATTGCGCGAATACAATCAAACGTAACTTCGGGAATTGATAAACAACCTTCAGCCCCATCTTGCTCCTCCTCTGATAACTCTAAGGTGGGATTTATTAGATGGCCAGGTTCGTCCATGTCCTCAGTAATGAATGTAAAGACTCTTAGCGAAACACCTATCTGTGGGGCAGCTAAACCAGCTCCTGGTGCATCAAGCATCGTCTCCCCTAGATCCCTGACCAGGGTTCTAAGTTCCTTATCAAAGGTTGTTACCGGAGAAGCTGGCACCGTCAACACAGGATCGCCCAACAGTCTTATGTCACGCAGAGTCATACCTAGATTCTATTCCACTCAGTTACAGCGTGTCGGGATCTATCTTGACGGTAACGGCTGATCGCCTATTGGCGCTTCGATTAACCACCCAAGAACGGATTGAGCGGACTAGAAGTTCAGATTCACGCTTGGGCATTGAAACTAGCGACATCGCAGAGTGCTTAGTTTGCATCTCCTTAGACGTCGGCGTCGGACCCCAAATCTGAGCGTGCGGCGGCAAAATTGATTTAAGTTCTTCATGTGCCGCCCAGTCGCCCAAAATTTGTGCCGTTCTGGCAAATGGTGCCAATCTCGTTTCAGTTCGCTCTTGCAGCAGCTCTACTGCCACCCGAACTGGATCATTTCGCAACGCACTCTGGAGCACTGAATTGGTTGGGTCCCCCACCACAATCATGGTTCCTGAATCACTCAATTGGTGTTTTAAGTTGAATAAATGGCGCAGAAATCTAATCCGACTATTTCCATCGGGTCTAGCAAGTGAAAGATAACTGTCCAGAACCACGATCGAAGAGAACTCAAAATTTGGTTCGGTTCCAGGGACTGCTACTAATATCTGGTCAGGACTCTTTGAATAATTTTCTCGATGTTCCGCATCAATAAACTTAACCGGCACCCCAGGAAACGCCTTGCCGATTTCTTCAGCGGTTCTTTCAACTCCAATTACCAGCGAGCGGAACTTGTCTGACCCACAGGCATGACATCGAGGTTTTGTTATTAGAGCATTACAGCGCTGACATGAACCAATTTCACCTTTACCCCGAATCGAAAATGTTCCATGACAATTTTGACAGCGCAGTATTTCTCGACAACTTTGACACGCAACTAACGGTTGGTATCCCTTGCGCGGCACGGAGATCAACACTGTTCCTTGAGTTAGCCCCTGCCGAATGGCTGCAAAAACTGCTGAAGGCATTCGGGTAAAGCTATTTCGGCCGTCAAGGTTATCGCCAGCTTCATCAACAATTGAAATTCGGGTATCGCGGGATGTTGGCGGCGACAAATCAATAGCCATCTCTTGCTTAAGGTAATGTGCGGACTCAATTGATTCCGCTCTGGAGCACAATAAAACCTTAATATTCTGTTGTTCCATGCGAACTAAAGCTACATCTCTGGCATTCCAATAAGGCGCAATTGGTGAGGTGAATAGATCATCGCCATCATCAAAAACCACGATCAATTGGGGTTTCTGAATTGGTGCGAAAATTGCACTTCGGGTTCCAATTACTAGATCAGCAACGCCAGTAAGTATGCGCCGAAACTCCAAATAGCGCTGTTCTGCGCTCTGTTGGGAAGTTAGAACCGCAATCCGTGAGTGATATGACGAATCCATTCGATCTATAACCCGATTCACATCATGTTGATCAGGAAATAGAAATATCGCCCCAGCTACGTCGATATTTATGGCACCATTAATTATGTCAGACGGGGATGCGGAAATTGGTAGATTTAGAACACCCAGCAACGCACCTTTATGATCCAAAAATCTGCGGAGCTGTTGTTGTAGATCAGAACTCGATTCAAGTTTCTGGGTACTTGCTGATATTGCTGGTTCGAAAGCCTTTTTCTCAGCTCGGGCATGTCGAGGCGGAATTGCCGAGCGAAGAACATCGAACAGGTTTCCTACATTTCGATAAGCAACTTGTTTACACATTTCAAATATCTCAGGCGTTAGAACTACTTCCGTTGATACAACGGATTCAATACTTGATATTTTTCCAGATATCGTGGGCTCGACCGAGAGTCCCACCACAAATCCATCTACTCGCCGGTTCCGAAATGGAACTCGAACTCGAACGCCAAATTGAACTTGATCGATTTGGTTATCTTCGATGCGATAATCAAAAACATGATCTAGGTGAGGCAATGCCAAATCGACAACTACTTGTGCGTACCTAGGTGTTGCCAATTTAATTCCTGCTAAATCAATGATTGAAGATCTTTAATGCGATTTGTCTTTTCCCATGAAAATTCGTTTCGACCAAAGTGACCATATGCCGCAGTCGGCCGATAAATCGGTCGGAGCAGATCAAGATCTCTGATGATCGCTCCAGGCCGCAGATCAAATACCTCTAGTACTAGGTCAGCAATCTTTTCGTCAGGAAGAATTCCAGTGCCAAAAGACTCAACATATAAACCAACTGGTCTAGCAACGCCAATTGCATAAGCTACCTGCACTTCACATTTTTTGGCTAAACCAGCAGCGACAATGTTCTTGGCGACCCAGCGCATTGCGTAAGCGGCTGATCTATCCACTTTTGACGGATCTTTTCCGGAAAATGCGCCGCCGCCATGGCGTGCCATGCCGCCATACGTATCAACAATAATCTTTCGCCCGGTCAAACCAGCATCACCCATTGGGCCACCAACCTCAAATTTCCCAGTTGGATTTACAAATACATTCAAATCAGTAATATGAAGTCCGGTATCACTTGCTACTTGCTGCAATACAGGTTCGATCACATATTTCTTGATATCTGGTGTCAAGGTTCGATCTAAATCAATATCCCGAGCATGCTGAGTGCTAACCACAACAGTATCAATTCGAACTGCTCGATCACCGTCATATTCAATAGACACTTGGGTTTTACCATCTGGCCGTAAATATCCAACTTCCCCGCTTTTACGCACTTGAGCTAACCGGCTTGCTAATTGATGTGCAATCATTATTGGCAGTGGCATTAGTTGTGGGGTTTCGTCGGTCGCATAGCCGAACATCAAACCTTGATCACCGGCACCCTGTTTATCCAATGGATCTGTAGATCCTGAACGTTCTTCAAATGCATCATCAACGCCTTGAGCAATGTCTGGCGATTGCGACCCAATTGAAACACTTACCCCACAAGAGTGCCCATCAAAACCCTTAGCGCTGGAGTCATAACCAATTTCCAATACCACGTCTCGAACAATTGCCATCACATCTGCAAAGCCATTGGTGGTAACTTCGCCAGCAACATGAACCTGTCCAGTAGTCAGCAAAGTTTCAACAGCCACCCGGCTTTTGTTATCTTGCGCTAGCAGATCATCCAAAATTGCATCGGATATTTGATCTGCCATCTTGTCTGGATGGCCTTCGGTGACGGATTCAGAGGTAAACAACCTTCGTGCCAAAATCACTCCTAAAATTATCTAGAGGGAAACCTTAGTGCTGCAGCTGCCATTTTCGGGCAATTTCATCAAGAATTGCATGTGCGGCAGCATCCTTAGAAACCTCGCCGGTGCTAACTACTCCAGTCTCAGAAATTAGGTGAATCTCCGTCTTCCGATCGCCGAACCCAAGCTCTTCACCTATTTCGTTGGCGACGATTAGATCGCATTTTTTTCGCAATAATTTAGCTTTTCCCGCTGCGATAACGTCGCTTGATTGAGCTGCGAAGCCAACTAGAAATTGATTTGGATTTTTGCTTTCGCCCAATCCAGCCAAAATATCTTCGGTGGCCTGCAGCTCAAGGGAAACTTTGCCGGTGCGACTTATCTTCCCTTCCTGCGCCGTGGCTGTGAAATCACTAACCGCTGCAGCCATGACAATTAAGTCTGCGTTAGCAACTTCTTGCTTGGTTTGCTTTGCTAATTCGGCCACCGTATTTACTGAAATGATGTTGACATCATGCGGTAAAACTGCGCTGTGATTTGCAGCTATAGCTGTTACATCCGCACCTCTTAGGTATAGCGCACGGCAGATAGCTGCGCCCATTTCACCAGTTGAACGATTGGTGATGCTTCTAACTGGGTCAATCTTCTCACTGGTTCCACCTAAGGTGACCAAAGCTTTTATGTTTTGAAAGTCATTGATTAGGTTGGTTTTTTCAAGATATGACTTAATCAGTCTCACAATCTGTTCCGGTTCGGGCAATCTGCCAATTCCTTCATCTCCTCGAGCCAGCGCACCAGTTGCTGGATTTACTACTAAATGACCTCTTTCACGGAGCACCGAAACATTTGCCTGCGTTGCTGGGTTTAACCACATTTCCGAATGCATAGCTGGAAAGAAAATAACCCGCTTAGTGTGAGTTAATAAAATTGAGGAAAGCATGTCATTGCCCGCACCTGCGGCAGCTCGATAAATTAGATCTGCCGTGGCAGGTGCAACTACAACCAAATCTGCTTCGCGAGCAAGTGCGACGTGAGCAACTCGATCAGTTGCTTCGAATACTTCAGCGTAAACTGGTTTGCCACTTATAGCTTCCCAGGTAGCTTTACCAACAAAATTTAGTGCGCTGGGAGTAGGAACAATTGTGAGATCAGCGCCAGCTTCTTTTAACAACCGAGCTAGTGATACTGATTTATAAGCTGAAACTCCGCCTGATACGCCGAGGAGTACTTTCGGCATTGGAACCTAGCTACTCGCGATTTTCGCTAAGTTCTGGTTCAGTGCGCTCGTAACTAAGCAAATCAGCATCGATCTCACGCATTGCGATAGAAAGCGCCTTTTCTTGAACATGACTATCAACCAAAGGTCCAACATATTCCAGCAGACCTTCGCCCAATTGCGAGTAGTAAGCGTTTATCTGTCGCGCGCGACGAGCAGCGTAGATAACCAGTTGGTATTTGGAGCCAGCCTTATCCAAGAGTGAATCAATCGGTGGATAAGTGATGCCCTCTGGGCGTTGGTTGACTCCGGACATAAGACTTCCTTTAGGTCGATTAGGCAGGGAGTAAGGGTAGCAGTTGCGCTATTGCGTCAGAAACCCTGTCGTTCCGGATGCGGTGTCTGAACTCAGTTAATGCGGCAAGCTCAGTTTGGGCTAAGGCCAATCGCTGCGCAATGGCCGCCGGAGTCTCCGTGCCCCGCTCTTCCAATCTGCAGGCCAGCTCCTCCAGCGACGGCGGTATCACCATGACGTCAATCACCTCTGGCATGGTTTGTTTAACTTGACGTGCGCCGGCGAGCTCTATTTCCAGTACCACTAGATCACCTTTTGCTAAATGCTCCACAATTGGCTGCTTAGGTGTGCCGTAATAATTGCCAGCGTATTCCGCCCACTCTAGCAATTCATTCTTTTCGATTAGGGCTTCAAATTCGGACCGCGAGAGAAAAAAGTAATCCTGGCCATGAATCTCATTTGACCTTGCCGGTCTTGTCGTTGCTGAAACCGATAGCCAGACATCATCTCGGTGCTTCTTTAACTCTTTGATAATGGTTCCTTTACCCACACCTGAGGGGCCAACCAACATCAGTAACTTCAAACCACACCTACTAGTGAATTCCTTATCAGCTTCAGTTTATTTACCGGATCACTCTCATTTGTAAGAGACCGGCCCATTACTACATATGTAGCTCCGGATTTAATAGTTTCTGCTGGAGTTGCAATTCTGGTTTGATCGCCCGCTGCTTCGCCAGGCATCCGCACTCCAGGCACAATCAATTTTATTTCGTCGCCAAAAGTCCGTCGTAACGTTGCAACTTCATGCGGTGAACATACAATTGCTCGACAACCAGCTTTAACGCTAACTTCAGCTAACCGCAATACTAAAT
>JBMTAF010000016.1:0-18714 GCA_049428425.1 Candidatus Nanopelagicales bacterium
GTTGGATTTGGCTGCAGCGAAACATTTGGCATGCGCTGGATTGGCACATGCGCTGGCGAATCAGCAAAGGCACAACCATTGCTTCGCTCTTGTCCTGCTTTAGCGGCAATTCGTCGATCTAGCTGATATCCAACCAAAACACCATCTTTAATGATGTCCCATTGTTGTGCTGCCACGCCTTCATCATCATACGCAACGGTGCTTAAGCCGTGCTCAGTAATCCGATCGCCAGTGACATTCATCAGCGATGTGCCGTATTGCAGTTTGCCTAATTTATCCACTGTAGCAAAAGATGTTCCAGCGTAATTCGCTTCATAACCCAACGCGCGATCAAGTTCAGTAGCGTGTCCGATTGATTCATGAATCGTGAGCCACAGATTGCTTGGATGAATTAGTAGGTCATATTTACCTGGAGTGACACTTGGTGCCGCAACTTTCTGCGCTAACAGACCTGGCAGCTCGGCAATTTCTTGATCCCAATTCCAGATTTCATTGCCCATCCACTCCCAGCCATAGCCAGCTGGCTGGGCTAAGGTGCGCATTGATTCAAAACCGTGTGCACCAACTGAGATGGCTTCAATCTGGGTCTGCATGCGAACCCGCTGCTGCGTGGTTGAGGTGCCACTGGAGTTTGCAAAATATTTTTGTTCTTTCACATACATGGTGTAGGCCTGCGCGTGATTAACTTGGGGCGACTTAAGTAATTGCTCACTTAACTCAGTTAATCTGGCAATCTTTTCGGCATCTGGCACTTCAAATGGATCAAGTTCATAACTGGATCGCCAAACCTGATTGGAATAACTTGGCTCTAGCGCCAACTCCACAAACTCAGTTGCAAGTGGTTTGCTGGTCTTGGCCATTGCAACAGCAGTTAGTGCTAACTGCTTTGCGCTCGATTGGGTTACTTCGGGTGATGAAGCAAAGCCGTAAGTGCCGTCAACAATTACTCGAACGCCAATGCCGAAGATGGAGTCGTCGGCCTGGGTCTCGGGCCGGGCATCTCGCAGTTGCAATACGCCAGTTCTAGTGCGCTCAATTCGAACATCAACATAACTTGCGCCAGCTGCGGTGGCAGCGGCGATTGCCGCATCAGCGGTAGCCGCTAACGGGAGTGAAAGAAAGTCTGCATCAACCATGGGCACACCTTGCCCTATCCCGAGCAATAATGCTCGGCAGCACGGCCTAGCATTTCGCCGTGCGTTCTTTTGCCAGCGATAACTACGCCCCCGCCCACCCAGAGGTGCTCGCGGCGTTGTCCGCCATAAACCATGGCCATCAACGAGCCTATGGTGCAGATGAATTAACCCAGCAACTAGAAGTTCGATTCCAAGAGCTCTTTGGTGAGCAAACCAAGTCATATTTGGTTTGGAATGGCACTGGGGCAAATGTGTTGTCACTGTATTCAATGCTGAAACCATGGGAAGCAGTTATTTGCTCCAAGTGGTCACATATCAATGTGGATGAGGGTGGCGCGCCAGAGCGGATTGCTGGCGTCAAGTTAATTGATCTGCCATCAACTGATGCCAAACTCAATCCCACTGATATCGCGAACGCCTTTATCCGAACTGGCGATGAGCACTATGCCCAGCCAAAAGTTGTTTCGATTACGCAATCTACTGAATACGGCACGTTGTATACCGCTGCGGAAATAGCAGCTATTGCTGAGGTGACTCATCAACATAATGCCTATCTGCACCTAGATGGTGCCCGATTAAGCAATGCTGCTGCTGCACTTGGTATGAAATTTGGGGAATTTACCACTGACGTTGGGGTGGATGTGGTTTCATTTGGTGGCACCAAGAATGGCTTGATTAATGGTGAAGCAGTGCTTTACCTAAATCCAACCCTGGGTGATCAGGTAAAACATTTGCGGAAAACCTTGATGCAGCTAAACAGCAAAATGCGATTTACCGCCGTGCAGTTATTGACGCTGCTTAGCGATGACTTGTGGTTACGCAGTGCAACTCATGCCAATAACATGGCAAAGTTGCTGGCTGCTGAAGTAGAGAAAATTGATGGCATCAGAATTTCCCAACCAGTTCAAGTAAATGCGGTATTTGCCACGGTTCCAAAGTCAGTTAGTGAGCAGGTGCCAACTGAATTTCCGTTCTATGTGTGGAATGAAAAAACTAATGAAGTCAGATGGATGTGCGCCTGGGATACCACTGAACAAGATGTAATGGATTTTGTTGCCGCGATAAAGCGTGCTATTTAATTAGCTTTGGCCATGGCCAGTAACGAAATTTGATAATTGCCTTTAATTGGTCTGGTGAAATCGGACCATAATGCCTGGAGTCGATGCTCTGCGAAGAGTTATCGCCCTCCACCCACCAATTTGCGCCCTCCGATCTAGTTAACCGTTTTATCACTAATCGAAAATTCGTATCCTCTAGCAAAACCACCTGCCCTGGTTGAAACTTGCTGCTGCGCTTGCCAATGACATAGTCACCAGGGCGAAGGTTGGGCGACATCGACTCTCCAGAGACTTCTATATGCAGCCAGCTTCGCTGCGGTTTCGCGTTTGCGCTCATAGCGGTAGTCTCTCGCACTATCAGTTCTAGAAGGAGCAACTATGGGCTTTAAGCCAAGCATTATTGCCGCCGCTCACTGCGATCTACCTTGCGGCGTTTATGACCCAGCACAAGCAAAAATTGAAGCGCAGTCGGTAAAGGCCTGTATGGAAAAGTACGCAGCTTCATCCGATCCAGATTTCAAAGCCCGTGCAGTATCGATTAAAGAAGAGCGATCCCACCTAGTCAAAGAGCATCTATGGGTGCTTTGGACTGATTACTTCAAGCCAAACCACTTTGAGGCCTACCCTAATCTGCATCAACTATTTAACGATGCCACCAAATTGGCTGGCGCTGCTGGTACCAAGGGAACTAATGACGTTGCGGTAGCAGATAACCTAATTGCCAAGATTGATGAGATTGCCGAAATTTTCTGGGCAACCAAAAAGTAATTAACCGCTAAAAACTGGCTAGCAGGTCTTGCTGGCCAGTTTTTATTTTGCTGAATCAGTAATCTTCAAGGTGGCGGCAATTGCAGTTAGCGCAACTGCCGTCAAACCAATTGCAGTTATCTTCCATCGAAGTGGTTCCGACTGCCAAAAGTCTTCGTAACTTATGCCAATAACAATTAGTTGTACGGCGATCATTGGCGCTTTTGCCCAACTTCGCTGCTGCCACAACCCCCTAGTTACCCAGGCCAGGCCAGCAATAAAAATCAAGTAGAGCAGCAGCTCAGGCAGCAGCACTCGTGCCTCAAATTCCCCGGTAATGAGCGTTCCAATAATTGTGATCAATAGCAGCACAATCAGAGTTATGGTCTGCAATCCCGCCACGATTGGGGAAATTCGGGTGTATTTGAATTGGCTCATCTTGTGCTCAAGCCTAGAGCAGACCCCCTTCTAGGGTGATTCTCAGTCAGAAACTCTTGCTGACTTGGTCATTCTGTGAGAATCTACTCCTCCGCGCCTTTTGCGGCCCAAATCCTGATTGGTTTCGGGTCGTTTTCGGCACAGACCTTGTGAACAGCGTCACAAGCGCTCGACACATGATTCATTAGGAGGACCGGTATGGACTGGAGACACCAGGCTGCCTGCCGCAATGAGGATCCTGAATTGTTCTTCCCCATCGGGAACACTGGTCCTGCATTGTTTCAGATCGATGCTGCGAAAGCTGTTTGCCGTCGCTGCGCTGTGATTGACGATTGCCTTGAATGGGCACTTGAAACCAGCCAAGAGACTGGCGTCTGGGGCGGAATGAGTGAAGACGAGCGACGCGCTGCCAAGCGCCGAGCTGCTCGCACTCGTGCTACCTCAAACTTAATCTAAACAGATTTCCCCACAATGGCCCGCAACTGCGGGCCATTGTTATTTTGGCAGCGAAATTTGCACCTGAAACTCACCAGCAGAAGAATCGATGGTGACACTGCCAGCTAACTCGCCTTCGACCAAACTCCGAACAATTGATAAGCCAAGCCCTTCGGCATGGGCGCCCTTTGTCTTTGCACGATTTATCACCTTGAAATTTTTACCTGCCAAATCCGCTTCGATTCTAATTTCTTCGCTGTTATCACCATGCTCAATTGCATTCTGTAGCAATTCAGAAAGTGCAGCAGCAAGTGGCACTGCTTGTTCAGCCGAATAAGTGCCAAAATCGCCAATTCGTTGAATCTTTGGCGGCGTGGTGGCAAGTTGCTGGCTTAACGCAATTAGTCGATCTGCCACATCGTTAAATTGCACGTTCTCAGCAGGTGCCAATGTAAGGGTTTCATGCACCAAAGCAATTACTTCGATCCTGCGCTCAGCTTCTGCTAAGGCACGCTTAGCTTCGGTTGATGATCTTCTTGCTTGCATGCGCAGCAGCGCCGCCACCGTCTGTAGATTATTTTTCACCCGGTGATGCGCTTCGCGTAGTGCTGCTTCTTTGGTTAGCAGCGCGCGCTCTCGGCGACGCAACTCGGTGACATCTCGCACTAACACTAATGCGCCATCATTACGGTTCTGCAAAACAAACGGATAAGAACGTAGCGTGATCGAGGCTAGATTGTTCTCAATTTCGGTAGCGCCAGCTATCGTGCCGCTAGCAATTAGATTAATTGCTTCATTGATTACGCCAACTTGTTTAACTAATGAAACTGAGACTGCGCCAAGCTCGGTGCCAATCAAGTTGGTTGCTAAACCAAGCCGGCGAAATGCACTGGTGGCATTAGGTGAAGCAAACTCCACAATCCCGTCTGAATTTAGTAATAGCACGCCATCGCCAACTCGTGGTAGTGAAGAAATTGTTGCAGCATTAACTGCTGGCGGAAATTGACCTGCTTTTGCCATCGCGAAAAGTTTTTTGGCCGCAGATAAATAAGCCGTAGTGAGCGCACCCTCTTGCCGCTCGCCACGATGTCGTTCGATTACAGCTATGACGGTGCCGCTTTGGATGATTGGGATGGCGGTAATAGTCCCGGCTTCAATTATTTGTAATTGTGACGTTGCTTGATCAACTGCAGTCAGTCTTCGGTCGGATTGAAAGCTGCCCACCAGATCTGAATCAATTGTGGTGGGGGCAGTTACCGGCCTGATCTGCGCTACGCAAACATAACCTCGGTCATGCCATTTAGGCACCCAAAGCAAAAGGTCAGAAAACGATAGATCAGCCAGCAACGTCCATTCTGAGACTAACTGCGCAAGCGTCTCAACGGCAGCCGCCGGTAGTTCGGCGTGCTGGGCTATCAACTGTTCTAATCTGGCCACGGGGGCAGATTACTTACCTAAGGCGAACTATGAGAGGATCTGCCGTCCAAATGAGGAGCAGATATGAGTAAGCGAGCCCGGAAAAAGCGCGATCGCAAGAAGAACAAAGCAAATCACGGCAAGCGGCCTCGCGCCTAACTTGGCTTTGGCCTAAATGGCCCAAAGCTCTGCGTCGTTTTGCTCCACTTTAACGATTTGCCGTTCAGTCGGCCCCATCACTACCGCCCCCGGCGCTACATTTTTAGTAACTATTGCGCCTGCGCCAATTAGCGCCTGATCGCCCACTTGAATATCACCAAGCACTGTCGCGCCAGCACCAAGCACTACGCCATTTCCAATAGTTGGATGACGTTTAATTTTGGCTAGCGTTCTACCACCAAGCGTGACGCCATGATAGATCAAAACATCATCACCAATGATTGCTGTTTCACCGACAACGACTCCCATGCCGTGATCAATAAAGCATCGCCGACCGATTTGAGCACCAGGATGGATTTCAACTCCAGTTCGACGTCGATTGCGATTGGAATAGATTCGGGCTAACAATCTGAAGTTGCGCTGCCAAAGCCAATGAGCAATCCGATGTCGCCACAGGGCATGCACGCCTGGATATGCCAGCGCAACCTCAATTCTGCTTCGAGCAGCCGGATCTCGCTGCAATGCGGCAGCTAAATCTTCCTTTACTCGAGCAAACATTTACTACTCCGCCAAATCTGCATACAACGCAGTTGAAAGATAACGCTCACCAAATGATGGGATGATCACAACAATGTTCTTACCAGCAAACTCTTTGCGTCGCGCAACTTGTGATGCTGCCCAGAGTGCGGCGCCGGATGAAATTCCAGCCAAAATTCCTTCTTCTGCAGCAGCTCGTCTGGCGTACTTCATGGCCTCTTCGTTTGGCGCATCCAATACTTCGTCATACACAGCTCGATCCAAAATTGGTGGTACAAAGTTAGGTCCAATTCCTTGAATCGGATGTCCTGCCGGGGACCCGCCATTAAGAATTGGTGATGCGGCAGGCTCAACTGCAAAAACTTTGATATTTGGATTTTTTTCTTTCAAAACTTGACCAACTCCAGTAATGGTTCCGCCAGTTCCAATTCCAGCCACAAGTGCTGCAACTGTGCCGTCGGTGTCATTCCAGATTTCTTGCGCGGTGGTGTTGCGATGAATCTCCGGATTTGCGGCATTCTCAAATTGTCTGACCAGAACTGCGCCTTGTTCCGCACCAATCTCTTCGGCTTTTGCGACACAGCCTTTCATTCCCTCGGCAGCTGGGGTTAGCACTAATTCAGCTCCGTAAGCACGAAGCAACATCCGACGCTCTTTGCTCATGGAATCTGACATAGTCAAAATAACTCGATAACCACGAGCGGCACCAACCATTGCTAAGGCAATACCCGTATTACCGCTGGTGGCTTCAACAATTGCGCCACCTGGTTTCAACTGTCCTGATGCTTCGGCGGAATCAATCATGGCAATTCCAATTCGATCTTTTACGGTGGCAGATGGGTTATAGAACTCCAATTTGGCAAATACATTTGCTTCCGCACCATTCATGATTCGGTTCAGCTTTACTAAGGGCGTATTGCCAACTACCTGTGTTATATCGTCATAAACTTTCATTTTTTCTCTTTTCAACTAGAAATTCTTAATCTGAACAAACAAAAAGTTAATTAGCGGCAACACAAATAGCGAGCACGACGAAGGCCTGAGATCCAGGACTGCAATGAAGACATAGCTGAAGTCTAACTTGCACTCTAAATTGCTGCATTTGTTATTCGGTAGATGCAAAAAGTTTGCGAAATCTAGGCTTCAAATAGTGATGGTTGAGTTGGTTCCGGCTCTGACGGTTGGATTAAGTGCGCTCCTTGGGCTCGAGCGGAATTGACTTCTGGCGAAACGGGATATCCCAACAGGTCAGGCGGAATAGTGTTAAGTGCCATGGCAACCACGCTATTGCTGTCGTTAGCCGTGGGATCAAGCCAATCTTCAAATTGATTTTCAGTAAGGATTAACGGCATTCGATCATGAATTGGCGCTACCACTTCATTTGCGTTTTTGGTGATTATCGCTGCACTCTTTACACCTTTTTGGTTTACTTCATAAATACCAGCAAATGCAATTACTTTATTGGTCGGTGACGAGAAGTAATACGGTTGCTTCCTGCCGGCAGATTGAATCGTGCTTTGCCATTCATACCAACCAGTGGCTGGAATTAAGCACCTTCGATATTTAGCAGCTTCTCGAAATGATGGTTTTGTTGTTACCGACTCAACCCGGGCATTTATAAGATTGCTAGGAGTCAACTTTGTGTTGGCCCAATCTAACTGCAGCCCCCAGCTAAATAGGTCCAGTTGCCGCTTCTCACCATCTTGCCGAACTGCTGAAATCAGTTGCGTTGGCGCAATGTTGTATTGGGGTTGGTCAAGCGAGGCAATAACCTCTTCTACTCCGAGCGAAGTAACCATCTCCCGAAGATCGGCGGCAGCGGTATAACGTCCACACATGCGAACAGCATGCCATGCCACTGCAGTTAGTACGCTGTTGCCATGGCGTGGCAGTCAATCCCAGCACCCGGTGCCGTCACCGGCAGCATTCGCGTGCCTGGCTCCAAATCCATCTCCAATCGAGCCTTGCTGCTGGCCGCCTTAAGCGATGGTCCAAGCAAGATCTCTGGCGTGCTATTGGCGCGTGATACCAAACTAATGGTTGCTGCCTTACAAAAACTTGGCACCGAAATTGAATTAGCCGAAGATGTGTTGATTAAACCTGGCAAGCTAATTGGCGGTGGCAAAATTGATGTTGGCCTTGCCGGCACTGTAATGCGTTTTGTGCCATTAGTTGCGGCACTCGCAGATGGTGAAACTACTTTTCATGGCGATGAGCAGGCAGCTGCTCGACCAATGGCAACTACTATCAACTCGCTTCGTCAGCTGGGAATTGAAGTAATTGATGATGGAAGAAACACACTGCCGTTCAAGGTGCGTGGCACTGGAAAAGTAACTGGTGGTGAAGTTCAAATTGATGCATCAGTCTCAAGTCAATTCTTAAGTGCCTTACTTTTAGTGGGTGCAAGATTTGAAAATGGCATCACTGTGACAAACACCGCGGCCGCTGTCCCATCGATGCCGCATATCGAGATGACGATTAATATGCTGAAAGAACATGGGGTTCAAGTCAAATCAGCAAATAACAAATGGCAAGTAGCACCGGGCCAAATAAAAGCACTTGATCGCATCATCGAACCTGACCTATCAAATGCCACCGTGTTCCTAGCTGCGGCCATGGTTACCGGCGGACAGGTAACTATTAAAGATTGGCCGAGAGTATCTGCGCAACCAAGTGAAGAAATTATTCGAGTTTTCCAGGCTTTGGGCGGATCTATCCAGATCACAAATGATGGCTTAGTGCTAACTGCCCCACGTGAAATAAATCCAATTGAGATTGATCTGAGCCTGGTGGGAGAAATTTCGCCAACAATTGCTGCGATAGTTGCATCAGCAAAAGGGAGAACGCGACTAACTGGGATTGGACATCTGCGCGGACATGAAACTGATCGGCTAGCTGCATTGGTTAACGAATTGGCAAAAGTGGGAATCACGGCAGTTGAATTACCCGATGGCATTGAAATTCACGGTGGTACGTTGCAGCCAGCAACCGCAATGTTGCATTCATATCATGACCATCGCATGGCAACTTTTGCGGCAATACTCGGTCTATCGGTGAAATTAGAATTGGATGACATTGCCACTACGGCAAAAACTATTCCAGACTTTGCCGACTTATGGCAACGTTTCATTGCAGGAGCCAAGTGAGAAATCGCTTCGATGAAGACTCAGTCAGAGTAAGGCCGGCACGAAACAGCCGACCGCGAAGTAAGGATCGGCCCGCGCATGAAAATGCTGAACCTGCCATGGTGGTATCTATTGATCGTGGCCGATATACCTGCGTACGAAAATCTCACCCCACCGAGTTAATTACTGCAATTACTGCTCGAGAGCTTGGCAAAGCGGCAGTGGTGGTTGGTGACTTAGTCGAGCTAGTTGGCGATTTAAGCGGCAGCGCTGGCAGTCTTGCCCGAATCGTTCGAGTGAAAGAACGGACAACTTCACTAAGTAGAACTGCTGACGACAATGAATCAAGTGAGCGAGTTCTAGTTGCAAATGCCGATCAGTTGGCGATTGTAGTTGCTGCCACGCAACCTGAGCCCCAACCAAGACTGATTGATCGATGCTTGATTGCTGGCTTAAATGAAAAGATGAAAACTATTTTGGTGATCACCAAAACCGATTTAGCTGATCCAACTGAGTTAGTTTCAATTTATGAGCCGCTGGTAAGTCAGATTATCCAGACCAAAAAACATATGGATCTAACTGAACTTAAATCTGCTTTAGCGAACCACACTACCGTTTTGGTGGGATCAAGTGGAGTGGGGAAATCGACTTTAGTAAATGCCTTACTACCAGCAGCCGATCGTCGAACTGGAGAAGTTAATGAGACAACCGGGCGAGGTCGCCACACATCAACTTCAGCGCAGGCCCTTGCGCTGGACAGTAATTCTTGGATTATTGATACACCAGGTATTAGATCTTTTGGAATCGCACATGTTACCCAAACCACTATTGAAAGTTCATTTGACGATCTAGCGCCATATTTGGCCAACTGCTTAAAGTCATGTCAGCATGATCAGGCCGATTGTGGTCTGAATCAGATTCCCCCAGCATCCATAAACTTGAATAATCGAGCTAATTCACTTCGGCGATTAATTGCTGCCAAAAATTAGTTGAACTGCACCCACGACCAGACCGCCTCCGCGCCAGAATGACCAGTTAGCGCTATATAGCCAGCTGCAAAGACCGCCGCAACAACAGTTAGCACAGCAATCAGTTTTCGCACTTTGCTTCCTCGACGTCTTCGATCAACCTGATATAACAAAATAACCAGCACTAATAGCGGCACGCTCGCTAACGGAGCTAGATTTCCCAGTTCGGTATGGCGTTCTAATTCCATATCTAACCGCTCCAGCAACGCCTCGCCGCTTAACTTGGCAACAATGGAGCTGAGCTGGCCTACCACAGTGATACCAATAATCACCGCACCATATTTCCTAGAAACCCCTGGCTTAACTGCCATGACGATCGCGGCAATAGCCGCCAGCGGAATCAGCACCACGGCTAAATGAACAATCAGCGGATGAACCGGCAGCCCCATAACTAGGTCAAAAACTCCGGTTGATGATGACTCTGTTCGACTAACCATTTCTAACCCCGCTAGTTTTTCCCCATGAATCTGCCACTGATTGGGCCAAATATAAGCCCGGATTCTGCCAATGATCTAGTGATTGCGCACCAATTAGCAGATTTGGCTGACCAAATTACGATGACGAAGTTTCTTTCCAGCGACCTAAAAGTGGAGACCAAGCCAGACTTAACCCCGGTAACTGAAGTTGATCGTGGCGTGGAACAAATTATGCGCGAACATCTAGCTAAGTTGTTGCCTAATGATTCAGTACTAGGTGAAGAATTTGGCCGAACTGGTGAAAGTAGCCGCTGCTGGGTGATTGATCCAATCGACGGCACTAAGAACTATGTTCGCGGCGTGCCTGTGTGGGCATCCTTAATCACATTGCAAAATGAAGGTGAATCAATTGTTGGTGTGGTGTCTGCACCAGCGCTTGGTAGAAGGTGGTGGGCAGTTAAGGGATCTGGTGCGTTTGTTGGATCAAGCGAGCACAGCGGAACCATAGGTCGAAAGCTAAGTGTTTCTGGCGTATCAAGATTGGTTGATGCTTCAATCTCATTTTCAGATCTTTCTCTCAGCTCTTCTCACCCTCGGGCTGCTGGATTTAGTAACTTAGCCAACCAAGTTTGGCGGGTTCGTGGGTATGGCGATTTTTGGCAACATTGCTTAGTTGCCGAAGGTGCACTAGATATTGCGGCTGAGCCAGAAGTTGCGCTTTGGGATTTAGCACCACTTTCAGTGATTGTTACTGAAGCCGGCGGCAGGTTTACTGGACTAAATTCTATTGCTGGACCAGCACAGGGCTCCGCGTTAGCAAGTAATGCGTTATTGCACGAAGCTGCATTGACGGCAATTAACGAAGTGTAAGTTTTAGATGCAATCCTGATTTTGGCCGAACCGTAACTGATGGCAGCGGTACAACTTTTTTCTCAGTGGCAGAAAATCTAAACTTTCTAACTAACATGGCCAACGCAATAACTCCTTCAAACATCGCGAAGTCTTTACCAATACACATCCGATTTCCTAAGCCAAACGGAATGTATGCGCCGGAAGGAATTCGGTTATCGGCGGCAAATCTGGCAGGATCAAATACTTCCGAATTTGGCCAAACTGATTCGTCTCGATGCACTACCCATGGGCTAATTACCACTAATGACCCTGCCGCAATCTCATGACCGCCTAATTGAATATCAGCAATAGCATTGCGAGTTAAGACCCAAGCCGGTGGATACAGCCTCATCGTCTCATTGAAAACAGCTCTGGTGTATTCGAGTTGTTGATAGTCTGCAAATACCGGGTCGCGATTGCCAATAACTTGCTCAACTTCGGCTGCAATCTTTTCTTGCACATCCGAGTGGTGACTTAGTAAATGAAGCGCCCAACTTAACGCGCTAGCTACCGTCTCATGACCGGCCACAATGAAAGTGACTAACTCATCTCTTACCTGGGCTTTAGTTAAGTTACCGGCAGCTAATTCAGTAACTAGTAGATTGGCAATGGTGGATTTATTTGGTGAACTCATTGCGGTTTGAATTACCTGATCAACCGCTTTCGTTAAGGTCTGGTTCGCCCGCCTTAACTTTAAATTTAATGGAGTTGGTAGCCACTTTGGTGGAAAAATCGGCGTTCGAGCACGCGAGATAACTACATCTAATCCAGCCAGTGTGGCTGAGATAACCTGATCGGCGCGAGTTTTGAAGTCAGCGCCAAATAGTGCGGTACCAACAACATTAAGAGCTAGTGACATCATTTCATGGTCAACATCAATTGGTTGATTTAATTTTTGTTCCAAATTTGAAATGACCTCATTTGTTGCCGAAACCGAGTGTTCAACAACCCCAGCTACCAAATCGTGATGAAATGCTGGTTGAACAATCGGTCGCCGCACTCGCCAAGCGGCAGTATCGGCCGCAAGTAACCCAAAGCCAGTCACTAACGCCAAAGTGCGGTACTGGATAGTTGCTTTCCCAAATGCCTTGGCATTGCTTCGCAAGACTTGATCAACCAACGCTGGCTCAGAAACCAAATAGGTCAGTGGCCTTGGAATTGGAAACTGCGCCACTGGGCCATATTGTTGTTTGATTCGAAGCAGGAACTCTGGTGCGGCCGTTCTGATCTCAAATATTCCCTTGACCATATGCCTTGGCTCAGGACCTGGTGCATTCATAAATGGCGGACGAACCATGGCATGAGCCTATGAGTTCAAGGTTTATCACGCTTGAGCGACTACCCTTACGGCATGGTTGAGTTCGCAATAGACCTGATAAATCAAATTGGGCTGGCTGGCGCAGGTCTGTTGATTGCGATTGAAGTTATCGTGCTACCAATCCCATCTGAGATGGTGCTGCTATTGACTGGCTTTAATGCATCGTTGGGTAATTTCAGTTATCTGGGAGCTATTGTCGTAACTACTTTGGGATCAGTAGCTGGAGCGAGTGTGCTTTATGGCTTGGGCTATGGCTTCTCGGAGCAGCGAGTAGAAGCACTGGTTATCAAATACGGTAAGTATGTAGGCATTTACCATAAAGACTTAATTAAGACTTTTGCCTGGTTTGAGCGGTATGGCACCTATCTGGTTTTTTTCGGTCGACTGTTTCCAATCATTAGAAGTTTAGTCAGCATCCCAGCTGGTCTAGTGCGAATGTCAATAATCAAATTCTTGCTTTTAACAACTCTAGGTAGTGCGATTTGGAACTCCGTCTGGATTTCACTCGGTGCACTCTTAGGTGAACAGTGGGAGAAGGCCAGTGTTTGGTCTTCAGTAATTGATTATGCGGTTTATCTGGCGGTGGTGGTAGCGGTGTTAATAATCGGATTCCGACTATGGCGCCGCCGGCAGCAGCGAAACTAGAATTCGGACAATTTGTCTCCGCTCGCGCAATCCCACACCCTGCCTTACTCTCACGCCATGAAACGCCGTGAAGCACTTTCTTTCCTCGCCGGATCAGTAGTTGCTGCCTTGCCGTTATCTGCGGTGAGTGCGAATCAGAAACGAAAAACTATCTATTGTATTCGCAATGGCAAAGTAAGAAAAGTAACTGGGGTCAATCCCAGCTGTCCAGTTGGTTGGAAGAAAACTACAAACAAAGCTGGACGTGCAGCATTTAAAGCACAACAGAATTCATCAAAGAATCCATCAGGTGGCAATAGCAATGCAGCGCCATCGACTCCTTCAGTCCCAAGTAACTGGATTAAATTGACTACGTTGGCAGCATTGCCAGCAGCGACGGCAACCAAGATTGCTAGCCAAAACGTTTGGTTGATTAAGAATGGCAATTCGGTAACTGGGTTTAGCGGGCGCTGCACCCATCAAGGTGTCTCAGTAATTACTCGCGGCGCTGGCTTCTACTGCCCAGGTCATGGCGCTACATATGACAAGAACGGTCAGAATCCAACTGGTCCAGCAACTCGACCACTAGAGCGAGCCAATATTGAAGTTTCTAACGGAGATGTCTACCTAGTTCCTTAATTAATAGCTTAGCCAAACGGTGCAGTTTGCCGGGAGGGTTAGTTGATCTCCATCTTTTGTTATTGGAATAGAAGTCAGTAAAACTTCCTTGTTTGCCTTTACTATTACTGGGAATTGATTGGTATTACTAATCAATTCAAAGCCTGGTTCGCGACTAAAGTGAAGTACGCCAGGATCTGAGTCGAGCCAGGTAATTTGATGCGTGCCGCCTAAAGCTGGATGCTGCTTTCGGATTTCTAGCGACTTTCGATAAAGCGCCAATGTGCTATCAGAATTCTTCTCTTGGGCAGCAACAGTTAACTCCAGCCATTGGGCAGGTGCGGGCAACCAAGACTTACTATCTGAAAAACCAAATGGCGAAACATCGCCCTCCCATGGCATAGGAACTCGAACTCCATCTCTACCTAACTGCTCACCGTTAGTGCGAATAAATATCGGATCTTCGCGATCCGCAGCAGCAACTGGCGCATCAGCAAGACCTAGCTCTTCACCCTGATACACATACATGTTCCCCGGCAAAGCATGAGTTAGCAGTGCCAGAGCTTTAGCTTTATGTAGGCCTAGTTCGCCACCGCCCATCCGAGTCACCACACGAGGGGAATCGTGATTGCTCAGCACCCAGGTCGGTGGTGCCGCAACTGCGCTCATCTCCGCCAAAGTTCGATCGATTGCTGTTCGCAACTTTGCTGCATCCCAATCAATAGTTAAGAAATCGAAATTGAATATTTGATGCAACTCATCTGATCGAACATATCTAGCCGCCCGACTGGTTGGATAAACCCAAGCTTCGGCAACAAAGAATGGGTTGCCAGGATATTCATCAATTACCTTTCGCCAAGCTCGATAGATTTCATGAACACCATCTCGATCAAAGAACGGTATATCGGTCAGCAATTCTTTTCGATATTCTGGATCTAAATCTGAGATATCAAGTCGCAAGGCAGCCGTAAGTCCGGCTGGATCCGGATGATCAAGATAGATCTCATCTTTTGCTAACCCATGTGCTACGTCTATTCGAAAACCATTCACACCTTTATCGAGCCAAAATCTAATCGTAGTTTCAAAATCCGCTCGAACTTCTTGATTATCCCAATTTAGATCCGGCTGGCTTGAATCAAATAGATGCAAATACCATTGGCCTAACTCCCCGTTTGATTCGGTGATTCGTGTCCAACAAGACCCGCCAAAAACCGAATGCCAGTTATTTGGCGGCAGTTCACCTGATGCCCCACGACCATCATAAAAATGAAATCTATCTCGCTCAATGGAACCTGGTGATGCGGCAAGCGCCTGCTGAAACCAAATATGTTGATCAGAGAAGTGATTAGGAACTAAATCGACAATTACCTTTAGATCTAAATCTTTAGCCTTAGCCATCATTAACTCAAAATCTTCAAGCGAACCAAACCTAGGATCTACTGCGCGTGGATCGGCTACGTCATATCCGCCATCTTTATTGGGAGATTTATAGAACGGTGAAAACCAGACTGCGTCAGCACCCAGTTGAGCGATGTGTGATAGCCGCGCAGTTATACCAGCAAAATCGCCTTCGCCATCATTATTGCTATCCGCAAATGACCTGGGATAAACCTGGTAAACCACGGCATCTTGCCACCAAAACTGCGACATCTCTCTCCAATCGGAGCAAAGGATAAGAGACCGGTACGCACCAATTGGCTAACCCAAGGATACAAATGGATATCTAAAACAATGAAAATCTAGGTTTCTTACAGTAACGCTTACATTCTCAGCGATAGTCAATCCAGCTACCATCTTCTGGATCCAGAACTGAGCGCAACATATTCACCCAAACCAGTGCTAGTTGCTCACGCTCTGCGTCAGTTAATTCCGGCTTGATCGCCGATATTCCCGGTGGCACAGCCGTGATCAGCAGCGCTAACACTTCTGGGTCGATACGTAATTTGACTGTTCCCATTTCTTCGCCCTTGCGCATCAATTTGACCCAGGATGCGACTGTTTCCGATTGCACTTCAGCGGCAATCTGAGCAAATTTTGGGTTGCGCTGAGCTTCGGCTAAACCTCGAAAGTGAGCCAGATGGGTTTCGTCTCGATTCGGTGAAAAGATGTCTCTGACGAGTTCGGCAACTCCCTGCCAATTGCTTCCTGGCGTAAACTCATCAATCTTTTGTTGATCGTCAGCTACAAAAGATAAAAATATTTCGCGCCAGGCGGCTGCAACTAAATCTTGCTTCTCTTTGAAATAAAAATGAACTAGCGCTGTTGACACGTTTAGCTCATCTGCAATATCTTGAATTTTTACTTCTTCGCCAACTCGCAAACGCTTTACAGCAGCCGCGACCATTAGCGGTCGATAATCCTCTTTGGGAGTTCTTGCCATACCACTATCTTAGAGATTAGATTGACGAAAGTCGCTAGAAAGATAATGTGCAATTGCACTAGAAATCAGTTGCGGTATCTGACTTGCTGCAATCGGTCCCTCTTTTGAAGCTAACCTTGCTGCATCGGAGTGAATCAACACTGCCATCGCAGCACAATCTTGAACTTTTTGTTCAGTTAACTCTCTTTGTTGTACCAGCAATGCTGAAATCACACCAGCTAGAACGTCACCGGTACCTGCTGTTGCCAACCAAGGATTTAGATCAGCAATCTGGTAGATAGTGCTTAAGCTATAGCAAGCTACATAAGTCGTATTGCCTTTAAGTAATACATTTGATGCAAACTTTGTTGCGGCAAGTTGCACAAATTCAGCTGGTGAATCATTTATTTGTGTTGCACTGACTTCGACTCCAATGCGCTTAAACAATCGAGCAAGTTCACCGGCATGTGGTGTTAGTAGTTGATATTTTCTACCAATCACAGCTAGATCAAGCGCGCCGGCATCAATTACAACTGGCAGGTCAGTATTTAGGGCAGTTTTGATTCGATTCTCAATCAAACTACTTCGCAAATTTTGATCAATCCCAGATCCAACTAGGTAGCCATCAACATTACCCTCGCTTAAAACTACTTCTGGCGTGTTGATAATCACTTCTTTAACTAGTGTGCTCTCACCCAGGTAGCGCACTAGACCTACCCCAGTATGTATTGCCGCTGAAATATTCAAGATTGCAGCTCCTGGGAAGGAGTCCGACCCAGCAATTATTCCCAACACCCCTCTTGAATACTTATTGTCAGAAGCAGTTGGGATGGATAGCACCTGCGAGATAGCGGAGATGTCGGGTGATTTGATTACCCAGGTCATAACCCGAAGCCTCTCAAGACCGCTAGCAAAAATCAAGAAACACCTGCTAGCACCCTATCCTTTTGGCAACCAGCTCCATTCAATAAAGGCATGGAACTAACCCGATTAAACAGAATAAGGCAAAACAACTGATACCTTCCGGCTATGGAGGAAATGTAAAAGTGTCAGCAGTTACTATTGAATTTCGAAATTTAACTAAATCCTATGGGGAAAAAATTGCGGTAGCGGGCCTCACGGCTGAAATTAAATCCGGTCGGGTAACTGGATTCATCGGCCCGAATGGCGCGGGGAAAAGCACTGCGCTCCGATGTTTACTGAATCTTGTCAATCCATCCTCAGGAATTGCGCTAATCAAGGGACAGAATTACCGGGATTTAGCTGAACCAACAAAAACAGTTGGTGCGCTACTTGACTCACGAGGTTTTCACCCCGGTCTTACCGCGAATCAAAATCTAACAATTATGGCGACAGCTGCTGGCATTTCAACTGATCGGATTCCACAGTTGCTTGACCTAGTCGACTTAGTTGAGGCGCAGAACAAACGCACCAAAGGCTTCTCGCTCGGTATGAAGCAACGTCTTTCACTTGCGATTGCGCTTCTAGGTGATCCAGAGATTTTGGTACTAGATGAACCAGCAAATGGCCTTGACCCGCAGGGGATTGTTTGGTTGCGAAACCTACTTAAGAAACTTGCGAGTGAAGGTAGAACGGTTCTAGTTTCTTCTCACCAATTAGCCGAGATGGAACACACTGCTGATGACGTACTGGTTATCAACCATGGGAAATTGATTGCCACTGGAGCCATTCAAGAAGTCTGCCAGGGCCACACTCTTGAAGAGGCTTTTTTGGACTTAACAACAAAGGCGCACTCATGAAACAAATAATTCGGGCAGAATTTCTAAAAGTAGTTTACTTAAGATCAAATCGAGCCCTGCTAATTGTTGCTGCATTGTTTGGTGTTTTGAATACTCTAGCTACGGCATTTGCACTAGATAGCGAAGTTTCGAGCTTTGGCTTACCTGATACCTCAACCACTTTAGGAGTGGATGCGGTGTACGCAAATACTGCGGCAAGTTATGTTTTTGCTCTAATTGTTGGCATACTTTTGTTTACTGGCGAATATAAACACGGTACGGCAATTGCCACCTATCTCAGCGTTCCAAAGCGGAGTTCGGTTCTAATTGCCAAAATTGTAACTGGAGCGATAATCGGTCTGGTCTTTCAACTTGTTTCATTCATAGCGTCGTTTGCTTCGGCATATATATATCTTGGACTTAAAGCCAACTCCGGGGAACCTTCGACAGACAAATGGTTGAATTACTTTGCCGCAGCAGCTTTGTCGGGCATTGTGCTTGGTATTGTTGGAATCAGCCTGGGAGCCCTCATCAAAAATCAGGCGATTGCTGTCACTGGCTCATTGCTGTGGTTATTTATAGTTGAAGGTTTGCTAACAGCGTTTTTGCCTGATGTTGGTAAATTCCTACTAACTGGAGCGATCACGGGAATGTTAGAAATTGAAGTTGG
>JBMTAF010000017.1:0-17298 GCA_049428425.1 Candidatus Nanopelagicales bacterium
CCCACGCTCCAACGAATATCTGACTATTCGCCAGCAGGTTGATCGCCGTCAAGCACCGGTTCAAGTGAGATTTTCCCTCTTGGGTCTATCTCAACAATTCGAACCTGAACTTTTTGGCCAACCGATAGCACGTCTTCCACATTCTCTACGCGCTTACCGCCGGCAAGCTTGCGAACCTGTGAGATGTGAAGCAGGCCATCTTTGCCCGGTAGTAATGAAATAAATGCGCCAAACTGCGCTAACTTCACTACCGTTCCAAGATAATTCTCGCCAACTTCTGGCATCTGCGGATTTGCAATTCCATTGATCGCGGCTCGAGCAGCATCTGCAGCATCGCCATTGGTGGCACCGATATACACCGTGCCATCCTCTTCAATGGTTATTGTCGCACCAGTATCTGCCTGGATCTGATTGATCATTTTGCCTTTAGGGCCAATAACTTCACCGATCTTGTCTACTGGAATTTTCACAGTAATGATTCGAGGAGCTAGCGGACTCATCTCATCAGCCGTATCAATTGCATCGGCCATAACTTTCAAGATCGCCAATCGAGCATCTTTTGCTTGACCGAGCGCTGCCTGCAATACCGAGGCTGGGATGCCATCAAGTTTGGTATCAAGCTGCAGCGCGGTCACCATGTCTTTAGTGCCAGCGACCTTAAAGTCCATGTCACCAAATGCATCTTCTGCGCCCAAAATATCCGTTAGCGCTACGTATCTGGTTTCACCATCAATTTGATCACTGATCAAGCCCATTGCAATTCCGCCAACCATATCTCGCAGCGGAACACCTGCTGCTAACAGCGACATTGTTGAGGCGCAAACTGATCCCATTGAAGTTGATCCATTGGAACCAATAGCTTCAGACACCTGACGAATTGCATATGGGAATTGCTCTCGAGTTGGTAGAACTGGAACCAAGGCACGCTCAGCTAATGCACCATGACCAATCTCGCGACGCTTTGGTGAGCCAACGCGACCAGTTTCGCCCGTTGAGTATGGCGGCATGTTGTAGTTGTGCATGTAGCGCTTAGTGTCATTTGGTAGCAAACTGTCAACTTTTTGCTCCATGGTTAGCATGTTCAGCGTGGTGACGCCCAATACCTGCGTTTCGCCTCGTTCAAACAATGCTGATCCGTGTGCTCTTGGCACGACGTGAACTTCAGCTGAAAGTTGGCGAAGGTCAGATAGGCCACGACCATCAATTCGAATCTGATCGCGAAGCACTCGCTCTCGAATAACCTGTTTGGTCAATGACTTTATCGCTGCCTTGACTTCACCCTCTCTACCAGCAAACTGCTCAGCTAATTCAGCCTTAACTCGATCGGTGATTTCAGCAGTAGCAGCTTCACGATCGGCCTTGGACACGATTGTCATGGCTGAAGCGATATCCGCCCTGGCTAAATCTGTAACCGCAGCAAATACATCATCTTGATAGTCCACAAAAATTGGGAATTCCGTGGTTGCTCGATCAACTTGGTTTGCTAACTCAGTTTGTGCCTGGCACAGCTGGGTGATGTAGGGCTTAGCAGCATCCAAACCTTCAGATACCACTTGCTCAGTCGGCATCTTTCCGCCAGCAGCAATCAACTCAAAAGTTGTTTCTGGCGCTTCTGCTTCAACCATCATCACTGCAACATCGCCATCTGGCAAGGTGCGACCAGCAACAACCATGTCGAACGTAGCTCGAGCTAATTCGTCATGAGTTGGAAATGCCATCCACTTACCATCGATCAGCGCCATTCGAACACCAGCAATAGGCCCAGAGAATGGAACGCCAGCCAACATGGTCGACATTGAAGCTGCGTTTATCGCTAACACGTCATACATGTGATCTGGGTGTAGCGAAAGAACTGTTACAACAACCTGGATTTCATTTCGTAATCCGTCAACGAAAGATGGTCGAAGTGGTCGATCAATCAATCGCGATGCCAAAATTGCATCTTCGGTTGGTCGTCCTTCACGTCGAAAGAATGATCCTGGGATTCTGCCAACTGCATACATTCTTTCTTCGACATCAATAGTCAGCGGAAAGAAATCAATCTCCGCACGTGGTGTTTTAGATGCTGTTGTTGCAGATAGCAACATGGTTTCATCATCAAAATAAACCACTGCTGAACCGCTGGCTTGTCTAGCTAGTCGACCAGTTTCAAAAACAATCTCACGATCTTTGAAACCATCGCTCTTAATTGTGGTACGCGAAATTTTGCCTTCTTGGGCCATATTTGTTACTCCATAAAACTATGGAGCACGCCGTTATCCGGTCTTCGATCGAGAACAGCGGCTCAATTGACCCGCTACCCACCACCGAGGACCGACGTCTTTTTTTGACGTGCTCGATTTGATTAAGTTATCGTCGAATTCCCAGGCGGGAAATCAACGCACGGTAACCTTCAATATCTTTATTAGCTAAATAATCCAGCAATCGTCGGCGACGACCAACTAATAGCAACAAGCCACGTCGACCATGGTGGTCCTGTGGATGGTCCTTTAGGTGTTCGGTCAGATGATTGATTCGGTCAGTTAGTAATGCAATTTGCACTTCAGCTGAACCAGTGTCATTTGCGGACTTGGCAAATTCTTTAATAACTGCTTGCTTAGTCTTTACTTCAGACATTTAAATTACCTTTCGGGCGCAGGGCGGATGCCCTAAGTTGGCGGCATCCGGGCGCCCGCCCAGAAACCGTCAATTCCGGATGGAATCGGGGGGAAGCGTAGCAGTTAGCACTTCAGTGGCCCGCAGGATGTCCTGATCCATCTGGGTAATCAAGGCAGCCGCACTAGCAAATGCCTGCATTGGCCGGAGGTATTCGACGAATGACAGGGTCATCGGTTCGTCATAAATCATCAAATTTTGGCCAATTAAATGCGCCTCAACCCGGGACTCATTTCCACCAAAAGTTAGGTTTGCGCCAACACTTACTGCGGCAGGGTAAAGTGCTTTACCAACTTGCGCATAAGCTGCGTAAACCCCGGGTTTTGGAATGACTAAATTTTCGCTAACCGCCAAGTTAGCAGTTGGATAGCCCAACTCGCGACCGCGTTGATCACCCTTAACAATAATTCCAGACAAACTAAATGGTCGGCCGAGCATTAGAGCTGCAGCAGCAACATCGCCATTCTTGATTGCTTGTCGGATTCTAGTTGAGGAGATCCGCCCACCTTCAAATTCCTGATGCGGCAACTCAATAGTTTGAATTCCAGCAGCTGCTATATCTGCCGCACTGCCCTGTGCTTTATACCCAAAACGATAACCCTCACCCACCACGACCGCGACTGCGTTCCACGTATCAATCAATACTTCGGTAATAAAATCTTTCGGTGATTGCTGCATTCGTCGCAAATTAAACTCAAGAACTTCAACTCGATCGGCACCATATTGAATCAAAAACTCTTTTCGCTCTTCTAAACTGCAAAGTAACTCGACTTCCGCTTTTTGCAATACCGAGCTTGGGTGTGGATCAAAACTTATAACGACAACTTTGGCATCCAACTCAGCTGCTAAATCTGCTGCAGTAGTTAGCAGCGCTTGATGTCCTAAGTGAACGCCGTCCAAAACTCCTAAGACCACAACTGATCTAGACATCCAGTAACTCCGACGGTGTAATAAATACATTCACCGGTTGAAATCTTCCGGCTGATACGTTTCCGATGGCAACTAGCTCGCCGCTCGAATCTAGTAGGGCTAAGTCTTGATGATCAGCTGACAGCATGGCGATTTCTCGGCCGTGTGCCACATCAGCTACTTGAGTCGAATCAACTTCATGACACATTAACACTCGACGCGCAACTTCGCCTAAACTCAAAATTTCGGATTTTTCTGTCAGTTCAGTTAACAAGATGGCATCTTTCAACTCAAACTTTCCAGCCGTAACTCTTCGCAACGAAATTACTGAGCCACCAACGCCTAACTCACTACCAAGATCTCGGGCTAAAGCCCTAACGTAAGTCCCGCTACTGCAATTAACCGATACTTCGATATCAGTCACGGTATGCCCGTGAAAACTTTCTTGCTTTAGTGACAATACAGTAAAGCTATGAACAGTTACTGGTCGCTCTGGCAAGATCAAATCGACGCCTGACCTAACTAAGTCATGTGCCCTAGTGCCATTTACTTTTATTGCGCTCACGCTGCTTGGTCGCTGCATGATTGGTCCGGTGAATTTCGAGATGGCTGATTGAATTTGGTCTTGGCTTAGTTGGTTCGAAGATATCGAGAGAATTTCGCCAGCTGCATCATCAGATTTCGTAGCCACGCCTAACCGAATGGTTGCCTGATAGGACTTATCGTCGCCAACAAAATACTGCATCAAACGAGTGCCGCGATTGATGCCTAACACCAGCACGCCGCTCGCCTCTGGGTCTAACGTACCTGCATGTCCTACTTTTTTAGTTTGTAAGATCTTTCTCACTTTTGAAACTACATCGTGTGAAGTAATTCCAAGCGGCTTATCAATCACCAAAATTCCGCTTTGGCTAACCATCTCTAAGTCGCTTACTTTGGTTTATTCGCATCACGATATGGCTGCTCATCGCCAGCCCAAGATGCAGATTCCGCAATCTGATGAACTTGAGCATCGGCAACCCGCGCTTGCTGCAACAACTCTTCGATTCGAGCGGCTCCTTCTGGCAATGCGTCCAGCATAAATGCAATTGTGGGGGTGAATTTTATTCCTAGCTGCTTACCCACTTCAGATCGAATCATGCCTTTTGCAGATTCCAACGCTGCCGCAGTTCCCTCGCGCTCTGCATCAGTTCCCAATACCGTGTAAAAGATTGTTGCTTCGCGTAAATCACCGGTAACTCTAACTTCAGTTACCGTGACAAATCCAAGTCGTGGATCTTTAACGCGAAATTCCAACAGCGATGCCACGATTTCACGGATTCGATCCGCAACTTTTCTAGCTCTGGCTTCTCCCATTAGGCACGAGCTTTCTCTCGCAGTTCATAGGTCTCAATTCGATCATCTACTGAAATGTCATTGAAGTTATCAAATGAGATTCCGCATTCAAAACCTTCGCGAACTTCAGTTACATCGTCTTTTTCGCGACGCAATGAATCGATGGTTAAGTTTTCGGCCACAACAGAACCATTTCGAATTATTCGAGCTTTGCTGTTTCGCTTAACCGAACCACTGAGAATCATGCAGCCGGCAATTGTGCCAGCCTTACTTGATTTAAAGATGTTTCGAATTTCAGCTGAACCAAGCTCGACCTCTTCATAGATCGGCTTGAGCATGCCCTTGAGCGCGGCCTCAATCTCGTCAATCGCTTGATAAATAACGGTGTAGAAGCGAACATCGATTCCAGCACGATCTGCTAACTCACGAGCTTGACCTTCTGGTCGAACGTTGAATCCAATAATGACTGCAGTTGATGCGGTTGCCAAATCGATATCGTTCTTAGTGATAGCACCAACGCCACGATGGATAACCCGGAGTGACACTTCGTCGCCAACATCAATCTTCATTAAAGCATCTTCTAGTGCTTCAACCGAGCCGGATACGTCACCCTTAATAATTAGTCGAAGTTCGCTGTCTGCGCCCTTCTCCAAATTCTTCATGAAGTCTTCTAGTGATCTACTGGTTCGGTTCTGTGCTAGTTGAGCATTGCGCTCTCGAGCAGCTCTAGTTTGCGCAATCTGCCGCGCGGTTCGATCTTCATCAACTACTAAGAACGAATCTCCGGCATCTGGCACTGCAGATAGACCCAGTACTTGAACGGCGCGGGATGGACCGGCAGCTTGAACTGTCTCACCGTTCTCATCCAACATTGCTCGCACGCGTCCGTGTGCTTCGCCAACCACAATCGAATCGCCTGGTTGCAAAGTTCCGCGCTGCACTAAGACGGTGGCAATTGGTCCGCGACCGCGATCTAAGTGTGCTTCAACAGCAACGCCGCTAGCGGTGGTTTTGGAGTTAGCCCGCAAATCAATCGCGGCATCGGCGGTAAGCAAAACCGCATCCAATAACTCGTTGATATGCAACCCAGTTAGTGCTGAGACATTAACAAACATGGTCTCGCCACCATATTCCTCAGGCACCAGACCATATTCCGTAAGTTGTCCGCGAACTTTGTCTGGCGAAGCGCCTTCTTTATCAATTTTGTTTACCGCAACCACGATCGGCACATTCGCTGCTTGCGCATGATTTAACGCCTCAATGGTTTGCGGCTTAACGCCATCATCAGCGGCAACCACCAAGATTGCAATATCGGTTGCCTTCGCACCGCGAGCACGCATTGCGGTAAACGCTTCATGGCCTGGGGTATCAATAAAGGTAATGGCCCGTGGCTGATCGTTATGCTCAGTAATTACTTGGTAAGCACCGATGTGTTGGGTAATTCCACCAGCTTCACCGGAGACCACATTCGTTTTGCGAATCGCATCCAACAACCGCGTTTTACCATGATCCACGTGACCCATCACGGTAACAACTGGTGGGCGAATCTCTAAGTCCGCTTCTTCGTCTGCATAGTCCAGATCAAGATCAAATGACTCGAGCAATGCCCGGTCTTCATCTTCTGGTGAAACGATCTGTACTTCGAAGTTCATCTCGGAACCAAGCAATTGCAGTAGATCATCACTTACCGACTGAGTTGCAGTAACCATTTCGCCTAAGTGGAACAGCGCAGTAACTAATGCAGCCGGATTTGCATTGATCTTTTCCGCAAAATCACTTAAAGATGATCCGCGACGCATTTTGATCACTTGACCATTTCCGCGTGGAAGTGAAACGCCACCTAATTCTGGCGCTTCCATGTTGTCGAATTCTTGGCGTCGAGTCTTCTTCGACTTGTAGCTCTTTTTGGACTTTCCACCTTGTTTGCCAAATGCGCCACCTACTTGCCCGCGTCCTTGCGGGCCGGCACCTGGTCTGCCTTGTTTACCGCCCCGGCTTGGCGCACTTGGTGCTGCACCCGTAGTTGGCGTGCCGAAATTTCTTGGCCCGCGTGCACCATCTCGTGGTGCACCGCCTGGTCTTGGTCCGCGCGCACCATCTCGTGGTGCACCAGTTGGTCTTGGTCCGCGCGCACCATCTCGTGGTGCCCCACCTGGTCTGGCAGGTCTAGTGTCATCGCGTGATCCGCCAAACGGATTATTTCCAGGTCGTGGCGCAGCAGAACGCGGTGCGCCAAATGGATTGTTACCAGCACGTGGTGCTGGACGGCCACTGCCAAATGGATTATTGCCACCTCGAGCAGCTGGTGGCCGCGGAGCGATTGGTCCTGCCGTATTTGGCGTCGGTGATGGTCTAGTTGGCGAAGTGACCGACGGAGTTGGTGGTGCTGGCGGAGTTGCTTCGGCAACTGGTGGTGTCACTTCAGTTGGTTTAACCGTTTCAGGTTCGCTGACTGGAGCTGCTTTCTCAGCAGGCTTGGCCGCTTTAGTTGCTTTCTTCTTTGCTGCAGGTTTCGCTACCGCGCCACCCATTGCTTCAACTAGGCGACGCGCAACCGGCGCTTCAATAGTTGAGGAAGCAGAACGAACAAACTCACCAAGTTCTTGTAACTTGGCAAGCACAACTTTACTTTCGACTCCGAGCTCTTTTGCTAGCTCGTAGACCCGAACCTTGGACACAGCACTCCTTGTTTGGCCCGGGCTTTAGACACGGGCGGTTAGCTGGAAGACCTCATCGGCTCATTTGGTGAACATCCGTTCACTTCTCCCATAGTTATGGCTTACGCCTGCGGACGGTTAAGACTACTGGCTGCTTGATGCAGTTGATCGAAATTCAACTCGCCAGTTGCTCGCAAGGCACGAAACAAACTTCGCCGTTGAATCGCTCGATCTATGCACAGCAGATTCCGATGAAGGTAGGCGCCTCGACCGGAAAGTCGATTGTTGGCATCCACCAGCACTTGATCCTGCCTCAGCACGACCCGTAGCAGCTCATTCTGCTGTGCAGTGGTTCGACAACCCACACAAGTGCGAATCGGTCCAACCAACGCCTCAACTTCTTGAGCCATCAGAAGTCTACTCGCCTACTTCAGTCGAAGATGCGCCTGCCTCAGAATTAAGGCTTGGGTCAGTATCTGGTCGAATGTCTATCCGCCAACCGGTGAGTCTGGCAGCAAGGCGGGCATTCTGCCCTTCCCGACCAATGGCCAGCGAGAGCTGGAAATCAGGTACCCATACTCGCGCGACGCGATTAGCTAAATCGAGCACCTGAACTTTGGTTACTCGCGATGGTGAAAGCGCGCTACTAATGAATTTCGCTGGATCTTCATCAAAATCTACAATATCGATCTTCTCGCCGTTAAGTTCACTCATCACATTTCTCACTCGCTGGCCAAACGGCCCAATGCAGGCACCCTTTGGATTTAAATCTGGATCTGCCGTAAAGACTGCAATTTTGGTTCGATGCCCAGGTTCGCGCGCAACTGCCATGATCTGCACTAAGCCAGAAGCAACTTCAGGCACTTCAAGCGCAAAGAGTTTTGTTACCAATTGCGGGTGGGTTCTAGAAAGCGTTACCTGTGGTCCTTTGACGCCGCGTTTAGCATGTAACACCAAAGCACGAATCCGATTTCCATGAACATATTTCTCCGTCGGAACCTGCTCCTGCACCGGAATTGTTGCCTCAACATTTCCCAAATTTACATATACTAATTTTGGATCCATTCCTTGTTGGATTACGCCGGAAACGATGTCACCTTCGCGTGAAACAAAATCGCCAACCGTCTTTACATCAGATGCATCACGTAAACGTTCAAACAAAACCGTTTTAGCGGTAGCAGCGGCAATCCGGCCAAAGCCGGCGGGCGTATCGTCTCGCTCTGGTAAGAAGTTTCCTTCGACGTCGCGATCTTTAACTAGCACTGTTACTTTGCCGGTTTTTCGATCAATCTCTACTCGACAGTTCTGTATCCGGCCGGTGCTCTTTTGATAAGCAATCAGCAACGCTTCCTCCAGCGCGCCAATCAACAACTCCCAAGATAAATCTTTTTCATAAACTATTGCCTTGAGCGCATCAATATCAATGTCCATCGCTCACCTCACTAGGCCGATTAAACTCCACCTGTACTACCGCTCGTTTAATCTCGGACAAAGAAAACATTCGTTGCTGCTGCTTGACCTGCAACGTGATTTGGTCATCAGTAACGTCGGTGATGCGCCCGTCAATACTGCCGCCGGCAATTAATTCAACTCGAACCAAGCGTCCTAGATTTCGGCGCCAATGTTTAGGTGCGGTAAGCGGCCGATCAACGCCAGGTGAAGTTACTTCCAACGTGAATGATGAAGCCAGCTCAGCCAACTCATCTAGCTTGACTGATATTTCCCGCGTGGCTGCCGCGATCTCTTCTAGTGAGATGCCGCCATCTTTATCCAAAATAACTTTTACAATTTTTTGATTGCCAGTTTTACGAATCTCAACAGATTCCACATCTAACGTTAGTTGGAGTGCGATTGGTGCCACCAACTCCTGCACCGCAGCCAGAGATTTATCCGTCATCATGGCCCTCGCATTCTGTTATGTTGTTAAGTTTTGGAATAGCATAGTTTAACTACGTTAACTGACTCACCGCAGTCACTACCTCGGCTAACGAAACATCAGTAGACTGGCCGGTAAAGCGATCTCGAAGCTCTACTAATCCATCAGCGAATTTCTTTCCAACGACAATGATTGTCGGAATACCTATCAACTCAGCATCATTAAACTTGACACCAACTGAAACCCCCACCCGATCATCAATTAATACGGAAATACCAGCCGCATTCAGTTCGTCAGCCAACTGATTTGCGCCGGCATAAACTGCCTCATCCTTACCAGCAATAACTAAATGAACATCAACTGGAGAAACGCTCCTGGGCCAACGCAGTCCCTTTTCATCATGGTGTTGCTCGGCAATTACAGCTACTGCACGAGTTACCCCAATTCCGTACGAGCCCATCGTCACAGTAACTTGCTCACCGTTCTCGTTTAAAACTTTGAGGTCGAGTGCCTCAGCGTATTTCTTGCCAAGTTGGAAAATGTGCCCGACTTCAATTCCCCGAGCCAACTGGGTTACTTTTCCATTAGGAACAGCACACTCATCCCCCACTCGCACTGCAGCAACAGCAATTGTGCCATCTGGCGTAAAGTCTCGACCCATTACTAAATTAAATACGTGCTTACCAAGTTCATTTGCGCCAGTGATCCACGCAGTACCAGTTACCACCCTAGGGTCAACTAGATACTTGATCTTTGATGCTGAATTTTCGCCAAGCACGTTAGGTCCGATATAACCCTTAACTAAAGCTGGGTATTTAGCAAAGTCGTCTTCGCCAAAAGGCGTTACTGCGGCTGGGTAAACCTGCGCTTCTAACCTGCGCATATCAACTTCGCGATCGCCAGGCACACCAATTGCTAATGCTGTTGATGAGCCATCTTGATAAGTTAACTTAACTACTACATTCTTTAAGGTATCGGCAGCCTGCCAAATTCGGTCACGTTTAGTTTTATCGCTGCGATTACTGAACTCAACTAAAGTTTCTATTGTTGGAGTATCCGGCGTCTCATGAACTTCTGCTGCTGGCACATTGCTAAAGTCAATATTCTCAAGCGGCTTAATTTGAATCGCCTCAACATTTGCGGCGCCACCTTCAGTTACTACATAGGTATCTTCGCCTGCGGCAGCAGGCGCTAAAAATTCTTCCGATGCGCTTCCGCCCATGGCACCAGACTGCGCAGAAACAATTACATAATCAATATTTAATCGATCGAAAGTGCGCTGATATGCCTGGCGGTGTTTCTGATAAGAAGTAACCAAGCCTGCTTCATCCAGATCAAACGAATAACTATCTTTCATGACAAATTCACGGCCACGAAGTAAGCCTGCTCTAGGCCTGGCTTCATCGCGATATTTAGTTTGAATCTGATAGAGCGATACCGGTAAATCTTTGTAAGATGAATATAGATCCTTTACCAACAGAGTAAACATCTCTTCATGAGTTGGCGCTAACAGATAATCAGCTCCGCGACGATCTTGAAGGCGGAATAGCGCTGGCCCATATTCCGTCCAACGATTAGTGGCTTCATACGGTTCACGGGGAAGCAATGCTGGGAAATGAACTTCTTGGAAGCCAGCACGATTCATTTCTTCGCGAACAATTTGAGAAACCTTGTTTAGCACCATTAAGCCAAGCGGAAGCCAGGTGTAACTGCCAGCCGCAGCCCGTCGCAAGAACCCAGCTCTAATTAGTAGTGAGTGGCTAGCAACTTCAGCATCTGCTGGATTTTCCCGCAGCGTCCTCAAGAACAGTTCGGACAATCGATACTGCATTACCACCCTTCCGTCTCGGCTTTTAAGGCTAACAGACCTAGTCAGACTAAAGCATCACTGACGCGAAGGTTCCGACCTGTTGAAATCCTAGCGATCGATAAAGCCTCAAGGCTCGATAGTTAAAGTCATTGACATAAAGCGATACCGTTGGAGCAATCTGTTGCATCTGCAATATTGCCGCTGCTAATGCTGGCGCCGCGATTCGGTGACCCCTGTGTTGTGGCGCGACCCAAACGCCTTGAATCTGGATTACGTCATTGGTTAAGACCCCAATATCGGCCTTGAAAATCACCTCATCAGCTGCCATTAAGACATAGGTGCGGCCAGCAGTGAGCAACTCCAAAACTCGTGCCCGATAAACCGCATGTGTAGCTGGTCGAAGTGGATCAATTCCAACTTCTTCACGAAACATCATTGCGGCAGCCGGTAATACTTTATCTAGCTGATCTGCAGTTGCAGGTCGGACTTCTAAATTTATTTCCCCTCTTGGCGTCTCTGCAAGTGCCATCAATGGCTGATCCTCTCTTATCAATCGTGCCGGTCCTAGAAATGTTGACACCTGCTCCCATAATCCAAAAACATCATCGCGGTTACCGATAATGCTTGAAGTCACAATCTGGGTTTGTGCTAAATAGTCTGCTAAATGTGTCAACATCTCATAACTGCAGTTTGCTGTGGTGGTATTTACCCCGATATATGCCAGCCCGTAATTTCTATTTCTATCTTGAACTAACAGCAATAGTGAATCGACGCCATCAAATTCTGCGAGTCTAGATATTAAGTAGCAGTTAGCTATTGGATCTTGATTCGCGATCGATTTAGCTAACTCAACATCTTCGAGTGCGAGAGGTCGCACATATGACGACCGCATTTCAAATCAGGACACCGAAACTGATGGCTCACCAGCTACGCCGGCAGATTCCATCTCGGCCGCTAAGCGATTCGCTTCAGCGATTAGCGTTGCCACAATCTCTGATTCTGGAACCGTTTTGATCACTTCACCTTTAACAAATATCTGACCTTTGCCGTTACCAGATGCCACACCAAGATCTGCTTCACGAGCTTCGCCTGGACCATTAACTACGCAACCCATTACGGCCACTCGAAGCGGAACTTTCATGCCCTCTAATCCAGCCGTAACTTCGTTTGCCAGGGTGTAAACATCAACTTGCGCTCGGCCACATGACGGGCAGGAAACAATCTCCAATCCGCGTTGCTTCAAATTAAGTGATTCCAAAATCTGATTTCCAACTTTTACTTCTTCAACTGGTGGCGCAGAAAGCGACACCCGGATAGTGTCGCCAATTCCTTGACTTAGCAGGGCGCCAAAAGCTACTGCGGACTTAATTGTTCCCTGAAATGCTGGGCCGGCTTCAGTAACACCTAAATGAAGTGGGTAGTCGGACTGTTCAGCTAGAAGTCGATATGCCTTAACCATAATAACTGGATCGTGGTGCTTTACCGAGATTTTGATATCACCAAAGCCGTGCTCTTCAAACAACGACGCTTCCCAAAGGGCAGATTCAACCAATGCTTCTGGAGTTGCTTTGCCATACTTCTTTAGCAATCTTGGATCAAGCGATCCAGCATTTACACCAATCCGGATTGGAACTTTTGCCGCGGCAGCAGCGTGAGCAATCTCTTTTACTCGATCATCAAATTGTTTGATATTGCCTGGGTTTACTCGAACTCCGGCGCAACCGGCATCAATTGCGGCAAAAACATATCGAGGTTGAAAGTGAATATCAGCAATAACTGGAATTGAGGATTTTCGCGCAATGATGGCCAAAGCGTCTGCATCATCTTGGCTAGGCACGGCAACCCGAACCACATTGCAACCAGATGCCGTCAATTCAGCAATTTGCTGCAGCGTTGAATTAACGTCTGCAGTAACCGTGGTGCACATCGATTGCACGCTAATTGGAGCACCACCACCTACCTGCACTGGTTTGGTGTGGTGATTAAGCGTTAACTGTCGACTTTTACGTCTGGGTGCTAAGACTGGTGGTGGGGTGGGCATGCCAAGATCGATGTTCATAGGAGAAGTATCTAAGCCAGCGGCAAATTTCGCGATTCGACCGGCCTAATTCAGCCTAATCGGCGCAACCAAATCCACATAAATCAGTAACACGGAAAAAGTTAGCAGCGCGATAGCAAATACATAGGCAGCCGGCATTAGCTTCGCGATGTCGGCAGCATCCTTAGCGTGCCTAGATCTAGTACCGCGTCGCAGCCATTCAAACGTTGCCCCCGCAACATGGCCACCATCGAGCGGAAGGATTGGCAGCAGATTAAAAAAGAATAGCGCCAAATTTACGCTCGCCAGTAACATCAAGAAATCCAATAGCCGCCAACTTGCCGGGGCATCTTGAGTCGCAACATCGCCGCTAATTACTCCCACTCCCACGATTGAGATTGGGCCATCAAGATCGCGTGGCTGAGCGCCAGCTGCAGTAGCAACAATATTTGCCAACCGCTGCGGTAAATCAAGAATTAACTCTGCCGTTGCAACACCAACGCGGCCAACATACTCAAACACCACAACTGGGGATTGTCTAGCGAGCTCAACAACTGGTGTAAAACCTAAATATCCATCAAGTTCATCATTGGTTGAAATGTTCGCTACTTGAACAACCAAATCTAACTCTGATCCGGCGCGCCGCACAGTTAGATCTATTCGCTGTCCCGCTGCTTGATCGATTCGGTCAACTAATTGATCCCAGTTGGAAAAACCTTCACCATCGATTGCAACAATCTCATCATTAGGTAGCAGCCCAGCTCGAGCGGCAGGAGAGGTCACTGCACTACTAGCGCACTCACCAGTTGATGTGGTTTCTGCAGGTAGACAGGTGATTACTGCACCTACTTTGGTGGTTGGCTGCGGTGTGCCAACAATCACTAATGCGATAAACAGTAAAATTACGGCAATTAACAAATTCATGATTGGACCGCCGAGCATTACCACTAGTTTTTTAGCTGGGTGCAATTGATAGAAGGCTCTGCCTTGGTCTTGTTCCTGAAGATCTGCCATTGCTGTTGCTCGGGCTTGATTGATTAGGTTCTTAAATGGACCACGCTTGATCTCAGGTCGTGGTGGAATCATGCCGATGATTCGCACATAACCGCCAAGTGGAATGGCTTTTATGCCGTATTCGGTTTCACCACGCCTGCGCGAAAAAATGGTAGGGCCAAACCCCACCATGAATTGAGAAACTCGAACACCAAATTTCCGGGCCGGATAAAAGTGGCCAAACTCGTGCAGCGCAACTGATAGCAGCAACCCGGCGGCAAAAAGGGCTACTCCAAGTCCAAACATCGCGCTTTCTCCCTTGCTTAATCCAATTCTCCGGCAGATCATGCTGCTGCGCGAACCGTACTCCCCTAGCATTAGGGGGCGATGAGCAAGGAGCAACAGATGACTACTGGCGGACCCTCGTTAACCCAGCACCGTAACCTAGTTACGCAGATCCCAGGACCAAAAAGCGTGGCGATGATGAACCGCCGCAAGCAAGCAGTAAGTGCCGGTGTGGGTGGCACCATGCCAATTTTCGCAGCGGCGGCAGGTGGATCTGTTGTGCTTGATATCGACGGAAATACTTTCATTGACCTAGGCAGTGGAATTGCAGTCACTTCAGTTGGTAACAGCGCAGTGACGGTGGTGAAAAATGTTCAAGCGCAAGCAGAACTTTTTACCCACACCTGTTTCATGGTCACACCATATGAAGGTTATATCGCAGTTTGCGAAAAACTAAATGAGTTAACGCCAGGAAACCATGAGAAGCGTTCGGCATTGTTTAATTCTGGCGCTGAGGCAGTAGAAAATGCAATTAAGATCGCTCGGGCCTATACCAAACGACAGGCGGTAGTTGCATTTGAGCATGGTTACCATGGTCGAACAAATCTCACAATGGCACTAACCGCTAAATCCATGCCATATAAACACTCATTTGGTCCATTTGCACCTGAGATTTATCGAGTTCCAATGTCCTATCCGTTTCATGATCACCGCTCTGGCGTAGATGTTGCCAAAGATGCCATCAGCAGAATGGAAAAAGAGATTGGTGCTTCACAAATAGCAGCAATAATTGTTGAGCCAATTCAAGGTGAAGGTGGTTTTATTGTGCCGGCAGCTGGATTTCTACCGGAGATCGCGGCATTTGCAAAAGCAAATGGAATAGTTTTTATTGCTGATGAAATTCAGACTGGCTTCTGCCGAACCGGCGCATGGTTTGCCAGCGAACATGAAGGGTTAGTGCCCGACTTAATTACCACTGCAAAGGGCTTAGCTGGCGGATTACCGCTTGCAGGCGTGACTGGACGTGCCGAAATTATGGACAGTGTTCATGTTGGCGGACTAGGTGGCACCTATGGTGGAAATCCAATTGCTTGTGCCGCAGCATTAGGGTCCATTGCCGAAATGCAATCTCACAACTTGATTGCAAGAGCGATTGAGATTGAAGGGATCTTCAGAGCTAGGTTGTCCAAAATGCAGCAAGAATTTTCAGCTATTGGAGAGATTCGCGGTAAAGGTGCGATGGTGGCGATCGAATTAGTCTTGCCTGATGGCTCACCAAACACTGAACTTGTGGGGAAGGTTACTAAGTACTGTCACCAAAATGGCGTGATTGTTTTGACTGCTGGAACATATGGAAATGTAATCCGATTCTTGCCACCATTAACCATTTCTGACGAAATGCTTAATGAGGGTCTTGATGTAGTTGAAGAGGCATTTAGAAACGCAGCCTAGCGATCGCTTAGTAAAGGCTTGGTTGGATCAAATTTCGATCCAGATTGTTTTCTGGCAATTGCCGAAAGAGCCTCAAGTATCACGCGATTTGCTAATAGCGCAGTAATTTCGGCGTGATCATATGCCGGCGCAACTTCTACTACGTCCATGCCAACTACATTGGTTTCTAAGCAGATCCGTCGAACTGCATCCAACAACTCCCGCGCCGACAATCCACCCGGTTCCGGTGTTCCAGTACCAGGAGCAGCAGCTGGATCTGCCACATCAATATCAACCGATAAGAAAACTCCATCGCAATCAGTGGCGACCGCGGCGAAAATTTCACTCAAGCATTCGTTCAAGCCCCGATGCGTAATTTCTGTCATCTCATAGGAACGCATTCCTTGAGCAGCCATCCAACTTAAAATTGGTTCATCTGGCCAATAGCCACGAAGTCCAATTTGAAAGAAGCGATCCCCTCTAACTGCACCACTTTCGATCAGTTTTCGCATTGGTTGGCCATGTCCAATTAGTGCGCCTTCAGTAATCTCGCCAGTATCAGCATGGGCATCAAAATGCAGAACTGCGATTTTTCCCCAGCCTTTAGCTTTCGCAATACCCGTAACGTTTGGCCAAGTTACGGTGTGATCACCGCCAATGATTAATGGCATTGCCGAGTTAGCTACTGTCGCTACTGCATCTTCTAGACGACTGCAGGCAACTTCAGTGTTACCGCTGGGCATCTCAACGTCACCAGCATCCCGAACTTGCAACGAAGTTAGGCCATCAATTCGGAGCGCTAATGATGGCCGCTTACCGTCATGTTCTAAATAGCATGCTTGCCTTACTGCACTTGGCCCAAACTTTGCGCCACTTCGAAATGAGGTGCCGCCATCAAACGGTGCCCCGATTATTACTACCTGTGCGCCACTCATCGAATTCGTATCAGAAATATCGCACTTGGGGACGCCAAGAAAAGTGAAATCAGGTCCGTACTGCAGTTTTCCCATCAGTGTTTGGCCCGCTTATTGCCTACGAATTGCGCAATTAAGACCAACAGCAGAGCTCCCATGAAAAATATTGTTGCGATCACGTTGACCTGCGGCGGAATTCCTCGCTGCGCGGCGCCCCAGACATACATTGGGAACGTAACCGTGGTGCCAGAGTTGAAATTAGTAATAATGAAATCATCAAAAGATAATGAAAAAGCTAGCAGCGCTGCGGCGGCGATTCCTGGTAGCGCCAATGGCAGAGTGATATATCTGAAGGTCGTCTTTTCATCGGCATACAGATCCATAGCTGCTTGTTC
>JBMTAF010000018.1:0-16952 GCA_049428425.1 Candidatus Nanopelagicales bacterium
CTGCAAGTATTACTTGGCGTCACCCCAACCACTGGTGGTTTTTTTGAAAAAACTAAAGCTGCGGTCGAACAAATCCAACGCGAAAATAAATTGCCGGTAACTGGCGTGGTGGATGCTGCTACCTGGGCAGTGCTGGGCGTTAAATCTGCGGCCGATTTGAAGGCATTGCCTAAATCTGCTGATGAAACCGCAACTGCAACAAATCAGCAGATTGCAAAAAAGATTCCAACGGTTAAACCAGGCGACAATTCAACCGCAGTAAAGCGACTACAGGTATTGCTTGGCGTATCACCGGCTTCTGGCAGATTTTTAACATTAACGCGCGCTGCAGTTGAGTCAGTGCAAAAAGCAAACGGTCTAAAAGTAACGGGAGTGGTTAATGCCAAAACTTGGCAAGCATTGGGCATAACTTCGTTTTCCCAATTTCAATCATTACCAACATCACCTGGCCAACAAAGTTCGCTGCCAGTTTTGAAATACGGCGACAAATCAGATGCCGTGAAGAAGTTGCAGATTTTATTAGGTGTAACCCCAGTTACCGGTGGATTCTTTGACAAAACTAGAGCCGCGGTAATTGCTGTGCAGCGAGCAGCGAATTTATCTGCCTCTGGCTCGGTTGATAACGCGACCTGGCAAGCGCTAGGGATACTCAGCTCCGCTCAATTTGATGCGCTGCCAACTGCGATAGTGGTGGAGCAACCAGATTCAATTCCAGAGCCAGAGCCACAACCAGAACCAGCTGAGCCAGAGCCACAACCAGAGCCACAACCAGAACCGACTTTGCCAATTGGTCCTGTGCCACCAGGTGTTGCACCAGGAGTGCCATTTGATGCAGCTGGTGAATATCAGGCGCAAACTATTTGTGATCCAAATCCAAAAACTGGTGCTGATCGATTGCGGCAATTGTTAAAGCAAGTTTATGGTGAAACCACCATAGGTATTTATCGCGATTGTGATCGCGGCGGCACTAGCGAACACAAAGAAGGTCGAGCGCTGGACTGGATGTATCACTGGCGCAATTTGGAACAACGCGCAAAAGTTGAAGCATTTCTGGCGTGGCTGATTGCACCAGGTGAAGATGGTCGACCAGGAGCTAATGCTCGACGCATGGGAATCATGTATGTGATTTGGAATGGTCGGATCTGGGGAATTTATCGAGCAGATGAAGGCTGGCGAGATGTTGGCGGTTGCACCACCGACCCAGCAAAGCAGCGATCGAATTATGACAACTACTGTCACCGTGACCATGTTCATATGTCCATGACCTGGGACGGCGCAGCAGCAATGACTTCATATTGGAATCCACAAGCTCAGACATTGGCAATTTGCGAGGAATCTCCAAGTGCACCAGCACCGCTAGCAGTAACGACGCCACAACAACTTACTGCAATCACGCCAACTCGAATTTTAGATACCAAGAGCGGACTGGGTGTCACTCAACCATGTCGGTTAGGTGGAAAACGAAGCGTTACGGACAACAGATATCTGCATTTACCAATCATTAATTCAGTACCGGTGCCAGAAATTACAGATGCGATACCAGATGCGATAGAGCCATTACCTGATGCTGGAATTATTCCGGTTATTCCGACCAGGCAGTTAGTTGCAATTCCAGAAATTCCAGCAACTGGGGTTACTGCAGTTTTGTTGCGCGCCACCGTCACTAATAGCAATGCGCCAAGTTCGATCTCGGTTTGGGCTAGAGGTGCAGCTGCCCCCAGCGTAGTTACGGTGCCAGTTGCTATGGGCGGATCGGCCTCGGCGGAAACGATTGCTCCAGTAGGAGCAGATGGCTCAATTGCAGTTGCCGTTTCAACTGGTGCCGCCGATGTGGCACTTGATGTGATTGGCTATTTCTCGTCTGGAGAGCAGACCTTCTCAACTGCACCAAGACGATCTATCAAGTTAGTTTCGACACCATTGCTTGACATTCGCACACCACTTCAGCCCGGTGAGAGTCGAGTGCTAAATCTGCCTCGGGCAACAGTTGGCGATCAACCACAGGCCGCATCGGTTGCGGTATCAGTTACTGCTGCTGGTGCTGGCCGGGTAACGGTGTCGGCTAGCAATCAAACTCAGCTTTCGGTCCGATATGGCGCAACCGCTGATGGCGTAATCTCACTTCGCGGCAGCAGAGATTTAACTTTCACAAATACTGGAAATTCACCAGCGACGGTGATGGTTCATAGTAATTGGTATTTGGGAAGCGATCCTACGGCTGGAATTTCTGGCATTGTTCCAATTAGGCCAGTTCTAGCGATGCGCAGCACTTCAGTTAATAACACTCGAAATGCAATTGCTGATCTAACCAATATTTCTACGATTCCACCACAAGCAACTTCAGTATTAGTTGCGGTAACGGTGCAACGAGGCTTAGGTGCGACTGGTTTGCTGATCTGGGGAGGGAGCAAACCAGTTGCACCTAATATTGGAATTCCAAGCGCTGATCCAAGGACATCTTTGGCATTGGTCTCCTTGAACCAATCACGCACCTTGAGAGCAACAACAAATTCTGGCTCAGCAAATGTCTCGATGGCGATTGTTGGTTGGGGCGAGTGAAGCAAATCTCTAGACTAGAGCAGTGAGCAAACCTGTTTCAGACCTAACTGATTTAAACCCAGAACAGCAAGCGGCAGTGCTGCATCGCGGCGTGCCACTGCTAATTGTCGCTGGCGCGGGCTCAGGCAAGACTCGGGTGCTAACTAGGCGGATTGCGCATCTAATTGAAACGGGTGATGCGCAGCCAGAAGAAATCTTGGCGATCACGTTTACTAACAAAGCTGCGCTCGAAATGCGAAATCGAGTGCTGGAATTAGTTGGCCCTAGGGCGCGGAGCATGCAGGTATCAACTTTCCATAGTGCTTGTGTTCGAATTCTTCGCCGTGATGGTACAGCACTCGGTCTTAGTTCATCATTTACGATTTATGATCAAGCAGATTCATTACGCTTAATTACCTTAATAATCAGAGATTTGGATATCAATACTAAATTCTTCCAGCCGCGAGCGATGCAAGCGCAAATATCAAATCTCAAGAATGAATTGATTGATTATGAAGACTTCTCAAAAATTGCCGAAGATGAAGGACCGCGGCGCACGCTAGCTACTATCTATCGCGAGTATCAGCAGCGATTAGCGAGATCAAACGCGGTGGATTTTGATGATTTGATTGGTCACACCGTTGCGTTGTTGCAAACAAACCCAGCAATTCGCGAGTACTATCGACGTAAATATCGACATGTTTTAGTTGACGAATATCAAGATACCAACACCGCACAGTATGTATTAGTTCGCGAATTAGTTGGAACTGAGAAAGAAGGGATCCCGCCAGCGCAACTATGTGTGGTGGGCGATGCGGACCAGAGTATTTATGCATTCCGCGGTGCAACGATTAGGAATATTCAAGATTTTGAGCAAGATTACCCAACGGCTAAAACAATTGTGCTGGAGCAGAATTACCGCAGCACTCAGAATATATTGACGGCAGCTAATGCCGTTATATCTAGAAATACTGAGCGCAAACCGAAACGGCTTTGGACTCAAGCGGGTGATGGCGATCTAATTGGTTTCTATATTGCCGATGATGAGCATGATGAAGCCAGATTTATTGTTAACGAGATTAAGCAGCTGGCAGATTTTGAGTTGAAATATTCTGATGTTGCAGTTTTTTATCGAACTAATGCGCAATCCAGAGCGATTGAAGAAGTCTTTATTAGATCAGACATCCCCTATCGAGTGGTTGGCGGCTTGAAGTTTTATGAACGAGCTGAAATTAAGGACGCATTGGCATATTTGAAGTTAATTGCTAATCCGGCTGATGACATATCACTTCGTCGAATCCTGAATGTGCCAAGGCGAGGAATTGGCGATAAAGCTGAAACGCAGCTAGGCGATTGGGCACTGCGAAATTCCATTCCCATGTTTACAGCCCTCGGTCAAGCGTCACAAATCCCAGGACTTACTGCTCGAGCGCAGGCAAGCATGCAAGATTTTTATCAATTGATTTCAGATCTGGTCGTGCTAGTTGAAGGTGGTACTGGCGCTGCGGTCATACTGCAAGCGGTGCTGGAGCAAACTGGATATACCCAAGAATTAGCCCAATCTGGAGACCCGCAGGATGAAGTTCGATTAGAGAACTTAGCTGAATTGGAAGCAGTAGCAGCAGATTACGATCAAAGCGAAGACGCCGAGGGGCTGCTGGGATTCTTGGAGCGCACGTCATTAGTGGCAGATTCAGATGAATTACCAGATGATGACGATGGGTTAGTCACATTAATGACGCTGCACACCGCAAAAGGACTTGAATTTCCAGTGGTGTTTCTAACTGGCATGGAAGATGGCATCTTCCCGCATATTAGATCACTTGGAAATCCAACCGAACTTCAAGAAGAACGGCGGTTGGCATATGTTGGGCTAACCAGAGCGATGCAACGACTCTATTTGTCCCGGGCCATTCGTCGTTCCGCTTGGGGCGCACCACAGCACAACCCAGCATCTCGATTTATCGATGAGATACCTGCCGAATTGATTCGCTTTCTCAGAGAAGATCCAGTTCATTCCGTTAGCTCAGAATCGGTTAGCGCTCGAATAGCAAAATCAACACCGCAGCGAACCGTCATCGCACTTGAAGTTGGCGATCGAGTTAATCACACCCAATTTGGGCTGGGTAAAGTAATAGCGGTTGCCGGCAATGGTGATAACGCAACGGCGACTATCGATTTTGGCACTGCTGGTGAAAAGAGATTACTGCTGCGCTATGCGCCGGTTGAAAAACTTTAGCGAGTAGCGAGCCAGTCGCGAGGATTCACCAAGCGATCCCGAATCGCAACCTCGAAGTGAAGGTGGCTGCCGGAGGCGTTTCCAGTCGAGCCAATCTTGCCGATATGTTCGCCAGCCTTTACTCGATCTCCGACTGAGACTGCCATGCTAGATAAGTGTGCGTAACGAGTGGTGACTTGGCCGCCGTGAGCAATCAAGATGGAGTAGCCATATGAGCCATCCCAACCGCGAGCAATTACAACGCCATCAGCAGCCGCTTTAACTGACTGACCGTAATAGCCATCAAAATCCAAGCCAGTGTGTACGCCACCGTGCCAACGCCAACCGCGCTGACCGAAATAAGCGGTGGTTCGAACACCTGGGACTGGCGAGCGCTTAACTGAAGTGAAAGTTGCTGGCAAATTCAGATTCTTTGGAATCACAATTCGGAACTGCATTGCCCGAGACTCTCGGATCAAGCGCTCAGCAGCTAGTCGTGCCAACTCAGCTTTACGTTCCTTGGCCTCAATTTTGGCCATCTTGGTTAGCTTCTTTTGTTGACGAACCAAGCTTCTAGTGGTCTGGTCAACTGCGCGAGCTAGCGCTAATTCCTGATTTGTTTCAACCGCCGTAATGCCAGAACTCATTCGGGAAGCTTCAAGTCGATCAACCGCAGCTGCAATCTCTCTCGCCTCTTGGTTCTTGGTAGCGGCAATTGAGGTGACCGAAAATGAGGTCGCCAATAGAGCCGCAATAGCGAGTGGAGCAGATACAACAGTCAACGCGCGTGATCGTCTCACGTGGTTTCCTCCAGCGTTCGGTTTTGCCCGGTGGGCGCTTTCAGGTAGTTTTAAGAATACCCCATCTCGGACATAGGGTGAAATTCAGGGTTGGATTTTCTGTGGACAGAATGTGGATAAAGTGAGTGGGATAGGCCACATTTCTTCACTTATAGGGGGAGAACGGCATGCCCCTAGGATGAGCCCTGTGTCTAGAGTCGTAATTGCCAAACCAGGTCTTGATGGGCATGACCGAGGGGCAAAAGTCATTGCCAGAGGCCTCAGGGATGCTGGGCACGAGGTGATCTACACCGGACTGCATCAGACCCCAGCCCAAATAGCTGCAACTGTGGTTGCTGAAGATGCTGACGCAGTTGGTTTGTCAGTTTTGTCTGGTGCCCACATGACCCTAGTTCCGGAAGTAATCGAGTTATTGGCAGCAGCTGATGCAGCTGATGTGCCAGTTTTTATCGGTGGCATCATCCCGGATGCCGACATTATTGAATTAAAAAAACGTGGCGTGGCCGAAGTCTTCACGCCCGGAACACCAATTGACAGTATTGTTCAATGGTTGAGTTCAACTGTTGCGTTAAAAAACTAGTTCTAAATACATATGTTACGAAAGGCGGTATTGCGTGGATCTCTATGAGTTTCAAGCGAAGCAATTGTTTGCAAAACATGGGGTGAATACGCAAAGCGGCGAAGTTGTCACAACATCAGCAGCAGCAGAAGCGGCAGCAGCCAAATTTGGTGGCATGGTGGTCGTGAAAGCACAGGTTAAAGTCGGTGGTCGCGGTAAGGCTGGTGGTGTAAAGCTTGCTAAAACGCCGACAGAAGCTGCAGATCGCGCTGGCGACATCCTGAAACTCAACATTAAAGGACATCAAGTAAGGCAGGTGTTGGTAACGCCGGCGGAAGATATTGCTAAAGAGTTCTATGTCTCATTCCTGCTCGATCGAGCCAATCGAACTTTCTTGGCAATGGCAAGCATCGAAGGTGGCGTTGAAATTGAAGAGGTTGCCGCAACCAATCCAGCTGCCTTAGCAAAAGTTCCAATCTCCGCCAAAGTTGGCGTAACCAAAGAAGTTGCTGACCAGATTGCAACTGCGGCAAACTTTCCAGCAGAGATTAAAGGTCAAGTTGTTGAGATGTTACAGGCCATGTGGAAAGTCTTTGTTGCCGAAGATGCTACTTTGGTTGAAGTAAATCCATTGGTTCAAACTCCTAGCGGTGATGTAATTGCACTAGATGGAAAAGTTTCGCTAGATGACAATGCGGCTTTCCGTCATCCGGATCACGAAGCATTAGTCGACAAGAGCACTGAAGATCCACTTGAAGCTGCAGCAAAAGAAAAGGATCTAAATTACGTCAAGCTCGCTGGCGAAGTTGGCATCATCGGAAATGGCGCCGGATTGGTAATGAGCACACTTGATGTGGTTGCTTATGCAGGTGAAGAGTTTGGTGGCATGAAACCAGCAAACTTCCTAGATATCGGTGGCGGTGCATCGGCTGAAGTAATGGCCAACGGGCTTGGAATTATTCTCAGTGACCCAGCAGTTAAATCAGTCTTTGTTAACGTTTTTGGCGGCATTACTGCATGTGATGCAGTTGCAAATGGAATTGTGCAAGCAATCGCCCTACTCAATCAACAAGGAAAGCAAATCTCCGTGCCATTAGTAGTTCGCTTGGATGGAAATAACGCCGAGGCTGGCCGCAAGATTCTGGCCGATGCTGCACTTAGTGGTGTGCACATGGCACAAACCATGGACGAGGGTGCGCGATTAGTCGCGCAGCTAGCAGCTGGAAAATAGGGGATTAATTCAATGTCAATTTTCTTAAATTCAAATTCAAAGATTCTCGTTCAAGGAATGACCGGTAGCGAAGGCTCTAAGCACACTAGTCGGATGTTGAAATCTGGTGCCAAAGTAGTTGCAGGTGTGACACCGGGCAAAGGTGGTCAATCAGTTGATTTTGATGGCACTGCAGTTCCAGTATTCAATTCTGTTGGTGAAGCAATGGCAGCAACTGGGGCAAATGTTTCAGTAATATTTGTGCCACCAAAGTTTGCGAAGGCTGCCGCGATGGAAGCCATTGATGCAAAAATCGAATTATGCGTAGTGATAACTGAAGGTATTCCAGTTCATGACAGCGTGGCATTTGTAAACCATGCATTAGAAACCGGAACCACCAGATTGATTGGTCCTAACTGTCCAGGAATTATCAGCCCTGGTGAATCCAATGCTGGAATTATTCCGGCCGATATCACTAAAAAAGGCAGAATTGGCTTGGTTAGTAAATCTGGCACCTTGACTTATCAGATGATGTATGAGCTTCGTGATTTTGGTATCTCAACTGCAGTTGGAATTGGTGGTGATCCAGTTATTGGTACAACTCACATCGACTGTTTAAAGGCGTTTGAAGCAGATCCAGATACTGATGCCATCGTCATGATTGGTGAAATTGGTGGTGATGCTGAGGAGCGCGCTGCTGCGTTCATAAAGGATCATGTCACTAAGCCAGTCGTCGGTTATGTGGCTGGCTTCACCGCGCCAGAGGGCAAAACTATGGGCCATGCTGGTGCAATTGTTTCTGGCTCAGCAGGTACAGCGCAGGCAAAACAGGATGCACTCGAAGCAGTTGGAGTTAAGGTCGGCAAAACTCCATCGCAAGCTGCTGAATTAATGCGCCAGATTATGAACAATCTGAAGTAGCAATGTCGCAATCAGATCCAGCGGTAAGCCCTCGCGATCTGATTGCACCTGCAGCAATTACCGCAATCTGGGTAACAAGTTTTGGCATCGTTATGGCAGCTTTGCCAATATTGGTGATCTGGACACTTGGCGCATCTGGCGCAGGGTCTCTAGCGGCAGCAATAAAGGCGGCATTTCTGGCGTGGCCAATAAGTCATGGGGTCCCAGTATCAATTACCAAAGTCACGATAGATGTTTTGCCGTTGCTGACAATTATTTTTCCAGTTTTTATGCTGCGCCGAGCGGCTATTCGAATGTTTAGAATCGCTACTGCGACATTTGGTCAGATTAGTGCAGTAGCACTACCTATTATTTTGGTTAATAGTGCGATCAGTTTTGTGATTGCCAGGTTGGCCAGTGATGATGTCATCGGAGTTGCACCACTAACCACTGCTTTTCTGGTTGCAATCGTTTCGCTAATTGCTGTCTTACTTGGAGCGCTGAAAGTATTCGGATGGCCGTCAGTTGAATTGCCACTTAGCATTAAATTCGGATTTCGAGTTGGTCTGTTAATTATTACAGTGCTGCTAGTTGCTGCGCTGGTATTGGCTGCTGTGATGTTGATTCTAAATTTTAGTAATGCAATAAATGTAGTTGATTCAATTGCGGATACGAGAGCAGAAAAGTTTCTCGTTTGGTTGTTTACTCTTGGATATTTGCCGATTGCCATAAGTTGGGGCTATGCCTGGTTATTGGGTCCCGGAATTGCGACTGGTATTGATACGGCAGCTTCATTTGCAGTTATTGATCAAGCTGCACTGCCAGCGCTTCCTTGGCTGGCAGCGTTGCCAACAACCACAGTCACTAATGGCTGGTATCTATTACTTTTCCCACTTTTGATTTCAGTCTTCTTCGCGCTACTAATGTGGTGGTCGCTGCACCATGAGAGTTATCGAGTTCTGATTACAAATACGTTAATGGCACTAACTATTGTGGTAGCCGTAACGGTGTTGTTTAGTTTGATTGGTGGCGGCGCAATTGGCCCAGGTCGATTAAGTGTTTTTGGTCCGCAGTGGCTGCCAATGATTGGCGGCGTATTTGTCACAATAGCGCCAGCCTTTGGTTTGCTGCTTTTTGTTGATGCTATTCGAAGGTGGTTCAAGAATAGAAATGCGAAGCAGCGTAATGCGTAGCATTGTGGTCTTAGCATCTGGCAGCGGAAGTCTGTTGCAAGCCTTGATTGACTCGCCAGCACGGGGAGAAGTTTTTCAAATCTCTGCTGTTGTTTCCGATAATCCTGATTCATTAGCACTTAATCGAGCTACTGCTGCAGGAATTGAAGCCGTACCTCTTAATTATCAGCGAAATGCTCCGACAGATTGGCAACAACGATTATTTGAGACAGTTATGAGGTTTCAACCAGACCTTGCAGTTAGCGCCGGGTTTATGCGGATTATCAAATCAGAATTGTTTCGAGTTGTTCCTACTATCAATGCGCATCCTTCCCTGCTACCAAATTTTCCTGGCGCGCATGCGGTAGCAGATGCGCTATCCGCAGGAGTCCAGCAAACTGGAGCGACCGTTCACTACATCGATGAAGGTGTTGACACTGGTCGGATTCTGGCGCAGCAAACGGTGTCAGTTCTTGCCGGCGATACTGAATCTTCGCTCCATGAGCGAATAAAGGAAGTTGAACGGGTTCAATTGGTCCAGGTTGTGGTTAAGTTATGCCAACAATCTGATCTTTGGGCGGGGATTGAGAAATGAACTCAACACTAATAGTCAAGCGAGCGTTGATCTCCGTTTCTGATAAATCAGGTTTGGAAATTTTGGTCCCAGCATTAAGTTCTGCTGGAATAGAGATGGTTTCTACTGGTAGCACGGCAGCTAGAATTCGCGAACTTGGCGGTGCGGTTATTGAAGTAGCTGAAGTTACGAATTCAGCTGAGATGCTCGATGGTCGAGTGAAAACACTACATCCAAGAATTCATGCAGGAATTTTGGCTGCTAAAGACAATCCAAAACATCTATCACAGTTGGCGGATCAGAAAATTGCACCGTTTGATCTTGTTGTCGTAAACCTTTACCCGTTTACCAAAACCGTAGCAGCAGAAGCAGATCATGCCGAGATAATTGAAAATATAGACATAGGTGGTCCTACGCTAATTCGAGCGGCTGCCAAGAACTTCAGTTCCGTTGCGGTGGTCACTAGCCCATCGCAATATTCCATGGTGATAACTGCACTACAAAATGGCGGGTTTAGTTATGACCTGCGAGCGGAATTAGCTAAATTAGCATTTATTCACACAGCTACTTACGATAATGCCATTGCAAATTGGATGTCTCGAGATGATGGCAGTTACGTATCAATTAGTGGCAACAAGAAACAATCATTGCGTTACGGCGAAAATCCGCAACAATCTGCAACACTTTATCAATCCACCAGTGGTGGAATTGCGAGCGCGATTCAATTGCAAGGAAAGGAACTTTCCTTCAATAATTTGGTGGATGCAGATGCGGCGCTGCGAGCAGTGTCTGATCATTTAGAGCCAACGGTGGCCATTATTAAGCACACTAATCCTTGCGGTATCGCAACTGCAGGCAGTATTGCCGCGGCGTATCAGCGGGCGCATGATTGTGATCCAGTTTCAGCTTTTGGATCTGTTATTGCGGCTAACCGCGAAATTGATGAAACATTTGCGGAACTAAATGCGGAGATTTTCACTGAAGTCATTGTTGCACCTAGTTATTCCTTAGCTGCGTTAGAGATTTTTTCGAGTCGGAAGAACCTGCGATTGCTCCAAGTTAATACCACTGGCGAGAATCTAGATATCAAGATGATAAGTGGTGGATTCTTAGCGCAAAACTTTGATAACTTTGATTCGCCTGGCGATGATCCATCGAACTGGGAATTGGTATCTGGTGCCCCGGCTTCGGCTCTGGTGCTGGCGGATTTGCAGTTTGCTTGGCGAAGCGTTAGAGCGGTCAAATCAAATGCCATAGTTTTAGCTAAATCGGGCGCAACTGTTGGTATTGGCATGGGGCAAGTAAATCGCGTTGATTCAGTGCGATTAGCGATTTCTCGTGCTGGGGATCGCGCCACTAATTCAGTTGCTGCAAGCGATGCTTTTTTCCCATTTGCTGATGGCGTAGTCGAATTAATCGCTGCAGGTGTCTCTGCAATTGTGCAACCTGGCGGATCGGTACGTGATGAAGAGGTGATAGCTGCGGCAAATGCAGCTGGTGTCACAATGTACTTAACTGGAGTTCGCCATTTCTGGCACTGAAAGGATTGCGCAATGAGTCAAGTGCTGGACGGACGAGCGGTAGCAGCTCAACTTAGATTGGAATTGAAAGCCAGAGTTGCCAAACTTTCTAACCAGCCTGGGTTAGCGACAATTTTGGTAGGCGATGATCCGGCAAGCCATTCTTATGTGGCAGGAAAGCATCGAGATTGTGCCGAAGTCGGCATTAAGTCAATTCAGATTGAATTGCCCAAAACGGCAACGCAAGCCGAGATAATCAGTGAAGTTGAAAAACTAAATGCAAATCCGTCCTGCACTGGCATGATCGTTCAATTGCCATTGCCAGCGGGAGTTGATGTTGGAGCAGTGTTATCAGCAATTGATCCAGCAAAAGATGCGGATGGACTACATCCGACAAATCTAGGAAATTTAGTTTTGGGTAATGCGGCCCCGTTGCCTTGCACTCCGCGAGGCATCATCTATTTGTTAAATCACTATGGAGTTGAGTTAGCCGGTAAAGAGGTTGTGATTATTGGCCGCGGCACAACCGTTGGCCGACCACTTGGTTTAATGCTGACTCGAAAAAGTGAGAATGCAACCGTAGTGCTATGTCACACCGGCACTACAGATATTTCTAAACATGCTAGATCTGCAGACATAATTATTGCGGCTGCCGGAAATCCAGATATGGTTCAAGCGGATTGGGTGAAGCCTGGGGCAGTTCTAGTTGATGTTGGAATATCTAGAAGTTCAGTAGGGTTAATTGGCGATATTTCACCAAGCGCAATTGAACAAAGTTCATTTCATGCGCCAGTTCCAGGTGGTGTAGGACCAATGACAAGAGCAATGTTGTTGCTGAATGTAGTAGAAGCAGCTGAACGGAAGCAATGAGTTGGTTTAGAGCACATATGATCTGGAGCGTGGTTGTTGCGGTTAGCACAACTGCGATCTTGTTGATTTTGACAGATTCGTTCAAGGTTGGAATCTTTGCTCTGGCGCTAGCTGCCGCTATTTTGGTAGCCGCTCGAGTAGCTGGAGCTGCTGACAAATTACTTCACGTGAGATCGAAATCATTCGATATCGCGCTCTATCTTGCCTTTGCCGCCTGCTTAATGGTGCTTGGCCTGGTGATTCCTACTGGTTGAGCTAGTCGCTGCGCTAGTGGTCCCCAGTATGCTTAACCACCGAATTTACTCAATTCTTGGAGGAAAATAATGGCTCACAAAGGAGTCGTTTCAGTTATTGGTGCCGGATTTTACGGTTCTACTACAGCACTTAGGTTGGCCGAATATGACATTTTTGAAAAAGTAGTGCTCACTGACATTGTTGAAGGTAAAGCAGAAGGTCTTGCCTTGGATATGAATCAGTCCCGAGGAATCGAAGGCTTTGAGACGCTGGTTGTTGGGCAAACCACAACGGCCGAGGGTGCGGGCTATGAAGCAATTGCTGGATCAGATGTAGTGGTAATCACTGCTGGCCTGCCGCGAAAACCAGGTATGAGTCGAATGGATCTAATCGAAGTGAATGCCAAGATTGTTCGCTCAGTGGCCGAGCAGATCGCTAAGCACGCACCAGATGCAGTTGTGATTGTGGTTTCTAACCCGCTTGATGAAATGACTGCGCTAACCCAACTTGCAACTGGTTTCTCAAAAAATAAAGTGATGGGTCAAGCTGGCATGTTGGACACCGCACGTTTCACCTATTTTGTCGCCGAAGCATTGAATGTTCCAGTAGGAAGCGTGCAGACTTTAACTTTGGGTTCACATGGCGACACCATGGTGCCAGTTCCATCTCGTTGTTTAGTAAATGGCAAGCCGTTAAGTGATTTGATGCCAGCCGAGAAAATTGAAGAACTAGTAGTTCGCACCAGAAATGGCGGCGCGGAAATAGTTGCCTTGCTTAAGACGGGTTCGGCTTATTACGCACCATCAGCAGCTGCGGCAAGAATGGCTAAAGCTGTGATTGAAGACTCGAATGCAGTAATGCCAGTTTGCGCCTGGGTTGATGGCGAATATGGGATTTCTGGAGTCTATCTCGGCGTTGAGGCGAAAATTGGTAAAAGCGGCGTGGTCCAGGTAGTTGAAACTGCGCTCACTGAGTCAGAAAAATCCGAATTGTTGGTTGCGGCTGAAGCAGTCCGCACCAAGCAAGCCGATGTTCAATCATTGTAATAAATAGGAAAGCAGGAGAGTGCAGTGAGCAAGATCAAGGTAATTAATCCAGTCGTTGAATTAGATGGCGATGAGATGACTCGAATCATCTGGCAATTCATCAAAGACCAACTAATTCTTCCTTACCTTGACATAGATCTGAAATATTACGACCTGAGTATTGAAAACCGAGATGCAACTGACGATCAAGTAACAATTGATTCGGCAAATGCGATTAAGCAGTATGGTGTCGGTGTTAAGTGCGCGACGATCACACCGGACGAGGCACGAGTTGCTGAATTCGGTTTGAAGAAAATGTGGAAGTCGCCAAATGGCACAATTCGAAACATTCTCGGCGGCGTTATCTTCAGAGAGCCAATCATCATTAGCAATATTCCGAGATTAGTTCCTGGTTGGACTAAACCAATTGTGGTTGGCCGTCACGCATTTGGTGATCAATACCGAGCAACCGACATCAAAGTGCCAGCCGCAGGTTCGCTGACGCTTACTTTCACTCCAGCCGATGGTTCGGCGCCAATGGAGTTGAATGTTTATGACTTCCCAGCCGGCGGTGTGGCAATGGCGATGTATAACTTGGATGATTCGATTCGCGATTTTGCCCGCGCTTCGATGCGATATGGCTTAAGTCGAAACTATCCGGTTTATTTGTCAACTAAGAACACGATTCTGAAAGCGTACGATGGACGCTTCAAGGACATCTTCCAAGAAGTTTATGAGGCTGAGTTCAAGGCTGACTTTGAAAAAGCTGGATTGACCTATGAACATCGCTTGATTGATGACATGGTGGCAGCCGCAATGAAGTGGGAAGGCGGTTATGTCTGGGCTTGTAAGAATTATGACGGCGATGTTCAGTCTGACACCGTTGCGCAAGGCTTTGGTTCGCTAGGTTTAATGACCAGCGTGTTGATGACGCCAGATGGCAAAACGGTTGAAGCAGAAGCAGCGCATGGCACCGTAACTAGACACTATCGAATGCACCAACAAGGAAAGCCAACCTCAACAAATCCAATTGCATCCATCTTTGCTTGGACTCAAGGTTTGAGTTATCGAGGCAAGATGGATGGCACCCCAGAGGTAACAAAGTTCGCAGAGACTTTGGAAAAAGTTTGTATTCAAACTGTTGAAGAAGGGAAAATGACCAAGGATTTGAGTTTATTGATTGGTCCAGATGAACCTTATTTAACCACTCAGGAATTTCTTGCTGCAATTGCTGAAAATCTAGAGAAAGCTATGAAATAACTGCATGGGTGATCCGGTGAGAGACATACTTATTGTTCTATTTTTTGTTTTGTTAGGCGGAGTGTTTGCTGCTGCCGAAATAAGTTTGATCTCAATTCGGGAAAGTCAGATTTCGCAATTCACTGGTCGCCGGGCAAGGTTGGTGGCAAAGTTGATTGCCGCACCAAATCGCTTCTTGGCTGCGGTGCAGGTCGGCGTTACTTTGGCCGGATTTATCTCAGCTGGCTTTGGTGCCTCAAGTCTGGCACCAGATTTGGCACCGAGATTTGAATCGCTTGGATTTACTGAGTCGGTATCTGAAACTGCTGCTTTTATCTTAATTACATTGGCGATATCTTTTGTTTCACTAGTGCTTGGGGAGCTAGTACCAAAGCGTCTTGCGTTGCACCATACAGTTGGTTTTGCGTTGGTTCTTGCAGTTCCAGTAGAGATTTTGGCACGAATTTCAAAACCATTCATTGCGCTGCTGTCGGTATCTACCAATTTGATTGTGAGGATATTTGGCGTTGATCCACATGGAAAGCGCGGTGCAATTGAAGCGGATGAATTACGGGATCTGGTTGCCTCGCAAGAAAATATCTCAGAACAAGAGCGAGCTATTTTGGCTGATGTGTTTTCGTTAGCGGACAAAGAAGTTCGAGAAGTAATGTTGCCACGAACTGAGGTTGAGTTTATTGAGGCCGACGAACCAATTTTTAAGGCTGCCCAATGGGTTAGTGATAAACCATTTTCCCGATACCCAGTAGCTGGTGACGGTTTTGATGATGTGATCGGCTTTATTCACGTCCGAGATTTATTAAATCCAGAGATGCGGGAACGTTCGATCCGAGTTAGAGATATTGCTAGAGAGATTTTGAAATTCCCTGGCACTAAATCAGTATTGAGCGCAATGCATGAAATGCGTCAGGCTGGTCAGCATTTGGCGATTGTGGTCGATGAGTATGGCGGCACTGCTGGAATTGTTTCGCTGGAAGATTTAGTTGAAGAGGTAATTGGTGAAATTCATGATGAATATGACGAGATTGAGAAACCATCAATTGCTGCAGGTGTTGGCGAATATGACATCGATGGGTTACTAAATCTTGAGGACTTTACCGAAATGACTGATGTTGAGCTGCCAGATGGTCCTTACGAAACCGTCGCTGGCTGGGCGGTGTCGCAGATTGGTCGATTGCCAGAAGTTGGCGACAAGGTGTTGGTTGAGAATGCTGAGTTCGAGGTAACAAAAGTTGAAGCTAGACGAATATCTCGAATGAAAGTGGTAGTCACTCCTAATTCCGAAGCAGCCACTGAGTAATTTTTCCTTCTAATTATGGGAGTATTTGCACTGTGAACAGCCAACGGGATCGAGTGCTATCTGGAATCCAACCAACCATGGATTCATTTCATGTTGGTAACTGGTTCGGCGCACTCACGCAGTGGGTTGACTTGCAAGCCACTCACGACTGTTTCTATTGTGTAGTTGATTTACATGCACTGACGGTTAATCATGATCCGGCCGCAATAAAGCAACGCACACTGGCATCATTTGCGCAGTTAATTGCTATCGGAATTGATCCAGCAAAATCGACTGTGTTTGTCCAAAGTCATCTGGCCGAACATTCGCAGTTAGCTTGGGTGCTTTCGTGCATTACTGGTTTTGGTGAGGCATCCCGTATGACGCAATTTAAGGATAAATCACAAAAAGAAGGCGCAGATCGATCCACTGTTGGCTTGTTTACCTACCCAATTTTGCAGGCAGCAGATATTTTGCTCTACCAACCAAAGTATGTTCCAGTTGGAGATGATCAGCGTCAGCACTTGGAGTTAACACGTGACTTAGCGCAACGATTTAACTCTACCTATGGTCAAACATTTACACTGCCAGAGACTATGACGGTAGTTGGAAATTCAAGAGTTCTAGATCTACAAGACCCAACTGCGAAAATGAGCAAGTCATCACCTACCGGTGCTGTATTCATTATGGATAGCAACGATCAGATTACTAAAAAAATTAAATCTGCCGTAACTGATAGTGATCGAGAAGTAACTTACGATCCAACAGCAAAGCCTGGAATTGCTAATTTAGTTGG
>JBMTAF010000019.1:0-14772 GCA_049428425.1 Candidatus Nanopelagicales bacterium
TTAGTCTTTCTTGTACTTGTGGTCGCTTAGCGAAAATATCTACCACGCGTGCTAACTTCGAAAGACCGGTTATTTTCCCGCCAAATCCCGGCAAATACCCCACGTGTGCTACGCCAAAAAAAGGCAGTAAATGGTGTTCACATACTGAATAAACTTCAATGTCTTTCACCATAACTAACTCTTCATGTCCCAAATCAAAATTGGTAGTTAGTAATTCAGCTGGATCTTGTTTGATGCCGCTAAAGATTTCTTGATATGCCCTTGCTACTCTCGCTGGAGTATCGCGCAGTCCATCTCTGGTTGGATCTTCGCCAATTGCAAGCAACAATTCGGTTACAGCGCGTTCAATTCGCTCGGTATCAATACCAGTAGTGACCGGCTTTTCACTATTCATTTGAGCCTGCTGGAGTTGATCCATTTAGTTCAGCTTTAGTTGGTACTTCAACTGGTGGCAACTTACTTGGAATTCGCTTTTCACTTCCAGTCCAGGCGGCCCGATGCTCTCGGCGAATTAAGGGCTTAAAGATTTCAGCAACTTCTGCTTTATCCAAAGTTTCTTTCTCCATCAGGGCAACCACAAGGGCATCCAACACCGCACGATTTTCACTCAATATCTCATATGCCTCATGGTGTGCTGATTCAATTAGTGATCTCACTTCATCATCAATTGCCGCAGCAATCTCTTCTGAGTAATCGCGGTGTTGCGTAAATTCGCGTCCAAAGAACGGGTCTGCACCATCACGTCCATACTTAATCGCACCAAGCCGCTCGGTCATGCCGTATTGAGTCACCATCGCCCGAGCTAATGACGTCGCTTTCTCAATATCATTACTGGCACCAGTGGTTGGATCATGGAAAACCATTTCCTCAGCAGCACGACCACCGAGCATATAGGCCAATTTATCCAACATTTCATTTCGAGTTGTTGAATATTTCTCTTGATCCGGCAACACCATGGTGTAACCAAGCGCACGGCCTCGCGGCATGATGGTGACCTTATGCACTGGATCACTAGTTGGTAGCGCTGCAGCTACTAAAGCATGTCCGCCTTCATGGTATGCCGTAACTAAGCGTTCTTTGTGATCCATTAGCCGATTACGTTTTTGTGGTCCTGCCATAACTCGATCTATTGCTTCGTCAAGCAAATCATTTGTGACTTTTTCTTGATTAGCTCTAGCGCCAAGTAGCGCTGCTTCATTCAAAACATTTGCTAGATCTGCACCCGTGAAACCTGGCGTCCGTCTTGCCACTGCTAATAAATCAACATCATCAGCTAACGGTTTGTCTTTGGCGTGAACTTTCAGTATTTGTTCTCGGCCAGCTAGATCAGGTCGCTCTACTGCAATCTGTCGATCGAATCGGCCAGGTCGAAGCAAAGCTGGATCCAAAATATCTGGACGGTTGGTTGCCGCGATCATAATCACGGTGCCTTTATCGTCAAAGCCATCCATCTCAACCAACATTTGGTTTAGTGTTTGTTCTCTTTCATCATGCCCACCACCTAAACCGGCACCTCGCTGTCGACCAACTGCATCGATCTCATCAATAAAAATAATTGCAGGTGCATTTGCTTTGGCTTGTTCAAATAAATCTCGTACTCGGCTGGCACCAACACCAACAAACATTTCAACAAAATCAGAACCAGAGATGGAAAAGAATGGTACGCCGGCTTCGCCAGCAACTGCTCTTGCCAACAACGTTTTTCCAGTTCCAGGTGGGCCATAAAGCAACACGCCTTTCGGAATCTTGGCACCCATCTTCTTGAATCGATCTGCGTTAGCTAGAAAATCTTTAATCTCACGTAACTCTTCAACGGCTTCATCAGCCCCAGCAACGTCCGCAAAAGTTGTCTTTGGCATGTCTTTGGTAATTTGCTTAGCACGACTCTTACCAAAGTTCATGAGTCGTCCGCCACCTTGCATTCGATTCATAAAGAAGAAAAGCAAGAAAATAATCAGGGCAATTGGTAGTAATGAAAGCAATAACGAAACTAAAATGTTCTGCGACGGAACTTTTACCGTGTATCCATCTGCTAATCGGCCGGCTTCTGCTTGCAGTTGCAATTCTTTCTGCAACTCTAAGCCTTGGCCTGTTACAAAATCAGTTATCGCCGATCGGCCATCTTTTAGCTTGAGTTCTAGGCGCTGATCCCGATCGACAATTACCGCACTTTCTACCTGATTTCCTCTAATCAACGAAAGTGCTTCACCAGTATCAATTCGAGTAGGGCCGGTAGCCTGCGAGACCAAGTTGCTACCGATCAGCAAAAGTGAGGTGCCAACCAAGATCCAGAGCAGCGCACCTCGACGGGTTCGCTTCTTCTTTTCCGGCTTTTTCTCAGTCAACTTCTGCCAACCTCTGCTATCTGGTCAACCTATCCAATTAACGGCTAACCGTAATCCACCTAGTTAAGGTCAGCACCCTTAGGAGTACATGTGAGGGGCGAGCACCGCAACATCTCGTAAATTGCGATATTTTTCGGCAAAATCCAAGCCATAACCCACCACGAAGTCGTTTGGGATATCAAAGCCTACGTATTTCACAGCTACCGAAACTTTCGCAGCATCGGGCTTTCGCAACAATGTGAGCACTTCAACACTTCGAGCTCCACGCGAACGCAGATTGGAAACTAACCAGTTGAGGGTAAGGCCACTATCAATAATGTCTTCCACAATTAATACGTCTCGACCAATAACGTCTTGATCCAGGTCTTTATTGATTCTAACTACACCACTGGATTTAGTTCCTGATCCATAAGATGAAACTGCCATCCAATCGGTATCCGCATGTCGGCTTAAACATCTAATGAAATCAGCCATTAACACCACAGCGCCCTTTAGTACGCCGACTAGCAATAAATCTTTGCCGTCATAATCTGATTCAACATTTGTTGCAAGCTCTTTTAGTCTTGCCAAAATTTGTGCCTCTGTTAAAAGAACGCTGGTGAGTTCGCTCTTTACCTGTGCTGATTCCATTCGCCCTCCCGGTTAGTGCGAGATACTAAGCCTGTTTGAACTTCGTTTCACCTCAAACCCGCCCGGTAGATTAATTTCTTTTTGGCCATGCCAGTTTGAAACTAACTCATCTACAGTTTTGATATGGATTTGATGCAAACTTCCACTAGGTACCCCAGCATTGATTAGCCACAGCTGGATCACTCGAGTTCTAATCGCAGTATGTAATGGCGATAACTGTTGAATATCTAAATCTGATTCCACTAAAGCATCTTGATATTTTTGTTTGGTTTCTTGATCAAAATAATCACTATCTACCCGTAATAGCTCTGCTGATCGATAGAGCCCATCAACTACATCTTCACCTAAATCTTTTCGCATTGTCGGTAAGATAGATTTTCGAACTCGAACTCGCAAATAACTATCGTCTTGATTGGCTGGATCATCAATAACCGAAAAAGTTTCTGGAATTGCAGCATGAACTTCAGTTCGGCTGAGTGATAAAAGTGGTCGAATAAATACATCGCGAACTGGATTCATGCCAGCAAGCGCTTTACTTCCAGAGCCACGAACTAATCTCATTAAGACGGTTTCGGCTTGGTCATCTTTGGTATGACCTAACAAAACCGGACAATCATTTAACGCTGCACTTTTAGTTTTGAGAATCTCATAACGAATATCTCTTGCTGCAGCTTCACGATTCTCTGCTGGTGTTGGATCTGCCACCACAATTTCAACATTTGTGATGCCATGAGCAACTAATTGATCTTTGGCAAACTGCGCATTCGCGGCTGACAGCTCACTCCACTGATGATCAACAATGACAACATTCACTTCCCAATTGTGCTTCGGCGCAAGTTCAGCTGTTGCGAACGCAAGTGATACGGAATCTGGTCCTCCACTGCAGGCCACAATGAGGTTTGTCCCAACAAAGTCAGCCAGGGCATCTGCTACCGCTGCCACCACTTTATATTGGGGCTGAATCGCCAAATCTGCTCCTAATAATCAGCCCACACGATACGCCAACTAGCCAACTTGTAGGTAACGCTGAGGGAGCAGCCCCACTGGCTAGACTGCCACCCCTACGCACCCTTGGCGCAGCCAAGTGGACGTCAGGCCCTCGACCAATTTCGTTGGCCTTCCAAGGAGGAACATGTTTCGCTCGACCCTGACTGCCGCTACCACCAGCGATCTGGTGATTTCTGGCAGTAACCAAACTCTGGTTTTGGTAGTTGCAGTTATCTCAGCACTAGCGCTGGTAATGGCAGTGGTCTTCCGCCGAGAAGTATTAGCTTTCGGCGAGGGAACACCAAAAATGCAAGAAATTGCCAAAGCGGTGCAAGAAGGTGCCGCGGCATACCTAGCCCGACAGTTTAAGACCTTAGCAATTTTCGTCGTACTAATTTTTGGTCTGCTTTTTGTATTGCCCGGAACAACTGATGTTCGCATTGGTCGTTCTATCTTCTTCGTACTTGGCGCGCTGTTCTCAGCATTCATTGGTTACTTCGGTATGTCACTTGCAGTTAAGGCAAACGTTCGCGTTGCTGCTGCAGCCAAAGACAGTGGAATTGACCGAGCAACTCGCGTAGCTTTCCGAACTGGCGGTGCGGTTGGTATGGCAACTGTTGGTCTTGGTTTACTAGGAGCTGCCGTTGTAGTGCTGATCTATCAAGGTGATGCCGCCAAAGTTCTTGAAGGTTTTGGTTTTGGTGCAGCTATGGTTGCCATGTTCATGCGTGTTGGTGGCGGTATCTTTACTAAAGCTGCTGACGTCGGTGCTGACCTGGTTGGAAAAGTTGAACAAGGTATCCCTGAGGACGATCCACGCAACGCTGCAACAATTGCCGATAACGTTGGTGACAACGTAGGTGACTGCGCCGGCATGGCAGCTGACTTGTTTGAGTCTTATGCCGTTACGTTGGTAGCTGCACTTATCTTGGGCAAAGTTGCGTTTGGTGTTGAAGGTTTAGTCTTCCCACTAATCATTCCAGCAATTGGTGTAATCACCGCAGTAATCGGTGTTTTCATCACTAAGCCACGACAGGGCGAGAATGGTCTAAAAGCAATTAACCGTGGTTTCGCCATCTCGGCAGCAATCTCGGCAACACTTTCGACTATTGCTGCATATGTTTATCTACCAGCTAACTTTGCTGAATTTGCTGGCGTATCAGCAGAAATTACAACGCTTGATGGTGATCCAAGATTGATCGCTACCGTTTCAGTGATCCTTGGTATTGCACTTGCTGCAATCATTTTGCGAGTGACTGGTTACTACACCGGAACTGACAAAAAGCCAGTTCAGGATATTGGTAAGACTTCACTTACTGGTCCAGCAACAGTTGTGCTTTCAGGTATTGCAATTGGTTTGGAATCCGCTGTTATTACCGCAATTATTATTGGTGCTGCAGTTTATGGCGCATTCCTACTAGGTGGTGCCTCAATTGCGCTATCGCTATTCGCAATCGCACTTGCAGGAACTGGTTTGCTAACCACAGTTGGTGTAATTGTGGCTATGGATACTTTCGGTCCAGTTAGCGATAATGCGCAAGGTATTGCCGAAATGTCGGGTGATGTTCATGGAGAAGCCGCTCAGATTCTGACTGAACTTGATGCGGTTGGTAACACCACTAAGGCGATCACGAAAGGTATTGCGATTGCAACTGCAGTTCTTGCTGCTACCGCACTATTTGGTGCATATCGCGATGCCATCATTCAGGCAGTAGATGAGCTAGGTGCTCAATTTGATCTGCTGGATGCCTTCAACGTAACTAAGCCAAACTCACTATTTGGTCTGCTAATCGGTGCATCCGTGGTGTTCTTGTTCTCAGCACTTGCGATTAATGCCGTTTCTCGTGCGGCTGGTGCGGTGGTGTTCGAGGTGCGAAATCAGTTTGCTACTCGCCCAGGCATCATGAACGGCACTGAGCGTCCAGAATACGGTCGCGTGGTTGATATCTGCACCAAAGATTCACTTCGTGAGTTAGTAACACCTGGTTTGCTCGCAGTGTTGGCACCAATTGCCGTTGGTTTCGGTCTTGGTGTTGGTGCACTTGCTTCTTATCTTGCTGGCGCAATTGGTGCTGGCACCTTGATGGCAGTGTTCCTATCTAACTCCGGTGGTGCTTGGGATAACGCCAAGAAACTAGTTGAAGATGGTGTCCACGGCGGTAAAGGATCACAGGCTCATGCAGCGACAGTTATTGGTGACACCGTAGGTGATCCATTTAAGGACACTGCAGGACCAGCAATTAACCCACTGATCAAGGTGATGAACCTAGTATCAGTATTGATTGCACCAGTTGTAATCTCACTAACGCTAGCGGCAGAACCAAATACGGCACTTAGAATGACCATTGCTGCAGTTGCAGTCTTGATCATCGTGGTTGCAATTTGGAACTCAAAGCGACGCGAAGTAAGCATCGCAGCTTAATTAATTAGAAGACAGGGCGGTAAGGATTATTCCTTACCGCCCTGTTTATTTAGTTTGCTCAACATCTCGTTATAAGCAATGCGCTCCTGATCACCATAAACATCTGCCTGACGATCTAGCCTTGCAGCTTGTTGTCGATCTGATTTTGCCCACTGAACGCCAAGGGCTATAAATACCAATAGCATCGGAAGCTCACCAAAACTCCATGCGATAGAACCAGCCAGTTGTTGATCTGCGATTGGATCAGTTAGCCAAACGGGTGCAACTTTGCCAAACCATCCACCGCCAACAAGTGAATTACTTTGCATCAAAATTAAGCCAAATATTGCGTGAATCACCATCGACATAAGTACCAGCAACAATTTAAATGGGTGTCCGATATTCCTTGGCTGGAAATCAGTGCCGATAATCAACCAAAAGAATAGATAGCCAGATAAAACAAAGTGAACATGCATTAACACATGTCCTAAATGACTCGACATCAAAAATGTCATCAATGACGAAAAGTAGACCACAAAAATTGAACCGCTATAGATGGTTAACGCAACCAACGGGTGCGTGATTAACTTGCTATATTGGCTCTGCAACACGATGGTGATCCACTCTCGCGGTCCGAGCAAATCATGTTGAGTTGGTTTTAAGGCTCGAAGGGACAAAGTTATTGGACCACCTAATACCAACAAGATTGGAACCATCATGCCAAGCGCCATGTGCTGAGTCATGTGTGCGCTCATTGAGACTAAGGCGTATCTGCTGATCTCTGTGTTTGTGACAAACAAACCCACCAAAACACCACTAACCCAAGAAGCGGTTTTAAGACCTGACCAACTATCCCCGCGCTGGCGCAGTATGAACACGCCTCGCAAATAAAGCAATATTGCAGTAAGCCCAACGGTAATCGTCAAGACATCTGGTGTGAATGTGGTAAATGCGTTAATCCAATTGAGATTTGCTGGCTCTGGATAGCCGGTTAACTGCTCAATCAAAGTAGTCGCTGACGAAGCCGACTTTGGGAAAGCGGTATTTGCCGCAACTGAAGCTATTGCTAAAACAAAAGTTAGAAAAGTGATCTCTAACGCTAGTACTTTAACTGCAACAGTTGACTCCATGATTAATCGAGCCCGAGCAAAACTTGCCAGAATAACTGCAGTCAAGGTGAGGCTTAATTTCACAAGAATCAATTCGCCATAGCTTGTAGTCCAAATTTGATTTATGGAATCCATCCGCGTAACGGTGTTGCCAAGGCCAGAAACGATAACCACTGCCACCGCCACCGTTGCGAGTTTGCCAAATCGATCAACGGCAAATTTGCGCAAAATGACTCTCGATGAATTTAAATGGCGATAAAGTCCGATTAAGCCGGCCAGCCAAAGACTCATTCCAATAACATGGAAAAAACCAGTAGTGGTAGCTAATGCGTGACCACTTACGCCAGCAGCATGTGCGGTTAGTGCCGAAAAAGTGGCACCAATTAGTGTTGCAACTGCAACAAAACCCAAAGTGTTTACAGTTCTTGTTGTCAGTAGCAGCACGCCACCGCCAAAAGCTAGTGCTCCAGTTAGCACTAATGCTCTAACTACAGATAACTCCCACGCATAGGTAACGAATATTTCTATTGAGAAAAATCTAGTAGCGGAAATACCAAGAATTTTGACCAGTAATGCTTGTGCTGCGATCAGACTAACTCCGGACCAGATAAATGAGACTGCAGCCGCACGGCGACGCAACCTAATTGCTACTGGAGAAAGCTCCTGGCGATTCTCAGCTGGAAGATACAACAGAATTTGCAATAAATACGACAGTGTAAAAACTCCAGCTGCTGCTGCTAAATATTCAGCAGTGGGTGACAGTAGGTGAATTACTGGACCTGCATCTGGAATTCCTATTGCAGATTCCTGCCACCAACTGCCCGCTAGATACATGGCAATAAATAGAACGGCGACGCCAACTAGCCAAATTGGAAATACCAATTTATTTCCTACCTACTAAAACATCCAACAGCCCAGTAATTGAACTTTCTACCATCGCCAAAACTTTTCGATATGCGTCAATTGGTTCATAATAAGGATCTGGAACTTCTAGATTCTTGTAATCAATGTGAGGATCTAACGAATTAAGCGCCGGATCAAATTGACGCAAAAAATATACTTTGCGCTTATCTTGATCAGAATTACTTAACTTGATCACATTCTCATAATTTGATCGGTCCATAACTAACAGCAAATCTTGAGAGTTAAACATTTGAGTGTGAAACTGTTGCACGGTGTGGTCATACTGATACCCAGATTCTTCCCAAACCTGTTTAGATTTTAGATTTGGTCCTTCACCGATATGCCATGAGCCAGTCCCCGAACTAGAAACAACAATTTTCGGCTTAACAATTTCCAAGCTGCGATTTGCGAGCACCGCGGCGGCCATTGGCGAGCGACAAATGTTTCCTAAACACACCATCATTACGTTAACTTCTGGCTGCTCACGTAACGCCTCAACGTAAGAATTCACATCCCGCTCCTGTCAGGTTAAGGTTAGTCTAGTTAGTAATTCGGGGGAGAAATGAATCTAATCGGCAGAATGAGATTAACCTTGAAGACGGGAGCTACCGTCTTTGGATTAAGTGCAGTTTTATTACTTTTACTGCCTGACTTTTTCCTTGAGTTACTGGCATTGGAATCAAATCCAGAGTTGGTATGGTCAATGCGAATGATCGGAGTGACTTTAATCGCACTTACTGGAAACATGTATGTAGTAGCCAGTACTGCACCCGATGCTGGTGTTAATCGGTCCGCCAAAGTAATGCTGATTGCCGCTGGCGGACTTGGCATCCTTACCTTGGCTATTCCAGCTGAGTTAAGTTGGTTCAGCATCGCTTATGCGGCGGTTGGGTTTGGCTTTTCCGCAATGTATGGCACCTTGCTGCTGTTGTCGTCACGCTCAAGATAGGCTCGCGTCCTAATTTTCAATTCTTAGAAGGGCTAGGCAGATTTCTGCCTTAAATACTATGAGCAATCACTTAACCAACCTACCAATAAAGTCCCGCGACGAATTGCGCAATATCGCAATTATCGCCCACGTAGATCACGGAAAGACCACTTTGGTTGATGCCATGCTCTGGCAATCTGGTGCGTTTGCCGCACACAAAGACCAAGCTGAAGGTCAAGATCGAATCATGGATTCAAATGATCTAGAGCGGGAAAAGGGAATTACCATTCTGGCGAAAAACACTGCGGTGAAACGCGGTGATCGAATCGTCAACATTATTGATACGCCTGGCCACGCAGATTTTGGTGGTGAGGTTGAGCGTGGTTTGGAAATGGTTGATGGTGTGCTGTTATTGGTAGATGCATCTGAAGGTCCGCTCCCCCAGACTCGATTCGTATTGCGAAAAGCACTGCAAAAGAACTTGCCGGTTATTTTGGTGATCAACAAAGTTGATCGACCTGACGCTCGCATCAAAGAAGTTGTTGATGAAGCTTACGAATTGTTTCTTGATCTTGATGCTTCTGAAGCACAAATTGAATTTCCAATTATTTATGCTTCAGCAAAAGCAGGTAAGGCATCACTAGCTCGACCTGCCGATGGTGGAATGCCAGATCAAGAAAATCTTGATGTCTTGTTTGATACCATTTTCAATACAATTCCAGCTCCGGTCTATCACGAAGGCGCACCATTACAAGCCCATGTAACGAATTTAGATTCCTCACCATATTTAGGCAGACTTGCTATTTGTCGAGTCCGCGAAGGAAACATTAAGCGTGGCCAAACTGTTGCTTGGATAAAAGCAGATGGATCTATTGCCAAGGTAAGAGTTTCTGAATTATTAATGAATGATGCACTGGAACGTGTGCCAGCTGAAACCGCAGGTCCTGGTGACATTATTGCGATTGCGGGAATTGAAGACATTACGTTAGGTGAAACCCTTGCTGATGCCGAAAACCCAATTGCATTGCCATTAATTACGGTTGATGAACCAAGTATTTCGATGACAATCGGAGTTAACTCTTCACCACTTGCTGGTCAGTCAGGCACCAAGCTAACGGCGCGCTTAGTTAAGAACCGACTTGATTCTGAATTAATTGGAAACGTCTCCCTGCGAGTATTAAATACTGAGAGATCTGATACCTGGGAAGTTCAAGGACGTGGTGAGTTACAGCTTGCTGTCCTAGTGGAAATGATGCGACGAGAAGGATTTGAACTAACCGTTGGAAAACCACAAGTGGTAACCAAAATGGTTGATGGCAAACTCCACGAACCTATGGAGCGACTAACTATTGATGCTCCGGAGGAATACCTTGGTGTCATCACCCAATTAATGGCGCTTCGCAAAGGTCGCATGGAGCAGATGGTTAACCATGGCTCTGGCTGGATGCGAATGGATTATCGCGTGCCATCGCGTGGTCTGATTGGTTTTAGAACTGAATTTCTTACTGAAACTCGCGGCACTGGCTTATTGCATCACGTTTTTGATGGCTACGAAGCCTGGCATGGCGAGATCAAATTCCGACCAACTGGTTCATTAGTTTCGGATCGACGTGGTGTGGTTACTTCATATGCGATCTTTTCACTACAGGAACGCGGCACCATATTTGTCGAGCCTGGTATGGAAGTTTATGAAGGCATGATTGTTGGCGAGAATGCCCGCGCTGAAGATATGGACGTAAATGCAGTTCGGGAGAAGAAATTAACCAATATGCGAGCTGCCGGTTCAGATGATGCTGAACGGCTGATCCCACCAAAGCGACTGAACATGGAGCAAGCGCTGGAGTTTTGCCGAGAAGACGAATGTGTCGAGGTCACACCAGCTGTGGTTCGTATTCGAAAAGTGCTGCTGGATCAAACTGAGCGCGCTCGTGCGGCTAATAAAGCTAAACGCACCAACGCTTAAATCTGCACTGCTTTAGAATTAGCTCATGCATTATTCACCGGCAATTTCCCCTATCGTGCCAAGCGCGTCAACTTCTGAGTTTGATGCGTTGTTACTGTCAGAGATGGGTGGAATTCTCCTACTGCTAGGAATTTTGGCATTCATCGCAACAAGAAATCGGCTATCAGTCGTTCCGCTATTTATTTTAATGGGATTAGCATTTGGTGAAGGTGGATTAATTCCAGTTGGCTTAAGTGAAGATTTCTTACTAATCGGTGCCCAAATCGGTGCAATTTTGTTGCTACTGCTTTTGGGATTGGAATATTCCGCTCGCGAGATCGGTGAATCACTCAAGCTGGGTTGGCGAATTGGCGTTTACGACATAATTCTTAATGCTCTACCCGGAGCAATAGTTGCATTAGTTCTAGGTTGGGGTCTTGCTGGTGCAATTACGCTCGGTGGCATCACTTATGTATCAAGTTCCGGTATTGCAGCACAGTTGATTCGTGAATCTGGATTTAGAAGATCAGAAACCGCAAGACGAGTAGTTGGTGTTTTAGTCTTTGAAGATTTAGCACTTGCTCCTTATTTGCCAATTGCTAGTGCTGTGGTCTCTGCTGCCGGCGTTCTCGTCGGTGCAATCTCAGTATCTGTAGCACTAGTAGTAATCGGGTTAGTGCTTTTGATTAGCATTAAAAGAGAAAGATTCTTATCTACTTTTTTAAACACCCAAAATTCAACCGGGTTATTGCTAACCGTGTTTGGTGCGGCACTTTTGTTTGCCGGCTTGGCTGAATTAGCCGGAATTTCAGGTGCTATTGCTGCGTTCCTAGTTGGACTTTTGCTTTCTGGTGATGTAGCTGAGGCGGCTCGAGTTCGGCTTTCACCCCTTCGAGACTTTTTCTCAGCATTATTCTTTTTGTTCTTTGGGTTGATTACCGATCCGGCAGATATTTTGCGAGTATGGCCAATTGCGCTGCTACTGGCAGTTTTGGGTGTCCTTGGAAAATTTGCCTTGGCCCGAATCATGGCTAAAGACATGTCAGACCCCATGAGTTGGTTGAGGATTGGTGCTTTTCTTACGCCTCGAGGTGAGTTTTCAATTGTGATTGCTGGGTTGGCATTAACTGCATCATTCGCAACTGATCTACAACCAATTGTGTTGACTTATGTGTTGATTACAGCCTTAAGTGGATCATTATTGCTAAAGACTTTCCGCAGTAGATTGGACGCCTAACCAAAATGCGAATTGTTTTAGTTATGAGAGACTAGCAAGATGGAACTGTTTGCCCTACTTGTAATTATTCTTTTGACTAGTGTTTTTGGGTTCTGGTACCAAAAAAGCCGTGGTCGAATAAAGGTAAATGCCAGCAATTCGCAATTACTTTCAGGACCAGAAATCGGCAGCGAATTAGGTGATAGAGCGACATTAGTTCAGTTCTCCAGCGCTTTTTGTACTCCCTGCCGCGCTACCCGAACTTTGTTAAGCCAAGTAGTTACCGATTATCCAGGAATCAAATACGTCGAGATCGATGCTGAATCAAATCTTGAATTAGTTCGTAAGTTAAATATTAATTCCACGCCAACTACGCTGGTATTGGATGCGAACGGTATGGAGTTATCGCGCGCGATTGGGGCACCAAAGCGCTCTGACGTGATAAACACCCTTAATTCCATTCGCTAAATGCAATTGCTTCGCAATTAGCGGATTTGGCATTCACCCTTTATATTTCGGCCATGTTTTCTCTTGGAACCCAGTTCTTTACAAAGCGCCGAGTCGTGGACTTTTGCCGCTTAACTGGCTCGTTGTGTTGCTGATTAATTATTAATCCCAACCCAACTATCAAGAATTAAGGAAAACAATGTCAACAAATCTTTCAACCAATATTGATCTGGTAAGCGACCGTGAGATTGATGCTCGGGGCCCACGCTTTGGCGCGCTGCTAACCACGATCGTCTTGGCTACGGTGTTTCTAACCGAATCAATTGAGCTGCTTGCGATACAAACTGCGATATTCGCAATCGGGGCATTCGTGGGTCCGCAGCACACTCCATACGCTTACATTTATCGCAAGTTTGTAAAGCCAAGACTAAGTTCCCCGCTAATTACCGAAGATGCCCGACCACCACAATTTGCGCAAAGCGTTGGTTTCATCTTTGCCCTAACTGGATTTGCTGGGCTCGCACTACAGATTAATTGGCTATTTTTCACAGCAGTTATTGGTGCTTTGGTTGCAGCATTTCTAAATGCAGCTTTTGAATTCTGCCTAGGTTGCGAGATGTACTTGCGCGGCCAAAAACTGCTGCAAATAGTGCGTACCAAGTAATCTCGTTTACACTCTAAGGGTGAGATTCTTAGCACTTGGATTAACTACTGCACTTCTGCTTTCCGCCTGCACCAGTTCCGCTGAGCCCAAGACGCAATATGAAATTTTGGAAGAGCAGACCATGGCACTGGCTTGCCCAGGGGATGATGATCAAATCAAGCGTTATCTGATCACGAAGTCTCGCTCTGCCGTAGGCTCGATTACTGCAAGTGCGTGCGGATATCCAGATAGTGAATATGGCGCCGTAACTATTATGGCCATCACTAAAGATGCTGAAGTTGCTGACGTATTGATCACTGAAGCCGAAAGTTTCTGGATTGGCAACGAATCACGGTTTGTCAAGACATCTGCTGGCTGGGAGATGTCTGGGTTATTGGAGAACGGATTTGATGGCGCGGAGGGAATGTTAAAAGTTTCTCTTGCCAATGGTGCTTGGACATCAGAGATAGAACGTCTGCCAGAGCCTCACCCAGTATCGATTAAGTCGCTAATGAAAACTGAGCTGGATGGTCGCGACTTGAAACTTGTGCGGCAAATTGGTTCGAATAGTTCTTACAAACGTTATTCCGTAACTTACAAGAGCGGCGACTTAACCATCAGTGGAATCATGAACATTCCAACTGGGGATGGACCTTTCCCAGCATTAGTGCTAGGTCATGGCTACATCGATCCTGCAATTTACACTTCTGGCAGAGGGCTGGCTCGCGAACAAGATTATTTAGCAAAGCAGGGTTACATCGTTCTACATTCAGATTATCGAAATCACGCTGGTAGTGATGATGATCCAGAGAACAACATTCGCTTTAGATTGGGATATGTCCTAGATGTGGTTAATGCAGCCATAGCACTTCGCGGTTCCGACCTACCGCAACTAGATGATTCTCGAATTGGTTATCTTGGTCGTTCCATGGGTGGTGGAATTGGATATCAGGCCATGGTTGCTTTCCCTTATGTGTTCAATACCTATGTGTTATATGCCCCAACCAGTGCTGACTATGCCGATAACTTCAACCGATGGGGACGGGTAGCTGCAGATTTTGCGCAAGAAGTATCGGATACCTATGGATTACCAGAAGATAATCCAGAGTTCTGGGAAGGGATTTCAGCAATAAACTATTTTGACCAAGTTGCCGAACCGGTACTAATTCACCATGGCACCCTTGATGACAGTTGTGACATTAACTGGTCTCGCCGAGCTGC
>JBMTAF010000020.1:0-14240 GCA_049428425.1 Candidatus Nanopelagicales bacterium
GATCGAGTGTCACGAACTTCAGTTAGAAATGTGTATGCAGCGGGCGACTGCACAGGTGTTCTACCACTTGCCTCAGTTGCGGCAATGCAGGGCAGAATTGCGATGTATCACGCGCTAGGCGATGCAGTATCACCGCTGGATCTACAAACTGTTAGCAGTAACGTATTTACTGATCCAGAAATTGCTTCCGTAGGTGTAACACAGCGACAAATCGATGCAGGTGAAGTCAAGGCCCGAGTTATGACATTGTCGCTAGCTGGAAATGCTCGAGCGAAAATGCAAGGACAAACCGATGGATTTGTTAAGTTGTTTGCCGATCCGGCGGCTGGAGTGATTTTAGGTGGGGTAGTGGTTGCGCGAAATGCTAGTGAATTGATCTATCCAATCGCAATTGCGGTTGAGCAACATTTGACCACTGATCAGTTGGCGCACACATTTACGGTTTATCCGAGCATTACCGGCTCAATTGCGGAAGCAGCCCGTAGACTGCACCGTATCAATCCTGGATCGGAGTCATGATGAAACGTAGTTATTTGATCGTTGTAGCAATGGTGGTATTTTCAATATTCATCGCTTGGCTAGATACGCAAAACAATGCTGAAGAAACTGGTGTTGAGTTTGCCTATGTTTTAATGATTGCGAGCGTTTTTGGCTTACTCTGGGGCGCAATGGCAGCTAGCATTCGAAATGCAGCACTGTTTGCGCTGATCTTGACCACTCCAGCTGTGGTGAATGGCTTTGCGGATAACGCCACATCACCAATTAAATTCTTAGTTGCTTTTGCTGGACTAAATATTGTTGGCCGAATGATGCAGCGGGCTAATCAGTAATTTCGCATAACACGGTGCCAGATTGCACCGTGATCCCAATCTCTGCCGAAATGCTTGTGATTGTGCCTGACTTGTGTGCGGTAAGCGGTTGTTCCATTTTCATGGCTTCAATCACCATTACTAAATCACCAGCAGCAACAGTAGTGCCTGCTTCAACTGCAATTTTCACAATAGTTCCCTGCATAGGAGCTACTACTGCATTACCTGATGCAACTGGTGCTGCACTCTTGGCTCTTACCGTCTTTTTCGGCGCAGCTTTCTTATTTCCGATCGCTAAATTTTGGGGCAGCGCAACTTCAAGTCGCTTGCCATTAACTTCAACTACGATCGGTTGATCTAGTTGTAATGATTCAGCATCATCAGCTGAAGTTGGTTGAGGGGCAATTTCATTCTTGAAATCAGTTTCGATCCAGCGAGTATGGATGCTAAACCCGGATTCGCCAATGAAATCAGGTTCGTTCACTACTACTTGATGGAAAGTCAATGCGGTAGGAATTCCAGCAACCTTCATCTCATTCAGTGCCCGCCGCGCTCGTTGCAGCGCTTGCTCACGAGTTGCGCCAGTAACGATTAATTTACCTAAAAGTGAGTCAAAGTCACCGCCGACGCTATCGCCTTCGCGATAACCGGTATCCATTCGAACACCAGGACCATCTGGAATTGACCAAGTGGTTAGTTTGCCTGGCGCCGGTAAAAAGCCGCGGCCAGGATCTTCACCATTAATGCGAAATTCAATGCTGTGGCCGCGAGTAACTGGATCTGAATATTCAATCTTTTCGCCTTGCGCAATTCGAAGCTGTTCACGAACCAGATCGATTCCTGTTACTTCCTCCGAAACTGGATGCTCTACTTGCAATCTAGTATTTACTTCCAGAAACGAAATAGTTCCATCTTGACCAATTAAGAATTCGCAGGTGCCGGCATTCTGATAGCCAGCTTCTCGCATAATTGCCTTGCTTGCTTCATATAGTCGCGACACTTGATCATCGGTCAAGAACGGAGCTGGCGCCTCTTCAACAAGTTTTTGGTGTCGGCGTTGCAGTGAACAATCACGAGTAGAGATAACGACTACGTTGCCATGCGTATCAGCTAATACCTGTGTTTCAACGTGGCGCGGGTTATCTAAGTAACGCTCAACGAAGCACTCGCCGCGACCAAACGCTGCAACTGCTTCTCGGACTGCTGAATCGTAAAGCTCTGGTATCTCTTCAATGGTTCGCGCAACCTTCATACCGCGGCCACCACCACCAAAAGCTGCTTTAATTGCAATCGGTAAGCCGTGAGCTTTCGCAAAGTTAACCACTTCAGCAGAATCACTAACCGGGTCTTTAGTGCCAGGAACTAACGGTGCACCAACTTTTTGCGCAATATGACGGGCTTGCACTTTGTCGCCAAGCGCAGTAATCGCAGCTGGTGGTGGACCTACCCAGATAATGCCAGCATCAATCACAGCTTGAGCAAAATCAGCATTCTCTGACAAAAAGCCGTAACCCGGATGAATTGCATCTACATTGGCAGTTTTCGCGATTTGAATAATCTTTTCAATATCTAGGTAAGTTTCTTTGGCAGTTTTGCCAGAGAGCGAATAAGCCTCATCTGCCATGGTCGCATGCATGCTGTTTCGATCACCATCAGAGTAAACCGCGACGGTCTTTATGCCTTCATCTTTGCAGGCGCGAATGACTCTAACTGCAATCTCACCACGATTTGCGATGAGCAGTTTGGTGATGCGCTTTGTCATATCGACCTTTCCAGTTCGAAGGTTAAGACCCTAGTTGTTACCGACCGGTTGCCACAACTTGGTGTAATCAATTCCGTGTTGATTAATCAGGTTTCGCAATGTGACCAGGGAGAGCCCAACCACAGCTGCTGGGTCCCCACTGACATGGTCAATGAATGCGGCACCCAAGCCATCTAATGTGAAATTCCCAGCAACTTCAAGTGGCTCACCAGATGCAACATAAGCATCGATCTCAGCTGCAGTCATCGGCGCAAACTGCACAACTGCTGAGGCAACTGCTTGATGGCAAATTCCAGTCTCGGTATTAATTACGGCATGTCCAGTAATTAGTTCGCCAAATTTGCTCTGCATTTTCTCAAGTCTTCGAGTTGCAGTTACGGCATCGAGTGGTTTGCCATAAAGCTGACCGCCAAAATAAAACATCGAATCGGCAGCAATCACAATTGCATCACTTACTGTTGCAGCTACCGCTTCAGCTTTTGCAACAGCTAATTTGGTGACTATCTCTGCTGGTGATAAGTCAGCTAAATCTGCTTGGATTTTTTCCTCATCCACGCCAGAAACTAAAACCTCAAAAGATAGGCCAGCATTCTTAAGCAACATAGCCCGGGCAGGGGAGGCCGAAGCCAGAATTAACTTCATTACTTACCTGCTGAAACTGGTAATCCAGCTGCTTGGTAACGGACGGCGATGCATGGCTGCTGGGTTTGACCAGTTGCTTACCGGTTTAATCGTTTCTACTTCAGCACTAGCTGCAATTGCGGTAATTACTGCCATGACTGCCGCAACTTCATCTGCTGTTGCGTTACCACTGATGATTCGCAGATTGTTTGCGCTCATAACGGAATGTTTCCGTGCTTTCGAAGTGGCTGCTGGTCCCGCTTATTCTTTAGCGCTCGCAACGCCTTAATAATTTCGCCACGGGTTTCACTTGGCAGAATAATGCGATCAACATAACCACGCTCAGCTGCAACATAGGGGTTGTCTAACGTGTCTTCATATTCACGAAGCAATCTTGCTCGGGTGGCTTCCTTGTCATCTGCATCAGCAATTTCTTTGCGATGAATAATGCTAACCGCACCTGAAGCTCCCATTACCGCAATCTGGCCAGTAGGCCAAGCAAAGTTGATGTCAGCTCGCAAACTTTTGGCGCCCATCACCACATAAGCGCCGCCATATGCTTTTCTCGTAATTAGCGTGATTTTCGGTACGGTGGCTTCGGCATAGGCATAAATTAACTTGGCACCGCGGCGGATAATGCCATCCCACTCTTGATTGGTGCCGGGCAAAAATCCTGGCACATCGACCAAAGTAACAACTGGAATATTGAAAGCATCGCAGGTGCGAACAAATCGTGCTGCTTTTTCTGAAGCATTGATATCTAGCGTGCCAGCAAATTGCATTGGCTGGTTTGCCACAATTCCCACAGATTGGCCTTCGATTCGGCCAAAACAGGTAATTATGTTTGGTGCAAAGTTAGGTTGAATTTCTAAATAATCGGCTTCATCTACTAGCGCTTCGATTAGTTTGAACATGTCATATGGTTGGTTCGATTCGTCTGGAATCAATTTATTCAGCGTTAAGTCTTCATCAGAGACTTCTAAATCGGCCGGTGCATCAAAACTTGGTGCCCGATCGAGATTATTACTTGGCAAGTAGGAGAGCAGGGCTTTGACGTAATTCAGGGCATCAGCTTCATCAGTTGCGCCGTAGTGGGCAACGCCTGATTTTGTGGTGTGAGCAACGGCACCGCCTAACTCATCAAAGCCAACATCTTCACCAGTTACTGTTTTAATAACATCGGGGCCAGTAATAAACATATGTGAAGTTTCATTAACCATCACAATAAAATCAGTTAACGCTGGCGAATACACCGCACCACCAGCACATGGACCCATAATCAATGAGATTTGTGGAATAACGCCGGACGCTAGGACATTGCGATAAAAGATTTCACCATAAAGATCTAATGATGAGACACCTTCTTGGATACGTGCACCACCACTATCTTGAATTCCAATCACTGGGCAACCATTCTTTATTGCCCAGTCCATTACTTTCACAATTTTCTCGCCCATAACTTCACCGAGCGAACCGCCAAAGATAGTGAAATCTTGCGCATAAATGGCAACTGGTCGGCCATCAATGGTGCCATAACCAGTCACCACGCCATCGCCAAATGGCCGGTCATCATCAAGACCGAAGTTGCTGGAGCGATGTCGAACTAACTCATCTAGCTCAACAAATGAACCTTCGTCCAATAGGTGGGCAATTCGCTCACGCGCCGTTTGTTTGCCGCGCTTGTGCTGTCGCTCAATAGCAGCTGCTGATGCGGAATGAAATGCATGATCGCGGAAGATGGCTAACTCTTCAAGTTTCCCTGATGTGGAGCGGGGATTATGGGAATCAGCGGTGTTCATCTGCCCTCCTGGCTTACCTAACTCGTACCCTAGCCGAGTGGCAGCGGCAATGAGTTCAGCACAACCCCTACTGATGGGTTTATTAAGCGACCAGCCGCTAGCAACTGCCGACCTAACCTGGGTGGAATCAACGGGGTCAACCAACGCGGATCTGGTCAACGACTTAGCAAGTAATCACGCTTCGGCTTGGTCAATTCGAATTGCAACTAAGCAAAGCCACGGCCGAGGTAGGCAAGGGCGGAGCTGGGAAAGCCCAACTGGTTCAATTCCAGTCTCAATTGCGGTGCCGCTTGATGAGTTTACGCCAGCGCCTACTTGGCTGAGTGCGATTACTGCCATTGCACTTCGAAATGCCATACGAGAATTTATTGCTGAGCCAATCTCAATCAAATGGCCAAATGATTGTTTGATAGCAAATCAGAAATTTGCTGGCATCCTAATTGAACGACACAATAACTTTGCAGTTGTTGGTGTTGGGATAAATTTCTTTGGTGCCCCTGATTTACCGACCGCAACGCACTTAAACCTAACTGAATATCTACCTGCGCTCGCAGAATTTATTCATGAGCTAATTTACCAAGTGCAGCAAGCAGCGAAATTGACTAATGATCAACTAATGCAACAGATTGCAGCCGAATTAAGCACACTTGGTCAACTTGTTGAAGTTGAGCTAACGGATGGTGCGAAGATTATTGGGGTAGCAAAAGCTTTAACTGATTCCGGTGGATTAGTGCTCGCAACTGAAGCAGCTGAAATTGAAGTTATCGCTGGCGACGTTAATCATTTAAGGTCAGCACATGCATCCTAGAAACGCGCTGCCAGTTGGAATGCCAGTTGTTGGCGTGCTAGGTGCTGGCCAATTGGCTCGGATGATGGCTGAAGCTGCCGCAGCACTTGGAATTCAACTTAGAGTTTTTGCTGATTCGCCGACGGATAGCGCAGCGTTGGTCGTTGCAGACACCACGGTTGGCCAGTTAGATGATCTGGCAGCAGTGTTTAAATTCGCTCAAAGTGTGGACGTGATAACGCTTGATCATGAATTAGTTCCCAGAGCAACTCTGGATTATCTAACCGAGCGTGGGATAACGGTTCACCCTAAAGCGGCGGCCAACTTATATGCGGCTGATAAATCACTGATGCGAAAACGACTGGCTGAAATTTCAGCTCCAATGCCAAATTGGCGTTATGTCGAAAATCTAACCGAAGCAACGGAATTTGGGCAGCAAATAGGTTTTCCAATCATTGCAAAATCGCCAACTGGGGGATATGACGGGCGAGGCGTCTGGCAAATTAAGAATGATACAGAGCTTGCTGATTGCCATTTTCCAGTTCTATTGGAAGAGATGATCGGATTCGAACGTGAGTTATCAGCACTGGTGGTGAGGTCGCCTCATAATCAAGCAGTTGCGTATCCAATTGTTGAAACGGTTCAAGAAGATGGAATTTGTGTTCAAGTGTTAGCACCTGCACCGGACTTGCACCTCGATCGAGCTGCTGAGGCGCAAGCGCTAGCGCTGAAAATAGCGGCTGAACTAGATGTAGTTGGGGTTCTTGCGGTGGAGCTGTTTGATACCGGTAGCGGACCATTGCTAGTTAATGAATTAGCGATGCGGCCGCATAACTCAGGTCATTGGACGCAAGATGGTGCCGTCACTTCGCAGTTTGAAAATCACCTTCGAGCAGTGTTGGACTTGCCACTTGGCTCGCCAACTATGACTGCTAAGCAGGTAGTGATGGGAAATGTTTTGGGTGGCGTGCATCAAGACCTACACCGTGGTTTATTGCATTGTTTAGCCCGTGATCCAGAATTAAAGATTCACTTTTATGGCAAGACGGTAAAGCCAAACCGAAAAGTTGGCCATATCAATTTGGTTGGTAATGATCTTGTCAACCTTCGCGAACGGATCGCGCACGCTACTGATTTTCTGGCAGGTAAGATTGACGAATAACGCGGATGGGATGACCGATGACCGAAGCTAAAGTGGCAATCGTGATGGGCTCGGATTCAGATTGGCCCACTATGGAGCCAGCCGCTGAAATGCTCAAAAGTTTTGGCATCACGGCAGAGGTGGCAGTTGTTTCCGCACATCGCACACCAGAAGAAATGTTGGAGTTTGCGAAATCGGCAAGCAGCAATGGCTATCAGGTAATTATTGCTGGTGCGGGCGGTGCAGCTCACTTGCCAGGCATGATTGCTTCAGTTACCTCACTTCCGGTAATTGGCGTGCCAGTTGCATTAACTCAGCTGGATGGTCTGGATTCATTGTTAAGTGTGGTGCAGATGCCAGCTGGTGTACCAGTTGCCACGGTAGCAATAAATGGTGCCAAGAATGCCGCACTACTTGCACTTCGAATTTTGGCAACAACAAATGCAGAGTTGCAACAGCAACTAGATTCTTATCGGGCTGATCTAAAGGATTTGGTAATTGCAAAAAATGATGAGTTACAACAAAAGCTGAAACAACAACTTAACCCATAATTTTTGAAATAACTTTGGCTGCGCTTTCAGCTAAATCTGCGGTGCCATCAATTACCAGATCTGGATTGAGTGGCGCTTCATAATTTTGTCCCATACCAGTCATGTTTGGCAACGTACCTGCTTGCGCTTTGGCGTACAAGCCTTTTGGATCACGCTGCGCACATATCTCAACTGGTGTATCGACAAATACCTCGACAAATTCGCCAGCTGGGAATAAATCCTTTACCGCATCTCGGTCACTTCTAAATGGTGAAACCAGCGACACCAACACAATCAAGCCAGCATCGACCATAAGCTTTGCCACCTCACCGACACGTCGTACGTTCTCTGCTCGATCTGTTGCGGTAAAGCCGAGATCTTTATTCAGACCAGTTCTAACGTTATCGCCATCAAGTAGATAAGTGTGAACACCTGCAGCATAAAGTCGACGCTCAACTTCATTTGCCAAGGTGGATTTTCCGGATCCAGGCAATCCGGTAAGCCAGATCACTCGAGGTGTCTGTGCCTTCAGTCGCCCACGCGATTCTTTATTGATTTCAAATTCATGCGGAACCACATTGAAAGATCGACGAAGCACATGGTGCACCATGCCAGCTGCAACCGTATGTTTAGTAACTCGATCGACCAACAAAAATCCGCCAGTATCGCGAACTTCGGAATATAGATCGAGCGGAATTGGTTTTTCGGTAGCAATAGTTACTCGACCAATTTCGTTTAGATTCAGCACTCTGGCAGCATCTTCATGACCGGTATTCACATCTAACTTATGGCGAATTGTGGTCACAGTTGCATTAACCGATGCTGGACCACAAATTAGAGAGTAAGAGCGACCATGAGCAAGTGGCTCTTCACCGATCCAGACTAAATCCGCCGAAAATCTATCTGCTGGTTGCAAATCTTGAGTTGGATTAGAAATCACATCACCGCGAGAAATATCCACTTCTACGTCTGGCTTGATAGCTACCGCATCACCAGGTAATGCTTCAGTTGCTGGCTTTCCGTTTACGTAGAGCTGAGCCACTCTGGCAGCTTTACCAGTTTGCGCTACGACAAAACTGTCATTCAGTTTTAACGTTCCACTTGCCAGTGTTCCGCCATAACCACGCCAATCATCAGCGCGCAAAATGGTCTGCACCGGTAATCGAAGTGAAGCGTTAGCCAATGATTTACCTGGCTCCCATTGCTGTAGCGCACCCAATACGGTTGGTCCTTGATACCAAGTTGTATTTTTACTTTGATTAATTACGTTATCACCAAGAAGCGCACTAACCGGAATCATCATCAGGTTCTTTACACCTAATCGAGTTGCGGCTGCCGTAAGTTTTTCCGAGATTTCATCTGCTACTTTTTGTGAGAAGTCCATTGCGTCTAATTTGTTGATAACTGCAATTACGGTTCCAACACCCATTAGGGCACAGACAGTTAGATGACGCATGGTTTGATCGCGAACACCTTTAGTTGCATCAACTAATAGCAACGCCACATCAGCATCAGAAGCAGCTACGGCCATATTTCTGGTGTACTGCTCATGCCCAGGCCCATCAGCCAAAATTACGCGGCGGCCAGAGGGCAGCAATAAATGGCGATATGCCACATCAATGGTGATGCCTTGCTCTCGTTCTGCCTCAAGGCCATCAGTTAAAAGTGAGTAATCCACTTCGCCGATAGGAATGATGGAACCAGCTCGGCGATAAGTGCGAGCACGATCAACTTCATCTAGTGGAACTGAATCAGTTTCAACGAGTAATCGGCCAATTAAAGTGCTTTTGCCATCATCAACGGAACCGCAAGTGACAACTCGAAGCAGTGGGGTCACAGTAGTCACTAGAAATACCCCTCAGTCTTCTTAGCTTCCATCGAAGCTTCACGATCACCGTCAATTAGTCGCCCGGCACGTTCACTTACTTTGGTAGCTTCCATCTCAGCTACTAATTCATCCATCGTGGTAGCGGTAGATTCAATTGCAGCAGTTACTGGATAACAACCAAGCGAACGGAATCGAACTAATCGATCTTGCGGCACTTCACCCTCTAACAGCGGCATTCGATCATCATCAAGCACGATTATTTGATTATCTCGAATCACGCTTCGTCGGGGTTTCGCATAGTAAAGCGGCACAATTTCAATGTTTTCTCGCTTGATATAACGCCAAACATCAATTTCAGTCCAATTGCTAAGCGGGAAAACTCGCATGGTTTGACCCTCACTTAACGCAGTATTTCGAGTTCGCCACATTTCTGGTCGTTGATTTCGCGGCTCCCAACGATGTCCAGCTTCGCGCAAACTAAATACCCGTTCTTTAGAACGAGATCGCTCTTCATCGCGGCGTGCGCCACCAATCGCAGCGTCATAGCCACCGGCATCAAGCGCTTGGCGAAGTGCAACGGTCTTCATGATTCTGGTGTATTCCTGCGCGCCATGCGTCCAGGCAGTAACTTCACCGTTAGCGCCTTCTGGGTTGGTATGCACAATTAAATTAAGGCCAAACTCTCGGGCGCGAGCATCACGAAACTCAATCATTTCACGGAACTTAAAGGTGGTATCAATATGTAGAAAAGTAAACGGAATTGGCGCCGGGGCAAATGCTTTTCGGGCTAACTCCAATAAGACACTGGAATCTTTACCAATTGAATACATCAAAACTGGATTCTTAAACGCACCTGCGGTTTCTCGAAGAATTCCAATTGCTTCAGCCTCGAGTGCATCCAGCACCTGATCAGTGCTGACTAATTTGTTCGTCATTAAGCTCGCTTACCCATTCCGGTGATCTGCCACCCAGCAGCTCGCCATTTCGCAAAATCCAGCACATTTCTGCCATCAATAATCACTGGATTTCTTACCTTTGCGTGCAACGAGACCGGGTCCAACTCTCGGTACTGCTGCCATTCGGTTAGGTGTAATACTAAGTCAGCATCCTTAAAAATCTCTGTTAGGTCGCTTTGGTACTGCAGTTCCGGATAGCGAATCCGAGCGTTTTCAATGGCTTTCGGATCATGCACCACCACCTGCGCACCAAGCCCTGCCAAGCCATTAGCGATATCTAGCGCGGGGGAATCTCGGACATCATCACTGTTTGGCTTAAATGCCGCACCAAGAACCACAACTCGCTTCCCAGACAGATCGCCCAGTTCTTTTTTAGCCAACTCGATAATGCGATTTCGCTGTCTAAGGTTAATTCGATCAACTTCAACTAAAAACTCAACCGCTTCGCCAGCACCAATAGCTTGACTGCTGCTGATGAAGCCTCGTATGTCTTTTGGTAAACAACCGCCACCAAAGCCAATTCCAGCAGCTAAGAACTTGTTTCCAATTCTGGGATCCAATCCAATCGCCTCTGCTAGCGCAACAATGTCCGCACCAGCAATTTCGGCAACTTCAGATACCGCATTAATAAAGGAAATCTTGGTTGCTAGAAAGGCATTTGCCGAAACCTTTACTAACTCTGCAGTTGGAATATCAATTACTAGAAACGGAATTTGTCGATCCAACTGTGGTGCGTAGATTGCTCTTAGTTTGGCTTCTGCTGCTGGATTACTAGTGCCAATCACAATCCGATCTGGATTTCTAGTATCACTAATTGCATGACCTTCGCGCAAAAATTCTGGATTCCACGCAATTTGATAACTACGGCCAGTCTTTTGATTTAGCCGTTGCTCCAATTTTGCGGCCGTGCCAACTGGGACAGTTGATCTACCAACGACAATTGCATCAGCAGCTAGGTGCGGTGCGATGGCATCAATTGCATTCCACAACTGAGACAAATCTGCCGCAGCTGAATTCTGGTCTTGCGGAGTACCGACACAGATGAAAATCAATTCCGCGGCCGAAATTTCTTCAGCGTTAGTTGTGAATTTTAAATTACCAGTTGAAAGTGATTTCTGTAGCACTTCTTCAAATTCAGGTTCATAAAAAGGCGGGGTGCCAGAATTTAACTGCGACACCTTTACTTGGTCGATATCAAGTCCAATTACTTGATTTCCCTGCTCTACCAGCACTGCCGAAAGCACTGCACCTAAATAACCGCAACCAACAACCGCTACTGGCATTCCCGACTGATTCATTATTTCCTAGCCACCATGTTGGGCTTAATCTACCTCAGGCTCGTTTACCGGAGATGCCAAATAACTTTGCAATGGCTTGCAGCTTGAGGCGATCGTTGAATCGTGCGGCAACGGCGCGAGCTTGCTCGATTTCTTCACTGCTGCATGGCAGGGTAGCAGTAAGCGTGTCTGCTACTCGTAAATCAGCAATATCACCGTGAATCGTTACGCCTAGGGAAAGTAGTTTGCGGATGTCATCATCTGACCATTCGCGCGCTAATTCCAGCCAAGGCGCGGTTAACCCAATTGGAGCGCCTCGATCAGAGCGCTGCTGAAAACCTTCTTGCACAATCCGTCGTCGAAGTTGATTTCGCTGCAGCGTCGATTTGCCCTTGGTCAGCCATTGCTGATTGAGCTCAACTAATACTTCTGCTTCTGCCCAGGTAATTGAAGTGTGAGCTTGTTTATCACTAAATTTCGGTTCATTTGTATCAAGTGGTAAGCCAATCGCTTTGATAAATCTCGCCCAGAGTGAATCTGAACTTGTTTTAGCTGGCACTGTAATGATGGAAATGTCAGCAAGTGGAATAAATTTCTGCCAACGAGCCACAACTTCATTGAGTCGATAGCTGCGCCAAAAATTACTGCCCACCATTTCAGTAACCGGAAGTTGTGCCGCATTCTTAATTCGGTCAAAGTACTCGTCGTAACCGTATGGTCGGCCATTACGAACGCTTTGCTGCCATGAGGATGGTAGAACGCGCGCCAGATCACGTGCAGTTAGCACCACCTTTATCTTTCGCTTTGGTAATGCAGTTAGTAATTTCTCTATCCCAGATTCCAACATGACGGCAAGTGCTTCAGCGGAAAGTAAGACATTTGCCGAACTATCGTGAATTTCATCAAGGAGTTTCTGCCACTGCGGCTGCATTTTGATTTGTAATTTTCGATCTACCCATGGAATCTCGTCGCCAACCAGTCCATAAATCGCACGTTCATGATTTATGGCACCTCGAGCTGGAGCAAATTTCATTGGATAAAGCCAATTAGCTGCGGTCAAATTTTCAAGTTGACTCGTTAAGCCATGCTGGAGATAGGTAGTGCCGGACTTCATCGTCCCGATGTGAAGCACAAGTTCTTGATCTGCCGACACTTTAACCCTTCTTCAGCCAGCCCTCATTCTCTCACCGCTAAGGTTTCATGCCATGAATGCCAGGTCGGATGCCGGAGTGAGTGTGGTCATGCCGGTGCTAAATGAAGCAAAGCACCTGCGGGAAGCAGTTACCCAAATCCTGAGTCAGCAGGTGACGGGCCCCTTAGAGTTAATTCTGGCCATTGGGCCGTCAACTGACGATACCGCTGCCATTGCCGAAGTGTTGGCGGCTGAAGATTCCCGAATCCAATTAGTTACCAATCCAACTGGAAAAACGGCTAGCGCACTTAATCTTGCAATTGCCGCAGCGCGCTATGAAATTGTGGTTCGAGTCGATGGTCATTCATTGTTAACGCCCAATTACATACAAACTGCTATTGAGGTGCTCGCAACAACTGGAGCTGATGTGGTCGGTGGCGTTATGGCGGCTACTGGCCTAACTAAATTTGAAATTGCAGTCGCCGCCGCAATGCGCAGCGCACTTGGAGTTGGGCCAGCAAGATTTCACACCGGTGGTGGTGCTGGTGAAACTAAAACTGTTTATCTCGGAGTTTTTCAACGCAGTGCGCTCAGTCGAGTTGGTGGTTACGATGAAAGTTTTATTAGAGCCCAAGATTGGGAGATGAACTATCGCATCCGAAAAACTGGTGGCAAAGTTTGGTTTGACCCAAGACTAGAAGTCACTTATCGACCACGTTCAACTTTTGGAAAGTTAGCAAGACAGTATTTTGAATATGGCAGGTGGCGACGTGAGGTGGCTCGAACCTATCCAGAAACTAAATCACTTCGTTATCTCGCGCCGCCATTCACCGTTACTACGCTTTTGATCTCGCTCTTTTCACTGATTGTTGCAACTGCTAGTGGATTTGAATTCAGTTGGATATTTGCGCTACCAATAATTGGCTACTTGAGTTTAATTTTGATTGGATCAGCTGTGATATTTAATAAACAGCATTTAATTACGCTGTTTATTCAACCGTTTGTATTGCTAACCATGCATTTAAGTTGGGGGATTGGCTTTCTTACTTCGCCGCGAAATCTTCGAGCGCGCGAATAAATTTTTCTTGATCAACTTTCCAATTATGGTGAGTTGCGACATATTGGTAGCCGCGCTGACCTAATTCCTGCCAGGCAGCAGGATCTGCTTTGAGTTTGATTATGGTCTGCGCAACTTGATCAAGATTATTAAATTCAACCACATATCCAGCACCTGCCGCATTAACTAGATTTGCGGCGTGGATTAGGGGAGTTGTAATTACTGGAATTGCGGCGGCTAGGTATTCATAGATTTTGGTTGGTTGACTTACTTGATAATTCGGGTGATCGTGCAGCAGTGATAATCCAGCTAGCTGACCTGGCAGCAGGGCTCGTGCCGTTTCATTTGGCACAAAGCCGTGCCAGATTACTTGCCCTGCGGCAACCGCGTCATTGATTTTCGCAACTAAACCTGGTTCTGGGCAACTGCCGATAATTTCGACTCGGATTTGGTGCGGCGCTAACTTTGCAGCCAATTCCAATAACTCTAGGCCGCCTCGCAGTTTAGTAACACTGCCTAAATAAACCACGGTGTTTTTTGG
>JBMTAF010000021.1:0-12993 GCA_049428425.1 Candidatus Nanopelagicales bacterium
TTGGGCGAGTTGCTAGCTCGACTAGAAGCACTAAAACAATTACTTGCCGCCGAAGGACTTTTTGATCCATCGACAAAGAAACCACTGCCATTTTTGCCAACCAAAGTTGGACTTATTTGTGGCCGAGCAAGTGCAGCAATGCACGATGTGATGGTGAATGCCAAAGTTCGCTGGCCAACAGTCGATTTTGTAGTTAAAGAAGTTGCTGTCCAAGGCGATAGTGCCGTAAAGGAAGTAGCGACCGCGCTAAAAGAACTTGATGCTAATGGTGAAGTTGATGTCATTGTGATTGCTCGCGGTGGCGGCTCGTTAGAAGACTTACTGCCATTCTCGGATGAAGGCTTAATTCGACTAGTTGCCAAAATGAACACACCAATAGTGAGCGCTATTGGGCATGAACAAGATACTCCGCTGTTAGATTTTGTTGCGGACTATCGCGCCTCCACTCCAACTGATGCCGCCCGAAAGATTGTGCCGAGCTTAAGTGAAGAACTGGAATATATTTCAACGTTACGTTATCGGCTCCGTCGTGAAGTGCGATCGCTGATTCAGGATGAACAAGCTGGACTGTTTGAGTTGGAGCGCAGTTTGTTGCAACTTCATCCCAAGACTAGATTAGTAACGGCAAGGCAGTGGATTAGAAACCAGCAGTATCTATTGCGATCAACCATGACAACTTTGGTAGCCAACCAAAAAACCGAGATAGCAGCAGCTGCTGCAACTATCCGAGCGATGTCACCACAGGGAACACTTGAGCGCGGGTATGCAATTGTGCGAACAAGTGAAAACAAATTGTTGACCAAACCACCAAAACCTGGCACTTCATTGAATGTTCGAGTGGCTGGCGGCGAATTTCCGGCAGTTACTGGCGAACGGGCGGATCAGGCTTAATCCCTCTATTCTTTCCCCATGGCTAAGCGAGTATTGATTGCTGCCCCACGTGGCTATTGCGCGGGTGTTGATCGTGCCGTAATCACGGTCGAGCAAACGCTAGATCTTTATGGCGCGCCGGTTTATGTGCGGAAACAAATCGTCCACAACAAGCATGTAGTTGAAGATTTAGAAGCTCGAGGTGCCATCTTTGTTGAAGAGCTAGATGAAGTACCAGCAGGCAGCACTGTGGTTTTCTCTGCTCACGGTGTATCACCTGCAGTGCATGCGCAGGCAGCACAACTAAATTTAAAAACCATCGATGCTACTTGTCCGTTAGTTACTAAAGTGCATCAAGAAGCGAAGCGATTTGCGGCTGAGGAATATCAAATTCTATTGATTGGTCATGAAGGCCATGAGGAAGTTGAAGGAACAGCTGGGGAAGCCCCAGAACATATTCAGCTAGTTGATGGCCTTGATGCGGCAGATTCAGTAACGATTGATCCAAATCGCCCAGTTGCTTGGCTATCACAAACTACGCTCTCTGTTGATGAAACGTTAGAAACCGTTGATCGGCTGCGCGCACGGCTGCCAATGCTGATTGATCCGCCAAGTGATGACATCTGCTATGCCACTCAAAATCGACAGGGTGCAGTTAAAGCAATTGCGCCACAAGTTGAGTTGTTAATTGTGGTGGGGTCAGGTAATTCAAGTAACAGCGTGCGGCTAGTTGAGGTTGGACTAGAAGCTGGGGCAAACGCAGCATATCGAGTTGATAACTACACCGAATGCAAAGATGAATGGCTGGTTGGTGTTGAGAATGTCGGTCTTACTTCTGGCGCTTCGGTTCCAGAATCGTTGGTTGAAGGTGTGCTCAATTGGTTAGCGGAGCGCGGCTTTGGCGAAGTTGAGGAAGTAAAAACTGCCGAAGAGCGTTTGGTGTTTGCAACTCCACCAGAGCTGAGAAAAGCGCAGAAAGCGGCAACTAAATAGTTATTTCCGATTTGCTATTTTAAAAAGTAAAAAACTAATCACAAAAGCAGTTAAGACAAACGGTGCCAGGTTTGAAAGTCTGGTAATTACTGTTGCGCCCAATTGATTTAGCGGATTTGCAGATTGGGTAATGGAAAACAAATTCGGGATTACTACCGCAACTAGATAGGCAGCTGGCGGAGTTGCTACTAGATAGGCCAAATCTTTCTTATGCAACATGACCCGACCTAGCAGTACTAATGCAATACCCAAGCCACCAGTAATAAAACCAATCTCGCCGCGCCACCAATCTTCAACTGCTGCAAAAATGCTTAGCGAGATGAAAGTTAGCCAAATAAAGCGGTCAGTTTTTGGGGTATCTACGATTTCTGGCAGTACGCGGCGTCGAGCGGCAACTGCTGGTCGAGCGGAATCTGCTAACTTGCCCGATGCGCCAATTGCTCGATAAAGCTGACCTGGTTTCTGCGCCATATCTACCATCGTAATCAATTAGCACCGATAGTTATTACTTAGTATCAATGGTGTCTCTAAGATTGCCGTCATGGCGCTCACTATTGGAATTGTTGGCCTGCCCAATGTGGGCAAGTCAACGCTTTTTAATGCATTAACTCGTAGCAATGTTTTGGCCGCAAATTATCCGTTCGCCACAATTGAACCCAATGTGGGCGTAGTTGGAGTGCCAGATCCACGTCTTGATGTGTTGGCGAAAATGTTCGGCTCTGAGCGAATCTTGCCCGCGACCGTTTCATTTGTTGACATTGCCGGCATTGTTAAAGGTGCTAGTGAAGGTGCTGGACTTGGTAATAAGTTTCTGGCAAATATTCGCGAAGCTGATGCAATCTGCCAAGTGATTCGAGGTTTTGCGGATCCAGATGTCATTCACGTGGATGGCCGAATTTCACCTAAAGATGACATTGAAACTATTAACACCGAATTGATTTTGGCGGATCTGCAAACTCTCGAAAAAGCTATTCCAAGATTACAAAAAGAAGCTCGAAACGATAAAACTAAACAAGCAGCACTCGAAGCGGCAGAGAAAGCTCAACAGATATTGAATGGCGGCAAAACCATCTTTGCTTCAGGTGTAGATCGCGAACCGTTGCGAGAACTATTTTTGTTAACGGCTAAACCATTTTTATATGTATTTAATGTTGATGACGCCGGATTAATCGATGCCGCAGCTAAATCTAAAATGCAAGAGCTAGTTGCGCCAGCTGAAGCCATATTTCTAGATGCCAGATTAGAAACTGAGTTGCTGGAGCTAAGTGACGAGGAAGCGTTGGAACTACTAAAAAGTGTTGGGCAAACTGAATCTGGCTTAAGTACGCTAGCGCGAGTTGGATTTGCCACCCTTGGGCTGCAAACTTATTTAACGGCAGGACCGAAAGAGGCCAGAGCTTGGACGATTCCAGTTGGTGCCACAGCACCGGAAGCGGCTGGGGTTATCCATACAGATTTTCAACGAGGTTTCATTAAGGCTGAAGTTGTGAGCTTTGATGATTTAGTGAAGTCTGGGTCAATGGCAGAAGCAAAATCAAAGGGTTTGGTGCGCACCGAAGGCAAGGAATACGTAATGGCCGATGGTGATGTGGTTGAATTCAGATTCAATGTTTAAAGCTGTTTAAACATTTCTAATTCAGTTTTTAGCAAAGTTTCAGTAACTGAAACTTGTGGCGTCATATGCGTAACATTCGATAATGGTAGGAATTGATGCTGTAATCCTAGATTTATCAGATGCGCTGATAGCTGCAAACTATGCGCGGCTAGCACATTGTCATCAGCAAGCCCATGAACAATAAGTAATTTGCCAATTTGGTTCGGCATCAAGGTTAGTAACGAATTTCGATCATATGTTGCCGGATCATTTGCTGGATGCCCCAAATATCGCTCGGTATACGCAGAGTCATAAAGTCGCCATTCGGTAACTGGCGCACCAGCAACTGCAACTTTGAAAATATCTGGTCGCATCATGGTGGCAAGAGCGCTGAGATAACCGCCAAATGACCAGCCACGAATCCCGACTCGATTTAAATCAAGCATGCCAGGAAGTTCAGCAGCAGCTTGCTCTAGTGCGGCGAGCTGACAATCCAGCGAAGCGGTGAAATTCCGGACAATCGCATGTTCCCAATGGGTATTTACGCCAGGGGAGCCAAGCCCATCTGAAACAATCACCGCAAATCCCTGGTCAGCAAACCATTGATCCAGGGCATATTTGCGTTTAGTTGCGAGAACTAATTGAGCATGTGGTCCGCCATAGGGCGACATAATTACCGGTAGCGGTCCGGCAACTTGTTTTGGCAATAGCACAACCGTGCGATTCGTTGCGGTATCAGTTAATCGCTTTAAATTAATAGCTAGGTTTGGCGCAAACGAATAATCTTCAACATTAAAGCGTTGTTGGCCATGGATTATTTGATATTTGGGCTCGTCACTGAAACTCGTTGTCATCACTGCTTGAGTTGCTTCATTTCCGGCCAAGAAACTCGCGTAGTAATTAGCCTCAGTTATTGGCTCAATAAAGCCATCAGAAACCTTAAGTATCTGGTTGTAAGCCGAGTCCGCCGTTGCTTCAATTATTGCTATTTCATCATTGCTAAAGCCAATGCTCCGGACATACCAATTTGTCGCGGTTACTGGCTCGCCGTTTCGATAAAGCCGACGTTGGTTACCAATAAAATCGTCTCGAACATCCCAACGGGTATTTTCGTGACTGCGATGAAGTTTAGGAGAACTCTCCACCCAAGTTTGCTGTTGGACAATCTCAATTATCTTTGCACCTGAATTTAGATCAAACTTCAAGTGATGCAGTTGCTGTTGGCTTCGATCTAACACGATGGCAAATACACTCTGATTGTCACTCCAGCCAGCCTGGGAGAGATAAGGGAAGTTTTCAATATCCCATGAAATTGCTTGAGAACCAGTGCGAGCTGAAAATATCCGAAGTCCAATTCTTGGATTAATGCCACCAGCAAACGAAAACCGATGATCAGCGACCGGAACGGTTGGTTGCGCTAAATCCGCGATTGAAATTTTGGGCACTAATTCATCGTTGTAGTACTGAACTAATAATTTTTCTCCGTCAGGTGAGAACCAAAAACCATTGGCCCGACCAAACTCTTCAGCACTCAGAAAGTCAGCTAAACCCCAAGTGTTTCCGTCATTTGGGGTGATCTGATAACCCAGGTGCAATGCTTCGGTAGGAATGACCCAAAGCGAGCCGTTGCGAACGCAAGCAATTGTTAGCCCATCAGAACTAAGTTGCGGATCAAATACATCGGTATATTCAGCAATCTCGGCCCGAACTTCGTCGCCAACTCGAAGCAGAAACAAAGTTCCGTTTAAGGCAAAGGTAATCTCCAGTCCTGACTTGGATGCCGAGTACGCGGTAATGCCCGCCCCAGATTCTCGTAGTCGTTCGCGACGAGCTTTCTCTGCTGCCGGTAAGTCCGCATCAATTGTGACATCAGCAGGATTGAAAATAATTTTGATCTCGCCAGTTGTTAGGTCAAGCAGTTTCAATTGCAGCACTGGATCAGTGGGACCAGTGCTTTGGAGGAAATACACGCCAGCACCAGTTACCGTGAAAGATCTTGGGGTACCATTTCGGAATCTGCCCGAAGCGGCATATTGGCCGATAAAGTCTTGAGTTTGGGTCACGCCCATAAGGTAGCGGGAAAGTTGTTGGGTTGCCGTCAGGGTTACGGGGAATAGGCTTGGGCTATGCCTTATGCCTCTTGGATAAGTTCAACGGTGATTGCTGTTGCTACCAGCACAATTGCGGTATTTCTCTCTTCGGTGGTTTACCAAGGCATCCCAGCTGGATCAATTCTGGCGGGCATTCTGATCATCATCGCGACTCGATACATTAGAACAACGCATAATTCGTTCTGGCAATCTACGTTGGTAATCATCTGTTGGGGGTTAATCACCTTTCGAGCAGCAACGCCGACTGCGATGGGCGATTTAATCTTGATTGAAGATGATCTCACCTGGTGGTATGTCGGGATTACTGGTGTTGCTGCGTTTGTTTCGCTGATAATTCCAACTAGAGCTTCGGTGGCAAAATCGCCCGACGAAGTTGCGTCCCAGAGCTAGCATCATTTACTTCGTAACCTAGTTGATTTAGTTGATCGCGTAGCTGATCGCTCAGTTGCCAATTTTTCTCAGCGCGCGCGGCACCCCTATCACTTAATAGCCTTAACACTTCGGGGGTTAGTTCCAGCTCAGGTTGCGCAAGATTGAGTTTGAGCAGATCTGCTGCGGTGGCAATGGCATTTGCTCGCGCAACTGGAGATTTAGCCAATTCTTTTTCTTTTGCCCGTAAACTCAATATTGCTTCTGCAGTATTCAAGTTATCCAACAAATAACTGGACATCTCGTGACTTAATGGTTCATCAACTTCAGTTGCCAGACTAACTTGATCGCTCCAGCGGCGGATGGTTTGTTCCGCCGCAACTAAGGTGTCCCAAGTAAGATTAAGTTGCTGACGATAGTGATTTTCGAGAAAAGCCAATCGCACTGCTGCTGGTGTGATATTGGCGGCAATTACGTCACGCAACAACACAACATTATTTGTGCTTTTCGACATTTTTCTACCTTCAAAAAGTAGATGCTCAGCATGCACCCAAGCAGAAACTACTTCTTTACCGGCAACGGCGTTCGATTGTGCTCGCTCATTTTCGTGGTGCGGGAAGCGCAGATCAATTCCGCCAGTGTGAATGTCAATTTGATCGCCAAACGCATTTAGAGACATCGCGGTGCATTCAATATGCCAACCAGGAAAACCTCTGCCCCATGGGGTGTCCCAGGTAAGTTGCGTTCGGCGCTCATCGGCTGCTTTCCATAGTGCCCAATCACCATGAAATCGCTTTGCGGCGTCAACTTCACCTTCAAATCGGTGCCCTGGCTTTAATTGATCGAGTGTATTTCCGCTGATCGCGCCATAGCTGGGGAATTTTTGAGCACTAAAGAAAATTGAGCCATCTTCACCTTGGTAAGCAAAATCAAGTTCGATCAACTTTGCAATTACCTCCAGCATTTGATCAATGGTTTCGCTAGCTCGCGGCGTCTGATCTGGTAGCTGAACATTTAATGCGGTGAGATCCGCTAAATATTGCGATTCATATTTTCGGGCGATAGCCAATGCTGACATTTGCTCTGCCGCAGCTTGCTGCAGCATTTTGTCCTGGGTTGGATCAAGCGTCTCAATTCCCGAGTCATCGACCATGTGGCCAACATCGGTGATGTTCTGTACGACATAAGAGTCAATACCGCTGCTGGCCAAAGCAGTTCGTATTAAGTCTGGCAGCAGAAAGCTGCGCAAGTTACCCAGATGTACATCTCGATACACGGTTGGTCCGCAGGCATAAATCTTGATTGGAGATTTGGCAGAAAACTGCGCTAAATCACGAGATTTAGTGTCGTAGATGCGGAACATGGGGTAAGCGTAGAAGGAAATGCCCCAGTGTTGCATTTGCATCAGGCGGTAGAGGCGATAATCTGCGCCTACGCCAACTAAGGGGTGTCCGAAATGACCTATGTAATTACCGAAGCGTGCATTGATACGCAAGACAAGTCCTGCATTGAAGAATGTCCAGTTGACTGTATTTATGAAGGTGATCGGATGCTTTACATTCATCCAGATGAATGCGTTGACTGCGGTGCTTGCGAACCAGTTTGCCCTGTCGAAGCAATTTTCTATGAAGATGATGTGCCAGCTGAACTAAGTCAATACACCGAATACAACCGAGATTTCTTTAATGAAATTGGCTCGCCTGGCGGTGCTAGCAAAGTTGGTCGAACTGGCAGTGACGTACCAGCGGTTGCTGCCATGCCACCGAAAGCCAGCTAGTTCTTGTTAGCAGATCAACTTCCAGATTTTCCCTGGGATTTGCTGCAACCGGCAGCTAAATTAGCGGCCGCTCATCCTGCTGGATTAATCGATTTATCTGTCGGTACCCCAGTTGATTCGGTCGCAACTGAAATTCAATCTGCTGCCGCAGCAGCGCTAGATGCGCATAGTTATCCGCTAACTGCTGGCACTACTCAATTAGTTGCCGCACAAAAAACTTGGTTAGCAAATGTTGCACAAGCAGATGCTACAAACCTAGCAACCATTCCAACTATTGGGTCTAAAGAAGCAGTTGCACTACTTCCGCTACTGCTTGGCCTAACTAAAGGCGCAAGGGTGGCAATTCCTACGCTGGCATATCCAACTTATGCCGTCGGGGCACAAGCAGTTGGTGCTAGCGTGGTGCTGGCTGATTTACCGAACCAACTTACCGACTCGGTAGATTTAGTTTGGCTGAATTCGCCATCAAATCCAACTGGAAGTGTGTTAACTGAAGCTGAGCTAAAAAGTTGGATTGAATATGCCCGAGATACCAAAACAATTGTGGCAAGTGATGAGTGTTATTTAACGTTAGGTTGGGATGTCACACCGGTCTCTATTCTCAATAGCAAACTAACTGGCGGCAATTGCGAATATTTAATCGCACTTCACTCACTCTCAAAACGCTCTTCGCTAGCCGGATATCGAGCGGCCGCAATCTCTGGCGATCAAAAATTAGTATCTGGCATTTTGCAGGCAAGAAAACATCTTGGATTAATCACGCCAACGCCAAGTCAGGCTGCGGCAACGGCGGCTTGGCTAGATGAAGCACATGCAAAAGCGCAGCGAACAGTTTATGAAAACCGACGGAAAGTTATGCAACCAGCGTTTACTGCAGCTGGTTTTGAAGTTGTGGCATCTGCGGCTGGGTTGTATTTATGGTTAACTCGTAATGAAGATTGCTGGCAGAGCGTAACTTGGCTAGCTGAGCGTGGTGTGTTAGTTGCGCCAGGTATTTTCTATGGCGAGGCTGGCGCAGAATTTGTTCGCGCAGCGATGACGGAAACTGACGAAAAAATCAATCAGTTAGCGCAACGGTTAATGTAGGGCTTGGTTAAGCCCGCCCCAGGTTCCAGTTTGTGAAATAGCTTCAATTGCGCCGGTTTGACTATTTCTTCGATACAACAAATCTGCTTCGCCAGAAAGTGCAGCAGCTTTAATCACATTGCCATCTGGCAGTTTCACTTTGCTGCCAGCAGTTAAATAAAGTCCGGCTTCAACAATGCAGTTATCACCAAGCGAGATCCCGATTCCAGCATTGGCACCAATTAAGCAATTCTCACCAATTCGAATTACTTCTTTGCCACCACCAGAAAGTGTGCCCATGATTGATGCGCCACCACCAATATCACTGCCAGCACCAACTGTTACGCCAGCACTGATTCGTCCTTCAACCATAGATTTACCCAAGGTGCCAGCATTAAAGTTCACAAATCCTTCATGCATTACGACAGTGCCTTCTGCTAAGTGCGCACCAAGTCTGACGCGATCTGCATCAGCGATTCGAACACCACTTGGAATTACGTAATCAAGCATTCGTGGAAATCGATCCACCCCGAGAATCAAATCGGCAATGCCGCGACTTCGTTGGTCTTGCACATAAGTTGCCGCGTGCTCAACCGGAATTGGTCCAGTTGCGGTCCATGCCACATTGGCCAATAAGCCAAAAATTCCATCCAGATCGATGCTGTGTGGTGCGACCAAGCGATGGGAGAGCAGGTGAAGTCTCAGATAAGCATCTAACGCATCAGTTGGCGCCTGACTTAAATCGGTGATCACTACTTCTACAACGCGCTTAGTCACTAAATCACTGGCATGATTCGCAACTGTCAGCGACTGCGGGATAGGTTTATTGCCTAAAGTTGGGGTTGGAAAATAAGCATCCAGCACGGTGTCGCCAGCAAACGTGGCAATACCTGCGGCGGCAGCGCTGAGTTTGGTCTCCATGCCCTTACCGTAAGGGATGGCGCAACAAGTGAAGGAACTATGACCGCAGTTTGTGTGTTTTGTGCCGCGAATCAACAAATTGATCCGGTGCATATTCAGCATGCCTTCGACCTGGGTGCGGCAATTGGCCAAAAGGGATGGCAGCTAGTTTCCGGTGGTGGGTCAGTAGCTTCAATGGGAGCGGTTACCAAAGGTGCTCGCTCAGTTGGCGGCGAAACTATTGGTGTGGTGCCCGAAGCGCTGATGGAACGAGAAGTTGCTGATCTGGAATCAACTGAGTTGATTGTGGTGCCAGATATGCGAACTAGAAAAGCCAAGATGGAAGAGTTGGCCGATGCATTTATTGTGTTGCCAGGTGGCATTGGAACACTAGAAGAATTCTTTGAAATCTGGGTAGCAAAATCACTAGACATGCACGTCAAGCCAGTAGTAGTGCTAGACCCAGATGGCATGTATGAACCAATGCGACAGTGGTTAACTGAGATAACTGCAGCTGGCTTTATCACTTATGATGCAGCAAATTGTGTTACTTGGGCAACGGAAATTTCAAAGGCGCTGGAGTTAATCGAATTAGAGTTAGCATCGCCACAACATGCGATTACAACTGACGAAGAACTTGCGGAAGCGGAGTTGTGATGCAAACCTCTGATGTCTCCTTAACAGTTGAGTTACCAACCAATTTAGATTCCGCTTATGCGGCAATAACTAATTGGCCGGCGCAATCAGATTGGATGATTGGCACCAAAGTTTGGCTATCAGCAGGTGATGGCAGCTCGATTGGATCTGAGATCTCCGCATTCACTGGTATTGGCAAACTTGGTTTTTTGGACACGATGACGATCACAAAATTAGAGCCGCCGCGATTAGTAGAAGTGCTACACACTGGCAAAGTGCTCCGTGGCGAGGGCAGATTTGAGCTGACCGAGATCTCGGCTGGAAAAACCCGATTCGATTGGTTTGAGCGGGTGGAGATCCCATTTGGCTGGTTTGGCCGGATTGCTTGGTGGTTAATTCGTCCTGGATTCACCCTTGGGGTTTGGTATTCGCTGCGAAAGCTGGCCAAAACCCTCTAATTGGGGACTGACCGACCTGGCTGTTGGCGCTTGCGCGATAATAAGTCCCTAATTCAGCCATTTCTGGCTGGTTCGGAAGGGGTGCACCAATGGCAGCAATGAAGCCAAGAACTGGCGATGGTCCAATGGAATGCACCAAAGAAGCTCGTCATTATGTGATGCGAATCCCGCTTGAAGGGGGCGGCCGGTTGGTCGTTGAGCTAAACGCTGCTGAGGCGCAGGAATTGGGCGAGATCTTAATCGCCGCAACTGCTCCTAAAGCCTAGTTGCTACAACTAAGCCCTGGCCTAGCGGAACTAGCGCGGCAGCAAACTCTTTGCTCTCTCGGATCAATTCGGTCAGTTCAGCAGCAGCATTCTCGCCGTTCACCATCGCACCGTTAACGACCAAAATGCCACCCTTACTTAACAGTCGCTCAGCATCGGCCAGCAGTGCTGGCGCATCAAATTGAGTTATATCAACAAAGATAAAGTCATAGCCAGCATCGGTAAGTTTAGGTAACACCTGGTTTGCTCGGCCAGCTAACAATCGCAGCCGAGGTGCAGCTAGATCTAATTCAGCTAGTAATTCTTTTGCAGTTTGCTGGTATTCCGACTCTAAATCAATAGAGGTAATCGTGCCCGTATCGCTAAGCCCCAACGACAGCCAGCCGGCACTTACGCCAACGCCAGTGCCGACATCAATTATGTGATTAGCATTAATCGCGCTTGCCATGGTCCGAAGTAGATTGCCTACCCCAGCCGAGATTGCAGCCGCACCAAGCTCGGTTGCAACTTCGCGAGCAGCGGATAGGGCAGCAGGTTCAGCAGCAAAGGTTTCTATTCGAGTTTTCACAGGAATTTCTGAACTACGGAAGAAATCATCTTCGCCGGAGGTCCGGTCGGCCATCTTCCCTCCTTGGGGCGGCTTGAACAGGTGAGATCTCCCACCTAATGGAAAGATACTCGACCAGGTTACGGAAGGAAACATGAGTACTCAATTGCGCTCACCATGGCTGCGGGAAGAGCCAGTCCTGCCACCACTTTTCCCTAACCAGCAACCCCCAAAAACCGCTCCCGCCAGGCGATTGCTGGTGTTAGCGCTGCTCGTTGGCCTGCTAGGTGGGGTGCTTGGCAATATCGGCGCAGATCTGCTGGATGGCAATCCAGGCACTTCAAGCACCGTAACGCTACCTACTTTTGTTACGGAAGATTCTGCGATTGAACCAACTTCAGTTGCCGCAATTGCTGAAACTGTGCTGCCAACGGTAGTTTCACTAGAGGTTACTGGCCGACAAAATGCAACTGGTTCTGGCTTTGTGATTGATTCCTCTGGCTACATCCTCACTAATAACCATGTAATTGCACCTGCCGCAGGTGGTGGTGAGGTGAAAGTTTATTTCCAAGATGGCAGTGAATATTCTGGTCGAATTGTTGGTCGCAATCCTGGTTTTGATCTCGCGGTGATCAAAGTTAATGCAACTAATTTACCAACTATGCCGCTTGGTGATTCCGATAAAATTGTGGTTGGCGAACCGGTAATTGCAATTGGCAGTCCGCTTGGGTTAAGTGGCACAGTGACCTCTGGAATTGTTTCCGCTTTTGATCGACCAGTTACTGCTGGTGGATCTGGTGACACTGCATTTATTAATGCGATTCAAACTGATGCGGCAATTAATCCCGGAAATTCTGGTGGTCCACTAGTAGATAGCAATGGGTTTGCTATTGGTGTAAATAGTGCGATTGCAACCTTAGGTGGTTCCACCACCGGCTCAATTGGCTTAGGTTTTGCGATACCAATCAATGCGGCAAGACGAATTGCACAAGAGATTATTCAAACTGGAACTAGCTCAACCCCAATTTTGGGCGTGATGGTAGATCTAAACTACTCCGGTCCAGGTGCTCGGTTAAGCGATATCACCGCTGGCGGACCTGCTGATGCCGCAGGCCTAGAAGCTGGCGATTTGGTGCTTGCCATAAATGGTCGGAGCATTAATGGGTCAACTGAGTTGGTAGTGGCAATTAGAGCGAATGCGCCGGGTGAGACAATTGAACTTAGGATTCAGAAAGAGAATGGCCAGCAGCGCACCGTGCAAGCAACGCTAGCCAGACAGGTGGACTAAGTGTTCGACATCGGTTTTGGTGAGATGCTGGCAATCGCTGTAGTTGGCTTGCTTGTAATCGGACCAGATCGATTGCCACATTATGCCGCGAAAGCAGCTCGAGGCGTTCGGGATCTAAA
>JBMTAF010000022.1:0-12690 GCA_049428425.1 Candidatus Nanopelagicales bacterium
TGCTGGCAAAACTGTTCACACTGCGCGCGAACAAACTGTTGAGCTATTGGTTGATACCGGCAATTTACATGGTGAGCCAAAACCAATTACGCATCCAGTTAAATTCTTCGAAAAAGGTGACAAGCCGCTAGAGATTGTCACCACCAGGCAGTGGTACATCAAAAATGGTGGTCGCCAAGCTGAACTTCGAGATTCGTTAATCAAGCTTGGTGATGACATCAAGTGGCATCCAGAATTTATGCAAGCCCGCTACAGCGATTGGGTTGCTGGCTTAAATGGTGATTGGCTAATTTCCAGACAGCGCTATTTCGGTGTGCCAATTCCAATTTGGTACGGCATTGATGCCAACGGCGAGATTGATTACGAGAAGATCTTGACGCCAGATCCAGCGGCATTACCAGTTGATCCAAGCCTTGACTGCCCGCCTGGATTTAGCGAAGCACAGCGAAATCAGCCAAATGGGTTTGCTGCCGATCCGGATGTGATGGACACCTGGGCAACATCATCCCTTACACCACAAATAGTTAGTGGGTGGAGCACTGACGAAGATTTATTCCAGAAAGTATTTCCAATGGATCTGCGACCACAGGGGCACGACATCATCCGAACTTGGTTGTTCTCCACCATGGTTCGCTCATATCTAGAGTTTGGTGTTGCGCCATGGCGACATGCTGCGCTATCGGGTTGGATTTTGGATCCAGATCGAAAGAAGATGTCAAAATCAAAAGGCAATGTCGTAACACCAATTGCATTGTTTGAAGAACATGGATCCGATGCAGTTCGCTACTGGGCAGCAAGTGGTCGACCAGGTACCGACACTGCATTTGATGTCGGCCAGATGAAAATTGGTCGCCGACTTGCAATCAAAATCATGAATGCTTCCAAATTCGTGCTCGGTCTTGGTGCAGCTCCTGATAAATCAAAGATCACCCAGCCACACGACAAAGCGATGTTGGCAGCGCTCAGTGAGGTAATTGCAAACGCAACTAAGGCTTATGAAGAGTTCAACTACACCAAAGCGCTAGAAGTAACTGAGCAATTCTTCTGGACGTTCACTGATGATTATGTTGAATTAGTCAAAGAACGCTCTTACCGCGAAAATGACGAAGGCGCCGAATCTGCTAAAGCAGCACTGGCTGAAGCGCTGCAGATCATGCTTCGACTTTTTGCACCAGTTATGCCGTTTGTCACTGAAGAAGTTTGGTCATGGTGGCAATCTGGCTCAGTGCATGCGCAGAGTTGGCCAACTGCAGCCGAGCTAAATGAAGTAATTGGAGATGCCAAACTACATGCGGAAATCGGCGAAGTAATTGCAGATATTCGCCGGGTAAAAACTGATGCCAAGCAATCCATGAAAGCTCGAATTGCAACTGCCACAGTTGCTGGACCAAGCGAGACTATTGCGCGTCTGCAAACTGCGCAAGCAGATTTGATCTCTGCTGGTGGAATTGATCAGCTAATTTGGGAAACCGCTGAGACGCTAAGCGTTACAGCAACGCTCGCCGATTAAGCCGATCGCTCGCCAGATCCGGCGCCACCTCGGTGCACGATCTTTGGTGGCTGCGAATGCGTCACGGTTGACTGCTCAATAATGATCTTCTCAATGTCGTTACGGCTTGGCACGTCATACATCACATCGAGTAACACACCTTCCAGAATTGATCGCAGGCCGCGAGCACCAGTGCCGCGAGCAAGTGCTAAATCGGCAATGGCATCAACTGCGCCTGGACCAAACTCCAGTGAAACTTCATCAAGCTCAAATAGTCGCTCAAATTGACGGACTAGCGCATTGCGCGGTTCAGTTAACACTCGAACTAGTGACTCTCGATTTAGTCCAGAAACACTAGTCACAATTGGCAATCGACCAACAAACTCGGGAATCAAACCAAACTTAAGTAAATCTTCGGGCAGCACATGGGAGAAAATTGTTGCTGGATCAGTTACTTGCTTATCTTCAACCAGATTTGAGGTGAAGCCAAGCGATGACTTACCAACCCGCTGCTCAATGATGGAATCCAATCCAGCAAATGCACCACCAACAATAAATAACACGTTAGTAGTATCAATCTGCAAGAACTCTTGGTGCGGATGCTTGCGACCGCCTTGTGGCGGAACAGAGGCAGTAGTTCCTTCTAAAATCTTTAGCAGCGCTTGCTGCACACCTTCACCCGAAACATCCCTAGTTATTGAGGTGTTCTCGCTCTTGCGCGCAATCTTGTCGATTTCATCTATATAAATAATACCCTGCTCAGCACGCTTAACATCAAAATCAGCAGCTTGAATAAGTTTCAGCAATATGTTTTCAACATCTTCGCCAACATAACCAGCTTCAGTAAGTGCAGTGGCATCAGCGATCGCAAATGGCACGTTCAACATGCGAGCTAGAGTTTGTGCAAGCAGAGTTTTACCGGAACCCGTGGGACCTAGCAGCAGGATGTTAGATTTGGCTAACTCAACTAAATCTTCACTTCGGCGAAGTTGTTCGCCAGCGCGAACGCGCTTGTAGTGGTTGTAGACGGCAACTGAGAGCGTCTTCTTCGCTAATTCTTGACCGATGACATAGTTGTCTAAGAAGGAATAAATCTCATTTGGTTTTGGCAGCTCTGCCATGCTGGCTGAGCTAGTTTCAACTAATTCTTCTTCGATAATCTCATTACAAAGCTCAATACACTCATCACAGATGTAAACCCCAGGGCCAGCAATTAACTTCTTAACCTGCTTCTGGCTTTTGCCACAAAACGAACACTTCAGTAAATCGGAGCCATCACCAAGCCGTGCCATCTGAGATTCCTCTCGTCGGGGAAGAGTTTTGCCGAGACTATTGGAATACCGCGCAGGCTGGAATGTCTGGCGCGACGTGTTCGCTCACGGCGTAAGACGACGAAAAGCACCAATTTTGCTAGCCGAACTTCGATATCCCTTCTGGTGAATTCAGTCCTCGGAAGAATTCACCAGAAGGGATCGTCAGGAGAAGCAATGATTACTTTTTTTAGCTTGGCTTCGATGGTTTTGTAGGCTTCACCGGAAGTGCGGCAAGAGCAGCGGCCTTTGCGGCCTGAAATGCCGATTTCGCGGCTGCCTTTTCTTCGGAAGATGTCGCAGCCGCTTTAGCTGCTTCGAATTCCGCTTTTGCTGCTTCAATCGTAGATCTTGCAGATTCTTTTGCCGCTTTGTAAGTGACCATCTGCTCTTTAAATTCTGCCTTTGCAGCTTGATAGGCTGCCTTGGCTTCGCTTGAAACCGTTCCTTCCCCAGCTGCAAAGGCAGTTGGTGCGCCAATGATGCTGAACAGAAGAGTGAATGCAATCAGCATTTTCTTCATCTTATAGCTCCTTATACTCGTTCGTAGAGATCAAATTCTCTACATGTAGAGAATAGAAAAGTCACATAAAAGAATCGTTGGAAAACCGTAAGGTAGCCCATAGAAACTAGCCATTTTTTCGAGGCATTCTTGGAATCACACTAACACTTGGTAAAGACTGAACTCGGGAATCTCGAGTCATGATTGCGTTAGATATGAGTATTGATTTTTCTAGCTCGGTACCAGTCTTCTTCTTGCCAGATTTGCTCAGATTAAGAAATCTTTTGTTGATTTGCTTAAGCTCTCTGGAAAAATCTTTATTTATTTCCTTAATGCAGTTATTTCGAACCCGTTCAGCTTCCTTTTTTAGACTCTTCAAAATCTTGCGTTCGCTCTGAACAAAACGTCCATCGCTTGAAAAAGTAGTAAGTGCGCTGTCCAGTTCGCTATTGAAGGTATTGCACAGATCCTGAGCTTGCCCGGGCGAACCACTGAGGGTAATCAAACAAGACATAAGGATGGAGACAAGAATTGTTTTGACTCTGGGCACAACTCCCTCCTTTTCTAGACCTTGATAGGCATAATGATAGAAAATATTGGATAAATTGTTCATACAGATTCATAGGAAATTCGTGTGAGTTTATCGGAGGAACCCGCCTTCTAGCTAGACAAATACTAAAATCGAAGACGTGACATCTTCAATCAATCAAAGCACTCCAAGAGTACTTATTGTCGACGACGAAGCTGGCATTAGATCCCTGCTTTCCGAAACCCTAAGTCTTGTTGGATATTCAACTCTATCTGCAGAAAATGGAATGCAGGCGATGAGTCTTCTTCGTGCCGAGAAATTCGACCTAGTGCTTTTGGATATAAATATGCCTTTACTAAGTGGATTTGAGGCGATATCTAGAATAAAGAAACTAGATTCGCATCTGCCCGTGATCATGGTTTCGGCTAGACAAGATAAGTCAGACGTTATTGAAGGACTTAAATTGGGCGCAGACGATTACATCTCAAAGCCATTTAATTTAGAAGAGCTTGTGATGCGGGTGAATGCTTTACTGCGCCGAAGTGGAGCCACTATCCAAAATCCAATTCTTCAGGCAGGTCCAATAACGCTCAATACGGATACATACGAAGTGCGTCTTGGAGAAAATCTGATTTCGTTGTCTAAAACGGAATTCAAGTTAATTCAGATATTGCTGGAAAACAAAGGAAAAGTGGTAACCAAGGAATTCTTGAGAGATGCTATTTGGGGATACAGTTTTGACACCACTTCAAATGTAGTTGAAACCTACATTAGCTACCTAAGAAAAAAGCTCCACACGGAAAATTACTCAGGAATCAAGACCGTTCGCGGCATTGGCTTTAAGGTTGAAGGGTAAAACTTGAAACTTAAATTTCGCCTGACACTTTTTACCGTATTGATAATTGCGCTCTCTTCTGGCGGAGTTGGAATTTTTACAGTCTTCTCACAATATTTTGGGGAGGTAAATGCGATTCAACGAAACTTGAATCAAATTGATAGTCAATTAGCGCTTCAGGATAACCAAAATATTAGTACGGTATTAGCCCTCGCAGCTGGCTTAGATGTCAGAACTTCACTTTATTTGATCGACGAAGATGATAGCTTAAACCCAATCGTAGACAATGCAAATATAGGCTCAATTTTTGATTCTGACGAAGAATCGATTCAAGCAGAATTAGTTCGAGCAAATCCGATCCTTAGGTTTAATGAGGTTGAAATTGATGGACAACTCAAACTAATCCTCATTTCATCAGTTCAAGATGAAATAGATCGAAGAAATACTAACCTTTTCACCCTGATAATTTTTATCACAATCTTCTCAATTCTTGGAACTCAAATATTAAGAAAATTAATCTTAAAGGATGTCTTGAGAGAAGCAGAACACCAATCTCTACTTGAAAAAGTAAAGGTTCAAGAGTCCAAAAATAGAGCTCTGATCGAATTTGCCAGTGAGACGTCGCATGAAATTAAGACACCGCTTACCATAATTAAAGGCAACTTACAGTTACAGCAGATGAGACCTATAGACAAGGAGCTCAAAACTACGAATAGAAAAATGCTGGACGAAGTTGACAGGATAGAGTCAAATTTAAATAGTTTATTAACTCTAATGGAATTTGAAACCATCCAAGAGGTGGACTTCAAAGCTTTAAACATATCTGAAATTTCTGAAAGTGAATTAGAGACATTTTGTGAAATCTCGCCAGAGAAAGTGGTCGTCTCTAAAATTGAGCCGGAGATTTGGATAAATGGTTTAAAAGAATTGTACCTAAGCATAATCAGAAATATCCTGAGCAATATTCAACGTCACGCCGAAAGTAGCGCATCGGTGAGCCTTCAATTAACAGCAGAAAATGGCTCTGCCCGACTGGTGATTGAAAATTCTGGTGAGCTAAGTGACTCTTTTAACATAGATCTGCCAGCCCTAAACCAGAGATTTAATTCAGATCGTGCTTGGATAAAAGGAGGATCTGGATTAGGACTGCCAATCGTCAATAAAGCGGTTTCGAGACTAAATGGCGAACTTACTTTGAGCAAATCAGCTTCTGGAGGTCTCGCAGTTGACATAAGGATTCCGTTGTCTCAGCCGTAGCACATAGTTGAAAATTCAACAACTTTAGGGCTACCCTAAATAAAACTGGGCCCAACTCCCGCAGGAGTTGGGCCCAGTTAGCCGTCTGTAGTGAATCTAGCCTTTCGGCGCTAGCACCTTTCGAGAAGCAATTACCTGATCCACGATGCCATATTCCTTAGCCATTTCAGCAGTAAGGATCTTGTCGCGCTCAATATCTTCGCCCACCTGATCTCTGGTTCGACCAGTGTGAAGAGAAAGAATTCCTTCCATCTCTTCGCGCATGCGCAAGATCTCATTTGCCTGAATTTCGATATCTGATCCTTGGCCGCCACCTTCGCTATATGGCTGATGAATCAAAATTCGAGAATGTGGCAGCGCAAATCGCTTGCCAGGTGTGCCAGCGGCAAGCAGCAGCGCTGCAGCTGATGCTGCTTGACCTAAACAAATCGTCTGGATCTCTGGCTTAACAAATTGCATGGTGTCATAAATTGCGGTCATCGCGGTATATGAACCACCTGGTGAGTTGATATAAATTGAGATATCTCGCTCTGGATCTAAAGATTCCAAAACTAATAGCTGCGCCATTACGTCATCTGCCGATGCATCATCGATCTGCACGCCTAAGAAAATAATGCGCTCTTCAAACAGTTTGGTATATGGGTTATGAATTCGCTCGCCGTTAGGTGTGCGCTCTCTAAATTCTGGCAGGATGTATCGAGCTTGTGGTTGGAAAGTCATTATTTGCCAGCCTTTCCGCGAGTACCGCCGCTACCGGTGACATCAGATGCTCGAGTTACCACATGATCAATAAAGCCATAAGCCTTTGCTTCTTCTGAGCTGTACCACTTATCTCGATCTGAATCTTCTTTGATGCGATCTACGCTTTGGCCAGTGTGCTTTGCAATAAGTTCCGCCATCTGGTTTTTCACAAACAACATCTGCTCAGCCTGAATTCGAATATCAGATGCCGTACCGCCAATACCACCTGATGGCTGATGCATCATGATGCGAGCATGTGGCAGTGCGTAGCGCTTGCCTGGCTCACCAGCAGTAAGTAAGAACTGGCCCATTGATGCAGCAAGTCCCATGGCAACTGTTGCCACATCATTTTGCACGTATTGCATGGTGTCATAAATTGCCATGCCAGCGGAGATGGAGCCGCCTGGTGAATTGATATATAGATAAATATCCCGAGTTGGATCTTCGGCAGCAAGCAACAAAATCTGGCCGCAGATTAAATTCGCAATCTGGTCATCTACTTGCGAGCCTAAAAACACAATGCGCTCGCGCAGCAACCGCTGAAACACATCTTCCGCACCAGGCAGGCCGCCAGCAGCAGCACGCATAGTTGGGGTTAACTCGCTCACTTAGCTTCCCTTCGTTTGAGGTTCTGACCTTATCGCCAGTAGCGGTTTTCGCACCTTGCTTGTTCGCCGACGGCGAAACTACTCAGCGTCAGCGCCAGTAAATTCAGATAGGTCAACGCTTTCGCCGTCCGTGGTCTTTACGCTGGCTTGGCTCACTACTACCGTCAATGCCTTGCCGCGTCTTACCTCGTTTAGGGCAATTCCGAGCGAATCGTTCTTGACTAACTCATCAGCCAACTGCTCTGGACTTAAGCCATATCTAGGTGCGGAACGAACCAACCACTCAGATAACTCAACTTCAGTTACCTGAACTTTTTCGTTATCCGCAATCTTGTCTAATATCAAACCGCTCTTTAAATTCTTTACCGTGTCAGCTTCAAACTCGCTGCGATGAGCATCATCACCATGGCCATCAGCAAAATGTGAATCAATCTCCCGCTTGAGCACGTTTTCTGGGATTTCTAATTTCACTTTTTCGAGCAGCGCTTCAAAAACTTTCTCCCGGGCCGCAATTGCTTGTTCAGCCACTTGCACTCGTCTAATCCGCTGCGCAAGATCTGCCTTTAGTTCTGCAACCGTGTCAAACTCGGATGCCATCTGGGCAAACTCATCATTTGCTTCTGGCAGTTCTCGCTCGCGTACACCTGTGCAAGTGAAAGTAACTTTTACGCTCTTATCTTTATGTGGTCCATCTTCAGGTGAAAATTCAATTTCGCGAGATTCATCAACCGTGATGCCAACCAATGCTTCATCAGCACCAGGCACTAATCCGTTGGTGCCAATTTCGTAATTAAGTGCAGTTGCGGTGTAATCATCTGATTCTTCCCCAGCAACGGTGCCCTTGGCATCAACAATAATTAAATCTCCAGTTGCAGCAGCACGCTCCACTACTTTCATAGTGGCAAAACGGCGACGCAGCAGATCAAACTGCTCATCAACAAAAGCATCATCAGTCTTGACCCCATCAACTACTGCTTCGATGGTGCTGAAGTCGGGTAGCTCAAATTCCGGTCGAATATCTAGTTCGGCAGTGAATGTAATTGACTCATTGTCTTTTAATTCACTTACGTTTACTTCTGGTGGACCAAATGGATCAAGGTCGTGCTCTTTTACTGCCTCCGCATAAGCGCGTGGCAGCACTGAGTTAACAACTTCTTCTAATACTGCAGCTCGACCAACGCGCTGATCAATAATTGCGGTTGGTACTTTGCCTTTACGAAAGCCCGGAATGGTTACCTGGTTAGCAATTGCTTTATAAGCATTTTGAAAATCCGGTTTTAGTTCATCAAACGGCATTTGAATTGTTAACTTAACGCGCGTTGGACTTAAAACTTCCTTATCGGATTTCACTTTGCTCCTAAATATTTGAATTGGTCGGGGCGGGGAGATTCGAACTCCCGATCTCCTGCTCCCAAAGCAGGCGCGCTAGCCACTACGCTACGCCCCGATGACTTAAACCTCATCAAATCGGTTCCAAGACCGCGCAATGGTAGTCGTAGGAGCCGATTGGCTGTGACTGGGATCAGCCCTAGCGGACTGACCTAGTAGATTTTGCTCTATTGCGGGTGTAGCTCAATGGTAGAGTTCTAGCCTTCCAAGCTAGCTGTGCGGGTTCGATTCCAGTCACCCGCTCCAATTAACAGCAGTTCTTCTCGTAATCTGCGATCTGTCCGATTCGCCTGACGTGTCGCTCATCGCCTGGAAATTCAGTTTCCACAAATGCCTGTGCGATGGCCTTTAGTGTTGCGTCATCATGCATCCGAGCGCCGATTCCAACTACGTTGGCATTGTTGTGCTCGCGGGCAAGTTGTGCGGTTTCAACTGACCAAGCCAGTGCCGCGCGAACGCCAGCAACCTTATTTGCGGCAATCTGTTCACCATTTCCAGAGCCACCAAGCACTATCCCTAAACTGCCTGGTTCGTTAATTACGGCCGTTGCTGCAGCAATACAAAAACTTGGGTAATCACAGGATTCAGCGGAGTTAGTGCCGTGGTCAATTACTTCATGTCCGGCTAACGAAAGGTGTTCTTTTAAAATTTCTTTAGCAGCGAAACCGGCGTGATCTGATGCTATGTGTACTTTCATTTATCCTCAATCAAAAATTGGACCAACAGTGCGAGAGCGCTTTAGCTCAAAAAATCCTGGGTACTGCGCACAAGCAACTACGCCATCCCAAAGTTTGCCGGCGTCTTCACCTTTTGGTGCTGGAGAAATTACTGGGCCAAAAAATGCCGCACCAGCAACTGCAATTACTGGTGTGCCAACATCAGTGCCAACTTGATCCATACCAGCATGATGACTGGTTTTCACAGCGTCATCCCACGCAGTATCTGTCGCTGTGCTCGCTAACTCGACTGGCAAATTAACATCACTTAACGCGTCTTTGATTAACTGATCATCTAGTTCTTGTTTCTGCAGATGAATCCTGGTGCCAAACGCGGTGTAAAGCGGCAGCACAATCTGATCGCCATGAGCTGCTCGAGCGGCCTCAATTACTCGAACTGGTCCCCAGCCGGCAAGCAACTTGGCTTTGTATTGTTCGGAGACTTCTTTATTGGCGTTTAGATAAGACAGGCTCATCACATGCCAAGCGACCTTTACCTCACGCACTCTTTCCACCTCAAGCATCCAGCGAGATGTCATCCAAGCCCATGGACACAACGGGTCAAACCAGAAATCTGCCTGCATAAGTTTCCTCCAATTACTAGGACACCCTAAGGTTTACTCCACCCAAACCGCGAGTTGAAACCAAGGAAGGCCAACTGTGACGCTAGCGAATTTCACCCAAGCCGATGCGAAGACCAGAGCGAATCTGATCAACCATGTTCAGTATCAAATTGAACTGGATTTAGTTGATCACAGCGCTACCGAATTTCGTAGCATCAGCACTATTACGTTTAGCGCAACAGCTGGCAGCGCAACGTGGCTTGATCTAATTGCACCTAGCGTTAACTCAATTGAGCTAAACGGTGAAGTTGTTCCTAACTCCGCCTTTAATGGTTTTCGAATTGAGCTAACCAATCTTACCGCCGAGAACAAGTTAGTCGTTGATGCTAACTGCGCCTACTCAACTACTGGTGAAGGTTTACATCGATTTGTAGATCCAGTAGATAACGAGCGCTACCTCTACAGCCAATTTGAAACTGCAGATGCCAGACGCGCATTTGCTTGCTTTGACCAGCCAGATATCAAAGCCAAATTCAGCTTTAGCATGAAAGCGCCTAAGCATTGGGTGGTAATCTCCAACACGGCAACCGAGCCAACTGATGCTGCTGATCACAACTTATGGCAATTCCCAGCGACTGAAACCATGTCGACCTATATCACTGGCATTGTTGCTGGAAATTATCACCAGACCCATGACAAATATGATGGCAAGTTCGGCTCCTACCCACTTCGAGTGCTTTGCCGACAATCGCTAAAAGATCATCTAAATCATAAGTTCATGTTTGAAACGGTGAAGCATGGCTTTGCGGTGTTTGAGCGTGACTTTAATGTTGGTTATCCGTTTGGTAAATACGACCAGATCTTTGTCCCAGAATTTAATGCTGGTGCGATGGAGAACGCTGGCTGCGTCACCTTCCGTGACGACTACATCTGGCGCGGCAAAGTAACGGCATTTGAGCACCACTGGCTATCAAATGTGGTGCTGCATGAGTTAGCGCATATGTGGTTTGGCAATTACGTCACCATGGAATGGTGGAATGACCTGTGGCTAAACGAATCATTTGCGGAATGGGCGGCTTATCACGCACAGCAAGAACAACCAGGCTTTACCGATGCTTGGGTTAACTTCTTAACCACCCGAAAGAGTTGGGGTTATCGCCAAACCCAGCTGCCATCAACGCACCCAATTGCAACTGATGTTTCCGATCTGGAATCAGTCTGGGATAACTTTGATGGCATCTCTTACGCCATGGGCGCATCTGTGCTGCGGCAACTAACAGTTGCCGTTGGGATTGATAAATTCCTGAAGGGATTGCAGATTTATTTTGCGCGACATGCCTGGGCTAATGCCAGATTTGAAGATCTGCTCAGCGCAATTGGTGAAGCTGCTGGCACCGATTTAACAGATTGGGCGGAAGTTTGGATTCGCAAAGCTGGCGTTACCACGCTTCGCACCAGCGCTGAATTTGCTGGCGACAGTTATAAATCAGTTACGATCAATCAAGAGCCACCAAGCTCACCTGTTGGCTTAACCCCAGTGCTTCGACCTCACAAGTTTGCACTTGGGCATTATGAGTTAAACGGGGAAAAGCTAGTTCGAACCAAGCAAGAGTTAATTGATCTGGCTGGAACTGGAACTGAGATAAATTCTTTAGCTGGCAGTAAAGCACCAGAAGTATTACTGCTTAATGATGATGACTTTACCTTTGCCAAAATCAGATTAGATCAGCGTTCTTGGCAGAACGTGATTTCGCATTTTGGCAAACTAGAAGACACTCTTGCCCGAGGACTTATCTGGGATGCCGCTTGGGATCTAACTCGTGATGCTGAAGGTAGCGCAGGTGATTACGTAGCACTTGCCCTAAATGGCATGGTCAGCGAACCTGATTCTTCAACAATTGCCATTGCCGTGCGAAACCTAAAAACTGCAGTTGATCTGTATTCCAAGCCAGCAAACCAAACTAAGTATCGCCAGCAGATTGCCAGCAAACTGCTGGAATATGCGTTAGCGGCTAAGCCAGGATCAGATCATCAGTTGGCATTTGTTCGCGGACTTTGTGCGTTTGCTTCACCAAATTATGGACTTGAGCAAATCAGCAATTGGTATCACGGCAACGATGTGCCAGCAGGACTTCAAGTTGATACGGATCTGCGCTGGACGCTGCTAAGTCGCATGGTTCGGCAAGGAATTGCCGCCCATACCGAAATTGAAGCGGAGCTTGCGATTGATAACTCCTCAAAAGGACATGAGGAATCAGTTCGACTTAAAGCTGCAATTCCAACCGCTGCCGCAAAATCTGCAGCCTGGGATTCCATTGTGGAGAGTGCAGATGCTTCAAATGCCATTGTGGAGAACACGATTGCTGGCTTTAACGATTATGAAAATTCGGATCTACACAGCGAGTTTATTGCCAAATACTTTGCAATGTTGCCAAAGCTATGGCAGGGAGATCGCGGCTATCACGTCGCCCAAAACATCACAATTGGCCTTTACCCAATGCCATATGTTGGTGACGAATTAGTTAAAGCGACTGAGAGCTTCTTAGCGCAGAGAGAGGTTGAGCCAAGTGCGAGACGATTTGTTAGCGAACAGTTAGCAAATCTAAATCGAGCAATTGCGGCAAGGGCAATCGACTAAGGATTAGTTGTTAATCAGGGAATAAAACTGAGCTAGATCCCAGATTGCTTGCTTTGGGTATCCAACTGGAAAGTCTTCGTTGCCTTGATAACTGAACTCCACCAGGTAGTAGC
>JBMTAF010000023.1:0-11983 GCA_049428425.1 Candidatus Nanopelagicales bacterium
GTTGCTTGAACTCGAGCTTGTGCTTTCACAATTCTCGAGGAAGCAATCAGCTCCATAGCGCGAGTGATTTTCTTCGTCGCTTGAACCGATTTGATTCGGCGACGAAACACTCTTAGTTGCGCACCCATTTCGCTTAGCTACCTATCCTTAGTTTCTTACAGTTCTAGTTACCGTCGCGCGCTTGATTTCAGACTCAGCAAGTGCGTCAAATTGTTCATCTACTACCAATGGCGTGCCATCAGATTTGATGAATGCTCGTTTGAATTTATCAATGCCGCCAACTAACTTTTCAATGTTGGCATCAGATAAATCCCGAGTATCACGAATCTCACCCATTACATCAGCATGATTGCTCTCTAAGTACTGCAAGAACTCAGCTTCGAAACGTCGAACATCTTCAACTGGCACTTCGTCCAATCGACCAGTAGTTCCGGCCCAGATTGAAACTACTGCTTTCTCCATTGGGAACGGTGAATACTGAGGCTGCTTTAGCAACTCAACTAGTCTGGAACCACGAGCAATCGCTGCTTTTGATGCTGCATCCAGATCTGAACCAAAAGCGGCGAAACTTTCCAACTCGCGGAACTGGGCAAGATCAAGTCGAAGTCGACCAGCAACTTTCTTCATGCTCTTTGGTTGCGCTGAACCACCAACTCGAGATACAGAAATACCTACGTTGATTGCGGGACGAACACCAGAGTTGAACAAGTCGGTTTCCAAGAAGCACTGACCATCGGTAATCGAGATCACGTTAGTTGGAATGTAAGCCGAAACGTCGTTAGCTTTAGTTTCAATGATTGGCAATCCGGTCATTGATCCGCCACCAAGTTCATCGCTTAACTTTGCGCATCGCTCAAGCAGACGTGAGTGTAAATAGAACACGTCACCTGGATATGCCTCACGGCCTGGTGGTCGACGAAGCAATAGCGATACCGCACGATACGCCTCAGCTTGCTTACTCAAATCATCAAACACAATTAGAACGTGCTCGCCTTTGTACATCCAATACTGACCGATTGCGCTACCAGTGTATGGCGCTAGATATTTGTAACCGGCTGGATCTGATGCAGGTGCCGCAACAATTGTGGTGTACTCAAGTGCGCCAGCTTCTTGCAGCGCTCCACGAACTGCGGCAATGGTTGAACCCTTCTGACCAATTGCGACATAGATGCACTTAACCTGCTTCTTCTTGTCGCCTGATTTCCAGTTCGCCTTTTGATTAATAATCGCATCTAGTGCTAATGCTGTCTTTCCGGTCTGACGGTCGCCAATGATCAACTGTCGCTGACCTCGACCAATAGCGGTCATCGCATCTACTGCCTTGATGCCGGTCTCTAGCGGTTCCTTTACTGGCTGGCGCTGCACCACAGTTGGAGCCTGGATCTCCAATGCGCGCTCGCCATCTGCCTTGATTGGACCTAGCCCATCAATTGGATTACCAATTGCATCAACCACACGTCCCAAGAAGCCATCACCCACTGGCACCGAGAGCACGCGGCCAGTTCGACGAACCGACTGACCTTCTGCGATATGTGATGACTCACCTAGCAGCACGGTTCCAATTTCGCGAACATCAAGGTTTAGTGCGACACCGAGCAAACCACCTTCAAATTCCAAAAGTTCATTAACCATCGCTGATGGCAGGCCTTCAACGCGCGCAATACCGTCACCGGTTTCAGCTACGCGGCCCACCTCTTCAATTGCAGTGCGCGGGGTAAATTCGCTCACTGTCTTTTCGATCGCAGCTTTTACGTCCTGCGGACGAATCTGCATCTCGGTCATTTCGGCTTCTCCTTGTTTCCAGGTTTACTTCAATTTAGCCGGCAACTTGATGGCGTGCTTGCCTCAAGCGACCTGCGATGGTTCCATCAATTACATCGTCTGCGATTTTGATTTCAATACCGCCAACGACATTTGGATCAATTACTTCATCCAAGTGAACTGCTTTGTTGTATAGCTTGGTCAAAACCTTCGTTAATCGATCGCGCTGCTTATCGTCTAGCGAGATAGCAACTCGAATTTTTGCTCTTAACTTTGATCGACGAGCAGCAGCCAAATCTGCTACTTCATCAAATACTCGATCCGTTCGTCTACCGCGCAAATTAGCCGCGACATGCGATAGGACCTTAACCGAATACGGATGTGCCTTACCAGCCAATAGATTCTCAATTAGCTTTGCCTTAGCAGCCGATTCATAGGCCGGGTTCGTAAGTCCCATCTGAAGTTCACCGCTTTGGGCAACGAGTCGAGCGAAGCGAAACACCTCTTCTTCTACTCGATCCAACACTTGGTCTGATTCTGCCGCACCAAACATAATGCGATAACCAGCTTGCTCCAACACGTCAACTAGGTCGGCGCCCGAACTCCACTTCATCGCAACCGTTTCTTTAACCAAGTTGACGGCTTCAGTAGGAATTTGGTTTGTGAATAAATCCGAAGCCAATTTTGAACGACTGGCCGGAGTTCTTCCACCATCAGTTAGCACATTACGTAGCTGAGTCTCAGTTTCAATGATCTGCGCAGCCGCCAACACACCTGATGCAACTTCAACCGCGGTGTTGCCAGATACGGCATCCGCTATTTTCAATACTGCACTCAAGGAGCTGTTACTCGCGGCTAACATGCTTAGTTCTTCCCGGTTGATTTCTCGAGGTCTGCGATAAAGCGATCAATAACTGCTTTCGCTTTTGCATCATCTTTTAGCGATTCTCCAAGAACCTTAGCTGCAAGTTCCATAGCCAAATCACCGACTTCTTTGCGCAAATCAGCAACTACTCGCCCTCGCTCGGCTGCCAACGCTGACGTAGCCTGTTGCTTTACTTGGTCAGCAGCAGCTACTGCTTCGCTGCGAGCATTGTTAACTACTTCATCACGTTCAGCTTGCGCCTGAGATCGAATTCGACCGGCCTCGTTTCGTGCGTCGGCTAACTGATCTCGATACTGTGCAAGCAGCTGTGCTGCTTCTTGTTCCTGTTGTTGCGCACGCGCAATTCCACCCTGAATAGCATCAGTTCGTTTATCTAATACTTGTTGTGCTCTTGGTAACGCATATTTCCAGAAGAGCACCAACAAAATGACAAAGCTCAGACCACCAAAGAGCAGATCGTAAAAAGCCGGCAACAGTAATTGAATACCCTCGACTGGCTCACCAGTTGTTGCCGCCAAGACAATTGTCTTGTTCATGATCGTTGCGCCTCTCTATTTCGGTTTAGGTGAAGATAAATCCTGCAACCAAACCGATAAGGGCTAGCGCTTCAGTAAAAGCGATACCCAAGAACATGTTGGTTCGTAGGATGCCAATTGCCTCTGGCTGGCGCGCAATGCTTTCTAGCGCTTTTCCGACAACAATTCCCACGCCAATGCCTGGGCCAATTGCCGCTAGACCATAACCCACAGCACCGAGGTTGCCGGTTACTTCAGCGAACAGCTCCATTGTGTTCCTTTCGTTTGTAGTTAGGCGGTTACCTAACTGACATCAATGTTCTTCGCTAACTGCGCCGCTTATGTACACCGCAGTTAACAAAGTAAAAATATAGGCTTGCAGGAAAGCCACCAAGATCTCAAACAAGGTGAATGCGAATCCCGCGACATAGCTAAATAGTCCTAGTGGTTTCAAGAACAAACTATCTGAAACGAGCAACATGTAGTTTGCACCACCGTAGAACAACACCAGCAACATATGGCCAGCAATCATGTTTGCCACTAGACGAATCGTCAGCGTAGCTGGTCGGAAAATAAAGGTTGAAACCGCTTCAATCGGTGTTACCAATAGATACAGCGGAAGCGGGACGCCAGGCGGGAACAGGTTCATCTGCAGGTAACCCTTTACGCCATGCTGTTTTACTCCAGCGTAGTTAAATACAAAGTAAGAAGTTAAACCAAGAATAAGTGGTACGGCAACAACACTAGATGCTGCAATGTGCATTAGCGGCAAAATACCGGTGATGTTGAAAGCAAAGATCATAAAGAACATCGTCGTTAGCAACAGGTTAAACCGCTTGGCATGATGGCCAAGCACTTCTTCCGAAATCTGAACTCTTACGAAATCCAGAAAGATCTCGCCCAAGCTCTGAATTCGAGTGGGAACTAACTGCGGCTTTTTAAACGCCAGAACAAAAAAGACCAAAAGAATCGAAGTCATAATCAACATGATGATGTTGATTCGAGTCATCGCAAACATCGGCTGACCCAAAAAGTCAGGCCCGAATTCAAACAATTTTGGTGGAAAAAACTCAGCAATGGATGGCGGTGAAAATCCATCTTCAGTAGAGGAGGCGGCTAACAGAACCGCCTGATCGCTGTTCAGGATCGTCCTCCATTCTTATTTGCTGGTTGATCTTCGCGCCCGTACCGAACATAAACAATGTACATGCTCAATACAAAACCTAGGATCAATCCAAATGCTAAGTATCGCGGCGATGAGTCAAAGGTTCGATCAGCCCAAGCACCAATAACGCCCCATACCAATGGTCCGCTCAACAGGGTCCCGATAACTGACCAAACCAGACCTTCACCCTTAGCAAGAGCTGGGGTTTTGGTCTTCTCGTTCATCGGGCGCGAAGCCTAGCAAGCCGACCGAAAATAAGCAGGTCGAACTCAGGATTGCTTTGGCTCCACATAAAGAGTGCGAGTTTTTAGGGAAATTAGTGCCTCAATTGTGAGGTATCCCACTAGGCCAATCAGCATTGAAATCAACAGTGTTGGGCGGTGGTAGAAGTCTTGCCCTCGCAGCCATGCCAATACACCAATTAGCAGCATAAGTTTGCCAAGCCATGAAATCAGTACCACATATCCCATGGTCTGCACCGACATTCGCTTAGTTGCTAGAGCCATGACTGAGGTAAGTCCAATGAAAACTAATGAGATCCCCATCCCGATGCTAGCTCCATATAAACCTGGTAAATCTTGCAATAGATAACCAATTAACATTGAAATTGGCACTGCAATAGCGGCTAACAGCAAGCCGGCAATCACCATTCTTCGCAACGCAACAAACGCTGTGCTCAACTCAACTCTCCTACTGGTAAATATTTCTTTGATCTAGGTCGCTTGACCAAAAATACTATTAAAACAGATAATCCCAAAATAAAACTTACACTCGACAGCCAAATTGGCACGAATGCGACCGAAACTGCAGGGAGTGCAAATACTGCCGCGATCGCATACATCAATAACGCGGCGCCTGGTTGTGAATGGCCTCGTTCCAAAAGTAGATGATGCAAGTGTTTCTTATCTGGTGTAAATGGATTCTTGCCAGCTTTGGTTCGTCGAAAAATCGCCAACAGTAAATCTGCCAACGGAATACCAATTACTAATAGCGGCAGCATTACCGGCAATAACGCTGGCATTGCTGCGGTAGAATCAATTGCAACTGGATCAAGTTGTCCAATTAACATGATGCTTATTGCTGCTAACAGCAGTCCCAACATCATCGAACCGGTATCTCCCATAAAAATTCGAGCTGGATAAAAATTGTGCGGCAAGAACCCAATCACCACACCAACCACAATCGCTGAAAGCAAAGTTGGCAACGTCGCTCGAAGGTAACCTTCAACCACACTCAATGTGTAGGCGTAAAGAAAGAATGAGAAAGCTGCTATCCCAACTACACCTGCTGCCAGTCCATCTAAGCCATCGACAAAATTAACAGCGTTTACCGTAATCAAAACCAAAAGTACGGTGATTAGAACGCCGACTGTAGGATCAAGCACAATCGTGCTACCTAAAGGCAGCCAACTAATTACTACGCCATTAAGCGCCATTACTCCTGCGGCAAAGACTTGAACCGTCAGCTTTATCGGCGCATCCAACGGCCAGCGATCATCAACTAAACCAAGCAGAACCAAAATTGCAACCGCCGCAAGCACTCCCAGCGCAGTTCGATTCGCATCAAACACTGAGCTCATCAGCGGCAATTTAGATGCCAACGCGATACCAATCGCTACCCCAATAAACATAGCCAGCCCGCCCCAGCGCGGCGTTGGCTTATCGTGGACATCTCGATCACGAACTTCAGCAAGAGCATTGGCCTTTAGCGCTAACGCTCTTGCTGCTGGTGTGGCTAACAGCGTGACAAACGCTGCGGCAAACATGCAAATTAAATACTCACGCACGAGAGTAAGCCGGGAACTTTGCTACCAATTCGTTGACTTCACCTGAGATGACTTTTAGTTTGGCATCGTCAGATTCTTTAACGGTACGAGAAATCAAATCTGCCACCTGCTTCATCTGTTCTTCGCGCATGCCTTGCGTAGTAATCGATGGCGTACCAACTCTGATACCTGATGAAACCATTGGTGGCTGTGGGTCATAAGGAATTGAATTTTTATTCAAGGTAATTTTAGCGATATCGCATCTTCGCTCAGCTTCTTTTCCAGTAACGCCAACTCCTTGTAGGTCAAGCAAAATTAAGTGGGTATCAGTGCCACCGCTAACCGGCCGCAAACCTTGCTGATCAAGTTCGGCAGCCAGCGCAACTGCGTTTTTAATCACCTGTTTTGCATAATCTTGATAAGCCGGTGTTGTGCATTCCTTTAAGACAACTGCTTTTGCTGCCACCGCATTCATTAGCGGACCGCCCTGCATCTTGGGAAACACTGCTTTATCAATTTCTTTTGCGTGCTCAGCTCGGCTCAAAATCATGCCGCCTCGTGGCCCACGAAGCACTTTATGAGTTGTGAAGCAAACTACGTCGGCATATGGAACTGGACTTGGAATTGCTTTGCCAGCAACTAAACCGATGAAGTGAGCAGCATCTACCATCAATATTGCGCCGATTTCATCGGCGATCTGTCGAAATGCAGCGAAATCAACAAGTCTTGGATATGCCGTAGCGCCAGCAATAATCATTCGAGGTCGATGTTGCAGCGCCAATGAGCGAACTTCATCGTAGTCAATGTATTCAGTATCTTTTTTTACGGTGTAGTGAATTGGCTCAAACCATTGGCCAGAGAAATTAACTGGTGAGCCGTGAGTTATATGGCCACCTTGTGCCAGCGAATGTGCCAAGACTTTATCGCCTGGTTTTGTAAAAGCCGCGTACGCTGCCAAGTTTGCACTGGCACCGGAATGTGGTTGCACGTTTGCATGTTCCGCGCCGAACAAACTTTTGGCACGTTCAATCGCTAAATTCTCAGCTCGATCAACTACTTCGCAACCACCGTAATATCTTCTACCTGGATATCCCTCGGCATATTTATTGCTAAGCACTGAACCAAAAGCGGCGAGCACTGCGGGACTGGTTAGATTTTCAGAGGCAATCAACTGCAATCCAGTGCGTTGCCTAGCTAACTCATCAAGCAGCACCTGGGCAATTTCCGGGTCCTGATCGGTCAACGCCTGAAAGTCCGGCCCCCAAAAAGTTGCCTCTGTCATCTCAAATCCTTCCCGATCAGCCACGTCCAAATACTTCGCCTAAGTCTAGGTTCTGAACCCCAGCTGAGGTGAAATCAGCAGATCTGGGGGTTTCTAGATTTCAGTTCGGTCACAAATTGCCCAAAACCCCCATTTTTGCCCCACCGCCATTTGGAGTAATGAGGTAGGCAGACAACAATTAGCCCTCCGATTGGAAGTCTCCAGTCGGATCCCTAATACAAGGAGACGGTTAATGACCCGCTCAAAGCTGTTCCGAACAGCTGCAGTCCTTGGCGCATCACTATTAGTTCTTGCCGCTTGCTCGAGCAGCGACGATAGCTCATCTGATGGCGCTTCTGGTGCTGCACTGAAAATCGGATCGCTGCTACCAGAAACTGGTAGCTTGGCGTTCCTCGGCCCACCAGAATTTGCTGGTGTTGATCTAGCAGTGCAAGAGATCAATGATGCCGGCGGTGTACTTGGTCAGCCAGTAGAACACCTTCGTGGTGACTCTGGTGACACCAGCACTGACATTGCACAAACCACAGTAGATGCACACCTAGCAGCTGGCGTTGGTGCCATTGTTGGTGCCGCATCATCAGGTGTTTCATTCACAGTTATCGACAAGATCACTGGCGCTGGCGTAGTTCACTTCTCACCAGCAAATACCTCACCTGACTTCACCACTTATGCTGACAATGGTCTGTACTTCCGTACTGCACCGTCAGATACTTTCCAGGGTGCAGTTCTTGGCCAGTTGATGGCTAATGAAGGCGCATCAAATGCAGTAATCCTTAACTTGGATGATGCTTATGGAAATGGTCTAGCCAAGTATGCTGCAAATGCATTCACTGGAACTTCAACAGTAATCACTTACAACCCACAGGCAAGTGAATTCTCAGCTGAGGTTGGTCAGGCGAAAGCTGCTAATCCAGACGCTATCGCAATTATTGGCTTCGCTGAAACAACTGCAATCCTGCAGGAAATGATCAAGCAAGGTGTTGGCCCAGACAGCGTTCCTGTCTACCTAGTAGACGGTAACCTTTCAGGCAGCGCATTCGCTGATCTACCAGCTGATGTCATGGTTGGCGTTAAGGGAACTCTTCCTGGTGCATTCCCAGCAGAAGATTTCCAGCAGCGACTACTTGCTATTGATCCATCACTAACTGACTTCTCATATGCTGCTGAGTCATATGATGCTGTGATGTTGCTAGCCCTAGCTGCAGAGCTAGGTGGCGCAACTGATGGCACCACAATTGCAGCAAACCTTGAGGATGTCTCAAAGGGTGGAACCAAGTGCTCAACTTGGGCTGATTGCAAGGCACTTCTAGATGAAGGCACCGATATCGACTATGACGGCGTTTCTGGTCCAGTTGAATTCGATGCTGACGGTGAAGTTACCGTTGCAACCATGGGTGTGTACGAATATGTCGCTAACGACAAGTACGAAGCCCGTCCAGAAGAGTTCGTAGTTGGTGCAGTACCTGCTCCACTACCATAACTAACAGGACAATAACTAAGCCCGGCTCGAAAGAGCCGGGCTTAGTTATTTAATCAACTATTTGGCTGCTGCCAAAGTTCCTAGATACAACTCAATTACTTTTGGATCATTAGCCAGTGACTTACCAGTTCCAGTGTAAGCATTCTTACCTTGATCCAGCACATAACCACGATCTACGATCTGCAAGCAGCGTCGAGCATTTTGCTCAACCATTATCACGGTAACGGCAGTTCGGTTAATTTCCCGAACCCGAACAAATACCTCATCTTGCAGTGCTGGCGAAAGACCAGCGCTTGGCTCATCCAATAGTAAGACTTTTGGATCCATCATCAACGCTCGCGACATCGCTACCATCTGCCGCTCACCACCAGAGAGTGAACCTGCCCGTTGCTTACGACGCTCTTTGAGTGCTGGAAATAGATCAGTAACAAATTCAAATCTCTCGTCATACCGCTCTGGAATCTGAATTGCGCCCATCTGCAGGTTTTCTTCAATCGTGAGAGATGGAAATACGTTGTTGTTTTGCGGCACAAAACCAATGCCTTGTTTAACCAGTTGATCTGCCCGCAATCCGGTGATCTCTTCACCATTGAGATGAACCGATCCGCTCCAAACTTTTACCAAACCAAACATGGCTTTTAACAGCGTAGATTTACCAGCGCCATTTGGTCCAATAATGCCAACTAGTTCACCTTCATTCGCATAAAGATCGCAACCGTTAAGAATGTTTACCCCAGGTAGATAGCCAGCAACCAGATTGTCAGCTCGAATAAGAGCTTCAGCACTTGCTACGGAATGGTCAGTTGTCATGCGCGCTCCTCCTGCTCCAAGGTTTGATCATGGTGCGCACCAAGATATGCATCAATCACCGCTGGGTCACTCATCACTGAAGCTGGAGGTCCTTCTGCAACTACTTTGCCTTGCGCCATCACAATCACCCAATCACTGATGTCTCGGACCATGTCCATGTCGTGCTCAACGAATAACACTGTCATGCCTTGCTCTCTTAAGTCCTTGATATGACCTAAAAGTGATTGGGTCAGCGCCGGGTTAACTCCTGCCATGGGTTCATCAAGCATCACCAACTCAGGATTTACCATCAGCGCTCGAGCCATCTCTAACAGCTTTCGCTGGCCGCCAGAAAGCGCTGCCGCAAAGTCGTCTGCTTTGGTGTCTAACTTAAATCGGGTTAACAATTCCTGAGCGCGTTCGGTAATGCGCTGTTCTTCAGCTCGCCAAGTGAATGGCAGCAGTGCGCGAAGGATGCCTTCGCCAATTTGATTCTTAGCGCCCAAACGCATGTTGTCCATAACTGATAATCTAAAAAGCGCTTTCGTCAACTGAAAGGTGCGAACCATTCCTAATCTGGCAACCTTATGTGGCGCTACCCCAGCTAGCGGCACGCCATTAAAGGTCCAATTGCCCGAATTTGGTTTATCAAATCCGGTTAATAAATTAAAGAATGTCGTCTTTCCAGCGCCATTTGGACCAATTAGCGCAGTGATGGAGCCGCGCTGAATCTCAACGTGTTCAACATCAACTGCGGTGAGACCACCAAACTTTCGAACTACATTGTCGGCGATCACGATTGGGTCTGGTTTCTTCACGCCCGGAATCGCTGCGACGTTTGAAAAGGCTGCCAAAGCTTCGTCACGCTTTGGAGTTGATTTAGGCTCTTGCATCTAACTTCAACTCCTTCTTATCACCGAAAATGCCTTGCGGTCGGTAAATCATCAACAGCATTAAGCCCAGGCCGACTAACATGAATCGAACCTGGCCCACCTGATTTGGTGACATCAACCAATTTGGAATCAGGTCATTAGCAACTGCTTGTCGCAGCACCTGCTCGACAAACACTAGTAAGAACCAAAAAATAATTGAACCGGCAACCGGGCCCATGACTCGAGCTGCGCCACCAAGAATCAATACGGCATACGCGAAGAACGTAAGCGCAGTTGAGTAGTTATCTGGTTGAACACTTTGTCGCGAGATGGCATAAACGAAACCAGCAAATGCGCCGACGACACCACCAAGAATTAGTGACTGCATCTTGTAGTAATAAACATTTTTGCCAAGTGAACGAACTGCTTCCTCGTCTTCGCGAATTGCCTTGATTACTCGACCCCAGGGAGATCGCATCATCAAATAGGTCAGAAACACGAAGATCACAACCAAACTCCAACCAACTACAACTACCCAGAGGTCATTTGGGGTGTAGCGAAGGAACGCCAGATCCAAACCATTTGGAAATGGGTTTAGCGCAAAGAAATCGCGACCAAACTTGCCGGTGATGCCATCTGAACCACCAAAGTATTCGCGAAGACTGACCGAGCGTGCGACTTGCCGGATGATTTCTGCCGTAGCAATTGTGACAATCGCCAGATAGTCGGCCCGCAACCGCAAAGTTGGAATACCAAGGATCAGTGCTAGCACGATTGATGCGCCTACGCCGGCCAAGAAAGCCAGCCAGATTGAAACATCAAAATTAACTACCAGCACCGCTACGGTGTAAGCACCAACCGCCAAAAATCCGGCTTGGCCAAAGTTAAGCAATCCGGTATAGCCAAAATGCATATTTAAGCCGATGGCAGCAAGCGCAAAAATAATGGCGTTAACACCAATGCCGGCGCTAATTGCCTGCTGAAAAATGAATATCCAATCCATATTAACCAATCCGCTCTCGTCGACCCATAATGCCTTGAGGTCTGACTAATAGGATCAAAATCAACACAACTAATGCACCTACATACTTCAGCTCGGTTGGAATAATTAGTGTTGAAAGTTGGATAAACAATCCAACAATCAAACTTCCAACAATGGCACCATAAGCAGTGCCTAACCCGCCTAGAGTTACTGCTGCGAAGATTAAGAGCAGCACATCACTACCCATAATCCACTGCACGCCCTGGTTAAGTCCCATCATGATGCCGCCATAGCCAGCCAAGAATGCGCCAAGTATCCAAACCACCATGATCACGCGCTCAACATCAATACCACTTGAGGCCGCGAGCGCTGGATTATCCGCAACCGCGCGAGATGCTTTACCCAATTGGGACTTTAGTAACCACGCAATCGTTAAACCAATTAAAACAATTCCGATCAGTGCGCTGGCAGTTGCTTTTGGCGTGA
>JBMTAF010000024.1:0-11956 GCA_049428425.1 Candidatus Nanopelagicales bacterium
CCTAGAGCGGGTATATGCATCAGGAATTGCAGACCAAAGAGCAGACTCACTTCCTCTTTCGCCACGGTCGTTGGGGCGATGGCACTGGTGTTTTTGTGATTGCGTATGACATCATTTGTCGGTCACCGTAGCTCTAGCAATTGCAGTTGAAATCGCATTTACAATCAAAGTAATTACGAACAGGACCAAACCGCCACCTAACAAGGCTGAGATTTCAAGTGGATCAGCTTCACTAAACTTTGCCACAATCAACGAGGCAATTGAGCCACCTTCAGGACTTACTATCTGGTACCAATTTATTTTGCCATAAGTGAGATTTAAGACATAAAAGACGGCAACAGTTTCGCCCAGGGCTCGGCCTAAGCCAAGCATGGTTGCTGCAACTATGCCGCTTTTTGCAAACGGAAAAGCAACATACCGCAATGTTGGCCACAGCGTGCCACCTAATGCTTGAGATGCATTAATCAACTCTGGTGGAGTGCGCCCTAACACTTCACGAGAAACTGAAGTAATGATCGGCGTCACCATGACTGCCAACACAATTCCAGCAATAAACGGGGTACCCACCCAGATACCAAGTTCATTTTTGAAAAATGGAATAAAGCCTAAATTGTTTGTTAACCACTCACCCCATTGTTTGCCAACTGGTGTTAGTGCACTAATCGCCCAAAGGGCGAAAACGATGGATGGAATCGCAGCTAAGAAGTCAATCAAATTTCGCAAAAATGTGGCTAATCGACTAGAGGCAATAAATACGATAAAAACTGCAATGCCAAGCGATACTGGCAAGCTAATGGTGATTGCGATAAGTGCAATCAAAATTGTGCCCCAAAGCATCGCAGCAACTCCAAAGACTGGATCTTCAGCAACAGTGCCATCCGAAGTCGACTTTGAGTCCCACTCAGTGCCGGTGATGAAATTAATCAATCCCTGGTTTTGAATTGCCGGGAGAGACTGATAAATCAAGAAGAATGCAATAAGAGACAGAACCACTAGGGAGAAGAAAGCGGCAGCAGTCATCCATCTCGCGAATCTGCGATCAGCTTTGGTTAGCTGAGCATTACGCGGGACGGTTCTGGGTTGAGGAGCTTGCACGACCACGGCGTAAGGGTGGCGGACGAGGGGGAAGTGGCGGGGGCGGGGAATTTACCCAAAGTAGAACAAAAGATGAACTAAAGGTTAACGATTTTCCATTCTAGAGATCGTCTCAATGTCTGGCCCCATGTCACCAGTGATTGAGAATTCGACACTTCTGGCCAAATTGACCGCATGATCACCAATTCGTTCAAGGAATCTGCCGACCAGGGCATATTGCAACGCAACTTCAATCTCACAATTTCCAGCCTTGTGGGCAGCAAAGATTGCTTGCAGTAAGTCCTTGTGAGTGGCATCTAGCACTGAGTCAGTGGTGACAATTGAGCGGGCTAGCGTCTCATCTTTTTTCTGATAAGCCTCAATAGCGTGCTTAAATTCGAATGCGGCCTGACGAGACATTTCGCCAACTAAGTTTGAAACTGAAGAGTCAACTTTGAATCCAACCATTCGCTTGGCAGCCTTTGCCACATTAACAACCAAATCATGACTGCGTTCGAGGTCCCCAATAATCCGCAGCGAGGAAATAGTCCTTCGCAATTCAGGTCCATTTGGTTTTTGTAACGCTAGATGCATGAAGCACAATTCTTCTAGTTTGGCAGCCATTTCATTAAACTTTTCATCGGCTTTAAATATTTCATCCGCGGTAACAATGTCAGAGGTAAGAAGGGCAAGTGCGGCTTTGGGCAGGTTGGCAACAAGTTCGTCGCCGAGCTCAATAATGCCTGCTTCTACCTGTTCAATTTTGCTATGAAATGGCTGCGTCATGCCTGAACTTTAGCGGGTAAATTCACTATTTCTCGCCAACTTGGTGCATCGGTGCGAATTCTGGTCGCTTAGGGCTTAAACCGTCACCGGAAGATCTGCCTTGAATTCTTCGAATGGCCCAAGGAGCCATGTGATTGGCCAGCCAGGCAAGATCGCTGCGCCGTCGATTAAGCCAGTTTGGGTCCGGTGGAAAATCTTCAATCGGAGTTCGCCATGAGTCGTCATGAAGGCCTAAGGCATGAAGGGCAGCCTGGGCTGCATATTTGTGTCCAAGTGAAGATAAATGGAGTCGGTCATCGCTCCAGAATATGTCGTGGTCAAAACCGCGCTCCGGCCAGAAATTGACTAAGTGACAGTCATATTTATTTGCTAACTTAACTGATTCATGGTTTAAGTACTGTAGTCGCTCTCGTACTCCAGCTAGCTGACCCCGGTTTTCTGGATCGCCAAATGCAACCATCAAGACTTCGATTCCAGCGCCTCGCAACTGGGCGATTCCATGCTCGTACTTTTTAATTACTTGAATCGGCTCCCAATTTCGTCGCAGCGCATCATTAACACCTGCTGCAATCGACACTAGATCTGGCTTCAGATCAAGCGCTATTGGAATTTGTTCATCAATGATTCGACTCATTTTTCTACCGCGTATTGCCACATTTGCATATTGGAAATCATCCTGCAGTTTTGCTAAATGTTCAGCAGTCCTATCTGTCCAGCCACGATAAGAGCCGTCAGGGTAGGGATCTGATAAACCCTCAGAAAATGAATCGCCTAAAGCAAGGTATCTGCGCCACACTCAACAGAGTCTAGTTAAGGCATTAGCTTCTTTATCATTGGAACACGAAAGAGATTTTGGAATTTTTTTGTGAATCAAGTCGATCTCGATAATTGATCCGGTTATCACAGATACCGACTAATAATAATGACTTTAGGCTAATTGACAGTTATCTACCCATAAAACTGAACAAACTGTGCAACCGCACTAGCAATCATCTGTACGGCAATTGCTGCTAGGAGCAAACCGGCAAGTTTTGTGGCCACGGTTACGCCACCTGCTTTTAGTACCCTCATAATTGGAACGGCAAATCTCATCACGGCATAAAGCACAATATGTACTAACAAAATGGCTAACGCTATTGCACTGTATTGTAAATATCCATCTGCTTGACGAACGAAAACTATTGTGGCCGCAATTGCACCAGGTCCAGCAAGTAACGGGGTTCCGAGCGGAACAAGTGCGACGCTCACGTCACTTACTTTGGTAGGTTCAGAATCTTTACCAGTTAATAGTTCAAGTGCTACTAGCAGCAATAGCAAACCACCTGAAGCTTGCAGCGCCGGCAGCGAAATTTTCAGAAAGCCCAAAATCTGATCCCCAAAAACCGCAAAAACTACAATGACGCTAAATGCAGTTAATACGGCCTGTCTGGCTAACTTACGCTGCCGATCTGGAGGCTGATTGCTTACCAATCCCATAAATACTGGCATCGTGCCAGGCGGGTCCATAATGACTAATAAGGTGACAAAGACGGTAACAAATAAAGTAATGAGAGCACTATCCATCAGTCTGGATACACCGACCCATCACCAGCTGGACTTGCATTAAGAAATTTAATTTGGCTTTCTGATAACTCAATAGTCATGCTATCGATTGAGGCTTGTGCGGTGGCGATCTTGGTAAAGCCTGGGATTGGAATCATGACATCAGCGTGGGTTTTCAACCAAGCCAACGCAACCATCTGAGCCGTAACAGATAGCTCATCAGCCACTTGTTGAAAAGCTGGAAAAAATTTACCTAAATCTTTTGCATCTGCTTCACCACCAAGCGGCGACCAAGCAAGAAATGCAATCTGATCTCGCTGGCAGCGAGATAAAACGTCAGTGTGATCGCGATATCTAGGACTGCGCTCATTTTCTATTGCCGAAATCAAACCGCCAGTCTCTTCTTGGGCGATATCATATTCTTGTGCAGTAACGTTTGAAAATCCAATTCGGTGAGCGAATCCTGCTTCGTGAACAGCTTGCATAGCTTTTGCTTGCTCTGCAAATGGCCTAGACCGGTCGATTCGATGATGAAGAATCAAATCAGGCACAAAGCCCAGAGTTTGGACCGATTTCTCAGCTGCTCTAAGTAGATAATCTTTGCTGCCATCTCGATTCCAGTCTTGACCACTGCGATGCATACCGTTTTTGGTAACCACGATAATTTGATTTCGATCACCATCCCATTGGGAAAGAACTTCGCGGACGACAATTTCATTGTGACCCATCTCGGTCGCCGACGGCGCATACACATCAGCGGTGTTCATTAAAGTTATTCCAGAATTCAAACAGTGATGCAGCACTTCAATTGCTTCAGAAAGCGTCTTGCCAGGTCGAGAAAACGGCATTACCCCAACGCCGATAGCCGAAATCGGCTTAGGCGAGGTGTTTGGTAACTTTATTGACCGCATTTGAGCAGAGTAGCAGTAACAGTATTGGTAACTGGTTAGGCACCAATCCAAGTTGATAGCTCAGCCGCAAAGGCATCAGGTTGCTCTAAGTGCGGCGAGTGGCCACAGCCAGCAAAGACAACTTCACGATATTTGCCACCGTTTGCTTGATACTCATCTAGAACATGTCTCATCTGAGAAACCATGGGCTGACTTGGTGCCGTCTCAGCACCGGGCCAGCCGGGCACCATGCCATGGGCGCCCAACGTATTTAAATCAAAAAATGATGCATCGTTAACAATGGCGTCTTTATCACCACGAATCCAAAGCACTGGAGGTTTTGGCGTGATGTTCACAATTCCAGAAGTATTAAAGTATTTCGGGCTCATGCTATTTAGAACACCGGTATCACCGGGTGCAAAGCTTGGCCAGTGTTCACTTGCGGTGAAATTTCCAGGGTAATTTGACTCGCCTGTTTTAGTTGAGAGCATTGACTCAAGATAGATTTCTTCGTGATTAAGTGCGGCAGGATTTGCAACATAGAACTGTCTCATCACCGTAAGTGGACCGTTTGGATTTTCAGTTCGATCCTCAGCAGCAAGAGCTTTCACAAACTCTGGATTTGCCGCCGCTCCACCAGTTCCACTGGCATCTGGATTGAGTAATTCGCCAAGCGCATTTGTTCCACCGAACCCGAACGGCGAGATAGGTGCAGTAAGCGTCATGGTTCGAACTAATGAGGTGGCATCAATAGCAATCTGCATCACTACACCGGCACCCATGCTCCAGCCAACAAAGTCAGCACTTGCAATATTGAGCGACTTTAATAGCCCAATTACATCATCAGCGTGATCTTTTACGCCTCGGGTTGCATCAATCGCAGCAGTTTGTGAATCGCCAAAACCACGAAGATCGGGCGCAATGACATGATGAGTCGGTGCGAATTTCAGCATCAAGTCTTGCCAGAACAAACTAGAAGACACATTTCCGTGAATCAAAACTAGTGTTGGGGATGACGCATTACCGGAAGACAGGTAATTCATCTTGATTTGATTTGGTACTGGAACTTGGGTGGCAGTGATGCCAGGCAATAACTTTTCCATCTGTTAAGCCTAAGGCAACTTACTACAGTTTGGCTACTGTTATTGCGATAGCTGCGTAATGGCAGAAAAATGCCGCGATAGTGAACGAGTGGAATAGTTCATGAAAGCCAAAATATTTGACGCTCAAGTTAGGTTTCTTAATTGCATAGATAATCGCTCCAGCGGAATAAAGAATTCCGCCAGCCAAGATCAATCCGACAATAACCGCACCGGCTGAGGCATAAAAGTCTGGAAGATAAAGCAGGGCAGCCCACCCCAAGGCAATATAGATCGGAACGTAAAGCCATCGGGGTGCCGTTAGCCAAAAAACTCTAAACAGCAGTCCAAGGATAGATCCACCCCAAACTAATGAGAGCAAAATTTGAGCAGTACTTGTCTCCAACCAGATCACAGTTAGTGGAGTGTAAGTACCGGCAATGATTAGGAAAATATTTGCGTGATCCAAGCGGCGTAAAATTCGCTTAACGTTTGGGGTCCAGTTAATTGTGTGATAAGTCGCGGAAATAGAAAACAGCGCAACTGCACTTAAAGTAAAGATTGCAATAGTGAATCTAGCCTGCAGGGTCGGGGCCAAGATAACCAATGCAGCGCCAGCTAGTAATGCAACTGGCGCCGTGCCAAGATGAAGCCAGCCGCGAAGCAGCGGCGGTGTGGCTTGACTGCTCATTGCAACCTCAATTCCCGTATGCTCAGAAGTCCAAGACTACGGGAAGTGACATTAAATGCGACAAATACCAGTAATCCTTGATGTCGATACTGGAATAGACGATGCCTTTGCACTGCTTTTGGCAGCAAAACATCCAGCGCTTAACCTGTTGGGCGTTTCCTGCGTAGATGGAAATTGCCCGCTAGATCAAGTGGTTGCCAACACGATGCTGGTTCTGGATGCGGCTGGAAGAACTGATGTTCCAGTTGCGGCTGGGGCCAAACGGCCATTAGTTGCAGAGCCCAACTATGCCTTGGCGGTACATGGTGAAGATGGATTAGGAAATGTTGGTTGGCCGAAATCTGACCGAAAGCCAGTGGATCAATTCGCCGTGGAGTTCTTAAGAGACTTGATTTTGGGCCACCCAGAAAAAGTTACCCTGATTCCGGTAGCCCCACTTACTAATATTGCGTTACTGCTTACTGAATATCCCGAAGTTAAGCAAAATATTGAACAGTTAGTAATTATGGGCGGATCCGCTGGTTTGGGAAATGCCACTGCTTTGGCCGAATTTAATATCTGGCACGATCCAGAAGCAGCTCAGATTGTGTTCTCAGCCGATATTCCAACGGTTATGTATGGCTTAGATGTTTTCTACGATGTGCATATTGGCGAGCTTCAGCTCAAGAAATTGCGTGAATCAACAAAACCAGCTGCAAAACTTGCCGGGGAGATCGGTGAGTTTATTGCGGGAATTTTGGGCTATCCAATTACTATCGGCGATGCTGGGGCAGTTTGTGCAGTTATTGACCCATCGGGTTTAACTTTAGAAACTTACCCAACTGCAGTAATTACTGATAAAGGCCCTGCTAGAGGTATGACGGTAGTTGATCGACGACCTTACCGAGATACGGTTGAAAACGAGCGAGCGCTGCCAGATGCTCGGGACGTGGCAGTTGCGCTAAAAGTAGATTCCGAGCGTTATGCCAAGTTATGGCTAGACACAATCACTAACTGAGCTTGGCCAGTCGCTGCAAAATTGGTGGATGCGTGTAATGCACCAGCACATACCAAGGATGTGGCGACAGATTCGCCAGCGAATCAGTCGAGATTCTCTTTAGTGCTTCATTCAGGTGCTGTTTTGCTCCAGCATAAGTCTCAACGGCAAAATTATCTGCTTGATATTCATTTCTTCGGGATAGTGCGTTATCGATCAATCCCAGAATTAGCGAGATCGGGGAGAAGAGCAAAAAGAAAGCAAGTATCCCAATGTGAAAGCTCGGCTCAGTTGCCCCAAGGGCTTCAGAAAGAAGCGGATTTCCCAGCAGCCAGCCAAGCAGCGCAAACAGGGCAAAAGTCTGAATGTTGGAAAGAATGAACATCGACAACGTGTGCTTGCGTTTGTAGTGCCCAATTTCATGTGCGAGTACAGCCGTGATCTGTTGTATGGTTAATTTTTCAATCAAGGTATCAAACAAGACGATAGTTTTAGTTCTTCCCATTCCAGAAAAGAAAGCATTTGCTTTAGTTGATCGCCGTGAGCCATCCATTACATAGAGCTTGGACATGTTGTATCCCTGAGATTTGCAATAACTCTCTATCTCATCCCGAAGTTCACCTGCTGGAACTGGCTGTAATTTGTTGAAAAGGGGCAAAAACAACTTCGTGCCAAACATGAAACTGAGCAGCGAAAAGCCAGATACCAAAGCCCAGCCAATCAACCAGAACCAATTCGGGACTTGCTGATAAACATAAACAATGGCTGCCAGCAATGGGCCACCGATTGCTAGTGAGATTAAAGTGCCCTTGATTCGATCTGTGACAAAAGTTTTCAAAGTAGTTTTGTTAAACCCGTATTTTTCTTCAATCTTGAAAATATAGTGAAGCGCAAACGGCAAGTTGATAATTGACATAATTACGCTTAACGCAGCAATGAAAACTAATGAGACCACTAGTTCATTCTCAAAATAGTCTCGAACAAAATTGTCTAATACGGCGAACCATCCCAAAGCTAAAGCAGCAACAGTTATGAGAAAACTAAATGATGAATCGAATATCCCAAAGCGATACTTCTCACTGCCATAAGCAATCGACCGTCGGTATTCAGCTTCGTCATAGAATTCGGAAATCCTAGGCGCTACAGTGGTTCTCGCAGATTTGTCATTCAAGTAATCCAATACGGTATCAAGGCTGAAGTTGATGACAACTAAAGCAAGCATTATCGATAGCAGTATTTCGGCGGTCATTTTTCACCTGGTCGTAGGTTGGTTTCTAAATATAGCAATGATGGGGTGGATGAAGCACGATATCGTTAGCCTCTTAGTTCGGAGAGTTGAGATTTACTCTGCTGCCACGCCATGGTCATTGACGGCAACATCATGGCGTAACCAAACAAAAGCCAGAATGCGCCTTGAACCTGTGGCCAAGTAATTTCGAGCTGATAATAAAACTCATCAATTGAAGTATTTCTAGCATCAGAAATTACCGCAAATACCATCAGTGCAGTTGCCGCGCCAAGTACGAGCATTCCCAAAAGTCGATACGCGTTGAAATAACTTTTATTTCGCTCTAGCAACATTCGCTCATCAAGTGCTGAGTCAGGTGCATCTGCTACTAATCGAACTGATCTCGTCAACAAAAACCAGAAAGAGAAAAGCAAAATGACATGAATAATTCCAAATACACCGGCTGCCGAAGAGTCACTTGATAAGAACAATATGACGGTGCCAGTAATAATTGCCAGGTTACTCGAAATGACCAACGTTCGCTTCGCACCTGAAGTGCGAAGGCCATCCCACTTGGTGTCGTTAAGTTGTTTGATTACTGAATTGGCACCTACTGAGCTATACCAATTAGTTTCACCTCGTTTGCCGCCAAATCCCCAGGCGGCAAGGTATTCGTGCCCAAGTCCTCTTGCTTTGATGTACCAGAAAAATAATGGGAGTTCAATTATCGCGCCCGTAATAATCGTAAATATCCACCAATTGGTCTCAAAGCCAAATAGATTGAATTTCTCGTCCGAGCCAAAAAATATGGCCGCCACTACACCAAAAATTAACATCGATAAGGCAACATCAAGCCAGGCCATTTTTCTCACATCATTTCCCGCAATTTGCGGGTAGATCAGTAGGTAACTGATGGCAAGACCGGCTAGCACGATCGCAACAACAATTAATTCATTTACCATTTTTGCTCCATTCCTTGATCCAGAACACATCTTCCACACTTTGACCAAGAGTTCTGGCAATCTGAATTGCTAGCAGGAGCGATGGTGAATACTCGCCACGTTCGATATAGCCAATAGTTTGGTAATGCACTCCTACTTTTTCCGCTAACTCTTGTCGGGAGAGACCAGCTGCTGATCGGAGCTGCTCCACCGCATTCTCAACTAAGAGCGGTTGCTCTTCTTTGGGTCGACGACTCATACTTTGTAGTATAAATGCTATATAGCATTAATGCAACATGGAACACAAAAAAACAGCCCCCAGATTTCCTGGGGGCTGTTTAATGAGAGGAGGTTTAGCAGTCGTAGTACATCTCAAACTCGTAAGGATGAGGACGGAATCTAATAGCGTCCACCTCATTCTTGCGTTTGTATTCCAACCAAGTTTCGATCAAATCTGGCGTGAACACCCCACCTGCAGTCAGGTAGTCATGATCCTTTTCTAACGCATCAAGCACCTCAGAAAGTGAACCTGGAACCTGTGGCACATTCTTTGCCTCTTCTGGTGGCAATTCATATAGATCTTTATCTACTGGTGCTGGTGGCTCATAACGATTCTTGATGCCATCAAGTCCAGCCATCAACATAGCTGAAAATGCTAAGTATGGGTTTGAAGTTGGGTCTGGAACGCGGAATTCAATTCGCTTAGCCTTTGGCGAAGTTCCAGTGATTGGAATTCGGATACAGGCTGATCGGTTTCGCGCTGAGTAGACCAAATTAACTGGTGCTTCATAGCCTGGCACGAGTCGATGGAATGAGTTCACTGATGGGTTAGTGAATGCTAATAGCGATGGTGCATGCTTTAGCAACCCACCGATGTACCAACGAGCAATGTCTGACAATCCGGCATAACCAGCTTCGTCATAGAACAATGGCTTACCGCCACTCCACAATGATTGATGGCAGTGCATACCCGAACCGTTATCACCAAAGATTGGCTTAGGCATAAAGGTTACAGTCTTACCGTTTTCCCAAGCCACGTTCTTGATGACGTACTTGAATTTTTGAACGTCATCAGCCGCCTTCAGCAAGGTATCAAACTTGTAGTTGATCTCAGCTTGGCCTGCAGTTCCCACCTCGTGGTGCGCGCGCTCTACTTCAAGCCCGACAGCCTCCAGGGTTCGAACCATTTCATCGCGAAGATCGGCGAACTGATCATTTGGTCCAGTTGGGAAGTAGCCACCCTTAAATCGAGTTTTGTAGCCAAGGTTTGGTCCACCGTCTGCTTCTTGTGCCTTGCCCATGTTCCAAGCAGCTTCAATTGAATCAACTTCATACATCGAGCCATTGGGACGCGTCTGGTATCGAACTGAGTCAAAAATGTAGAACTCAGCTTCAGGTGCAAAAAATGCCGTATCCGCAATACCTGAAGCTGCCAGATACTTTTCTGCCTTTACTGCAACATTTCGAGGATCGCGACTGTATGGCTCATCGGTGAATGGATCAACCACATTGAAGTTAAGTGCCAGCGTCTTATTAATGCGGAATGGATCAATAAAGGCACTTTGGACATCAGGTAGTAACTTCATATCGGATTCATTAATTGCCTGGAATCCTCGAACTGATGAACCATCAAACATCATGCCAACGGTGAAGGCATCTTCAGTGAAGGCATGTGCTGGAATATTGAAGTGCTGCATCTGGCCAATTAGGTCGCAGAAGCGAATATCAACGAATTCAACTGCTTCATCTTTGAGGTACTTAAACAGTTCCTCTGGGGTCTTAAACATCCATCCTCCTTAAGGGCCTTGGCCCTCGCTCTCATCTGGCTGAACCTTAGAACAAGATGGTTTCCTCACCGATACTGAATTGTTTCCAACTGGTTACAAGTTAGGGTTTACCCATGGTTGATCGTCGAGATTGGGCCGGTTGGCTGCAAGGACCTCGAAAATCCCTGGAGAGTCAGGGAATTGAGTTGGGCTACCCAGGCCAGCGGCTTGGCTTGCCGGAATCTGGCGCCGGGTCCATTGCTCGGTTCGGCCGACGAATCGGTGCCTTAACTGTTGATTGGCTGAGTGCATTAGTAATTGCTGGCTTTATTCGTAGCTTTCTGGATCAGCAAATTGAGCAGAATCTCTTGACGTTGTTGGTATTTTATTTACACACTTTTTTGTTTATTGTGCTATTCGGCGGTTCTTTTGGCCATCGAATTTTTGGCATCGAGATAAGGTCATTATCAGGTCGAAGAATCAACATTTTGCCTGTTGCCATCCGGCAGGCGTTGATTTGTTTAGTGGTGCCAGCGGTAATTTATGACCGCGATCAACGAAGTTTGCACGACAAAGCAACGGGTCTGGTTGCGGTAGTTAAATAATTACTGTCTTGGCACGCGAATATTTGTGCTCTTTGGCATTGGCCCTTTTGGAATTGGAATATTTGAGCCACCAATCGCTTCCAACTTTTTGCGCAAGCCAGCCGCCTCGTACTTACTTAATTTCTTAGGCAGTTTCTTTAACTTTTTCTGCAAACTCTTTAGCGGAACGGTAGTTGAAGTATTTCCAATTACGATCTCGGTCATTGGCGCTTCACCGATAAAGCGCTGAGTGCGCTTACGTTCGCCAGCAAGTAATGCTCCAATTCCAGCGCCACCCTCAGCAATCAAGACCACGCCAGCTCGACTGACGGCTCGATGAACTAAGTTCTGATTTCGATCAGCAGCAACTGCGGCAACAATGGTCCACTTGCGCATGTT
>JBMTAF010000025.1:0-11178 GCA_049428425.1 Candidatus Nanopelagicales bacterium
AACTCGGCATCTGTTCTCGCGGAATCAATTCCGGCCTGCTGGAACCTGCGTTCAACATCTACCAGCAGTTTTCGCATCGCGATCACTTCCCAGCATCTCGCATGCGTTCAGCGCGTTCAATTTCAACTAAGGATTGGATCACATCATTCAGATTTCCTTCTAAAATTTGATCCAAGTTATATGACTTAAAGTTACTACGATGATCGGTTAGACGATTTTCTGGAAAGTTATACGTTCTTACCCGCTCACTTCGATCAACAGTTCTTACTTGAGATTTTCTTGTTGCTGCCGCTTCAGCCTCGCGCTTTGCCTCAGCATCTGCCAGCAGCCTGGCTCGCAGGATACGAAGCGCTGATTCCTTGTTTTGAAGTTGGCTTTTCTCATTCTGGCATGAAACGACAATTCCAGTAGGTAAATGCGTGATTCGAACTGCTGAGTCTGTAGTGTTAACGCTTTGACCGCCCGGACCCGATGAGCGATAAACATCGATACGTAAGTCATTTGGGTTCACTTCAATTTCAACATCTTCTGCTTCTGGATAAACCAGCACACCGGCAGCTGAAGTGTGAATTCGACCTTGCGATTCGGTGACTGGCACGCGCTGCACGCGGTGCACGCCAGCTTCATGTTTTAGCAACGCCCATGGTGCTTCACCAGGTTCAGCGTTACCTTTGGCTTTCACGGCAATAGAAATGTCTTTGAATCCACCAAGGTCACTTTCAACTGAGTCCAACACCTCAGTCTTTAGGCCGCGCTGATCGGCCCAGCGCATATACATTCGCGCGAGATCACCAGCAAACAGCGCAGACTCATCGCCGCCTTCACCAGCCTTGATCTCCAAAATAACATCTTTATCATCAAGTGGATCTCGTGGAATTAGTAACTGCTCTAATTTTTCACTGGTTGTCTGTAATTCTGCTTCAATTCGAACTACCTCATCAGCGAACGCGCTATCGGATTCGGCAAATTCCTTTGCTGCACTCAGATCCTCATTTAGTGCTCGAAACTTTTGATACGCAGCAACAATCGGTCTAAGTTGCGCATATCTTTTGTTAACTTCGCGAGCCTTGCTCTGGTCTAAGTGAATTGCCGCATCAGCTAGTTGCGTCTCCAGTTCCTGGAACTCAACTACTAATCCCTGACAATTCTCAAACATTTTTCTACTTTCTGTAGATAGCAAAACGAGCGCCGTCTGGATTACCAGACGACGCTCGATGCAAAGTTAAGCTTTTTTGCCGAAGCGCTTTTCGAATTTAGCTACACGGCCACCGGTATCCAGAATCTTCTGCTTGCCGGTGTAGAACGGATGGCTGGCTGATGAGATTTCCACATCAAATACTGGGTACTCATTACCATCTTCCCAGACCATGGTCTGATCGGTCTTTAGTGTTGACCGAGTCAAGAAGGAAAAGTTGGCCGATTTATCTCGGAAAATCACATATCCATAATCTGGATGAATATCGTTCTTCATTGTTTTTCTTCCTTAGGTTATTGCTGGGTCGGTATCTCCGTGAACCAGCAACGGGGTAAAGGTTAGCAGGGACTTACTCCCCAGAATCACCGGTCTCGGGCAGGCTTGGGGTGGTCTTCTGAACCTGCATCAGGAACTCAACGTTGGTCTTAGTTTCCTTCAGTTTGGTCATCAACAACTCCAGGGCCTGCTGCTGCTCAAGTGCTGTTAATACACGGCGCAGATTCCAGTTGATCTTCAATTCTTCTGGACTCATCAACAGTTCTTCTTTTCGCGTGCCAGACTGGTTGATATCTATTGCTGGGAAGATGCGCTTATCGGCAAGTTTGCGCTCAAGCTTTAACTCCATATTGCCGGTGCCCTTAAACTCTTCGAAGATAACTTCATCCATTCGAGAGCCGGTTTCAACCAATGCGGTTGCCAAAATAGTAAGTGAACCACCACCTTCAATGTTTCGAGCGGCACCGAAGAACTTCTTAGGTGGATAAAGTGCTGCGGAATCAACACCACCAGAAAGGATTCGACCACTCGCCGGAGCTGCGATGTTGTAAGCGCGGCCTAGTCGAGTAATTGAATCCAATAGCACCACCACATCGTGACCTAACTCAACTAACCGCTTGGCGCGCTCAATTGCTAACTCGGCAACCATGGTGTGATCCTCTGCTGGACGATCAAAGGTAGAGGCAATTACTTCTCCCTTTACGTTCCGCTGCATATCTGTCACTTCTTCTGGACGTTCATCTACTAGAACCACCATTAGATGAACTTCAGGATTGTTAGCGGTGATTGCATTTGCGATCGCTTGCATCACCATCGTCTTACCAGCTTTTGGCGGCGAAACGATCAATCCTCGTTGACCTTTTCCAATCGGTGCAACTAAATCAATAATTCGAGTTGTTAGCAGTCCAGGTTCCGTCTCAAGACGCAATCTTTCCTGCGGGTAAAGCGGAGTTAACTTACCAAATTCAATTCGAGCTTTAGCTTCTTCTGGATCCATGCCATTGACAGTTTCCACTTTTACTAATGGATTGAATTTTTGACGAGACTCACCATCTTTTGGCTGCTTTACCTGTCCTGTGATGGCATCGCCTTTTCGCAAGCCATACTTTTTGACTAGGCCAAGAGAAACATAAACATCATTTGGACCCGGTAGATATCCGGTAGTGCGAACAAAAGCATAGTTGTCCAAAATGTCAACAATTCCGGCAGCAGGCACCAAGATGTCATCTTCACCAATCTCAAATTCACCATCGCGGTCTCGACGATTTCGATTTCGATCAAATCTGTTTCGATTGTTATCTCGTCGATCACCGTTACGGTCATTACGGTCGTTGCGATCATTGCGACCACGCCATTCGCGTCGCTCGTCTCTTCCCTCACTGCTTGCTTCACGATTTTGGGTTGAGCGATCAGATTCAGAATTTTCATCTCGCCCACGAGCGGACTTAGTGGATTGAGCAGCTTCAATTGCAGCTACAAGTTCGCCTTTGCGCATGGTAGATGCGCCTTCGATGTTGAGCTTGCCTGCAAGTTTCTTCAGGTCTGCTAACAGCATGCTGCTGACATCGGTCTTGGTATCAGTCACAGATAAATGCCTTCCGGCTAATTGGGTTTAGTTCTTCCAAATTTATCGCTTGGAAGTTAATACAGAAGAAGGGAGATTTTTTGGTTTGAACTGAAGTCCTTGGCCCACTCGCCTGCTTCTGGCAGAACCATACCACTAGTTAATTGGTAGCGCTTGCACCCCATCGGGCTCTACTCCCAAGGTGATGGTCTTGAACCCAAGCCCTGCTCTTTGCAGCACTTCGGAAACTTGAGATGCGCTTCCTGCAGCGGCAAGCGTCAGCACTGTCGGACCTGCGCCGGAGATAACTGCTGGAAGTCCCACGCTTCTTAACTCAGTTATAGCCCGCAAGGTCTGCGGCATCACATCAGCCCGTTGCCGCTGGTGCATTCGGTCTTCCGTCGCGGTGAATAGCAAATCCGGATCTTTGGTCATGGCATAAACCATCAAGCTGCTGCGAGATAAATTGAAGACGGCATCATCGTGCGCAATTCGTAACGGCAATAAACCACGTGCGGTCTCAGTTGGAACTTTAAAGTCAGGAATTGATACCACCGGCACAATGTCGGGATGCACATCTAACTTAACTGCGTGATGGCCCTCGTTATCGATCCAAGCAATAGTCATTCCGCCCAAAATGCATGGCGCAATATTGTCCGGATGCCCTTCGAGTCGTCCTGCAAGATTTATGAAATCGGCAATACTTAACCGCTCGGCACCCATTAACTCTCGCGCCAGCGCTATGCCACCAACTATTGCCGCAGAGGACGAACCCATCCCTCGGGCATGTGGGATTTGATTTTTACAAGTTAGTTTTAACCCAGGAACTTTCAGCCCAGCAAAATCAAATGCTGCTCGCATCGATCTAATCACCAAGTGTTTATCATCAGTTGGCAGCTCAGTTTCTCCCTCGCCAATCACGTTAACTTGATCTGGTCCATCTGAAACTTCTACCGACAACTCATCAAAATATTTATGCGAAAGCCCCAGCACATCAAAACCTGGCCCAAGATTTGCCGATGTTGCTGGAACTCGAACTGCGGCGCGCTCGTTAGCCAACATAGTTATTCCACTAAGCCAAGATGTTTCGCAGCTTGCGCAGCATCAACCGCAACCTTGATTGGCTCGTTGGCACCTTCAAGCGCCCATTGCGGATCTTTGAGGCCATTACCAGTCACGGTGATCACAATTTCCTGACCACTATCAAGTCGCCCAGCTTGTTTCAGCTTTATTAGACCAGCAACCCCAATCGCACTAGATGGCTCAACAAATACACCTTCACGGCTGGCCAGTAGGTGATATGCCGCAAGAATTTCCTCATCGCTGCAAGCTTCAATTAATCCACCGGATTGATCTCTCGCGGCAACTGCCTGCTGCCAAGAGGCCGGATTCCCGATTCGAATTGCCGTAGCAATAGTTTCTGGATTATCAACTCGTTGATTATTCACAATTGGCGCAGCGCCAGCAGCTTGAAAACCAAACATCCGCGGCAACTTTGTGTTTCTAATCTTTTGATACTCCAGATATCCCTGCCAATAAGCGGTGATGTTTCCAGCATTTCCTACTGGCAAGACATGAATATCCGGCGCTTTACCCAAAAAGTCAATTACTTCAAAGGATGCCGTCTTTTGCCCATCAATCCGGAATGGATTTACACTGTTTACTAATTCAACCGGATAGTTGTCTGACAAATCTTTTGCCAACGTTAAACAGTCATCAAAATTGCCATTAACTTGCAGAATCTTTGCGCCATGTACAACTGCTTGCGCTAACTTGCCCATTGCGATCTTGCCATCTGGCACTAATACCGCACATACCATCCCAGCCTTAACAGCATAAGCGGCAGCGGAGGCGGAGGTGTTGCCAGTGCTGGCACAAATTACGGCTTTTGCGCCTCGCTCAGCTGCCTTACTAATTGCCATTGTCATGCCGCGGTCTTTAAACGATCCCGTTGGATTTGCACCCTCGACCTTTAACCAAACATTGTTTCCTAACATCTCACTTAACACGCAGGCATAGACCAGCGGCGTGCCACCTTCGCGCAACGTAACAATTGGGGTGCGCTTGGAAACGGGCAAAAACGAGCGATATTCCTCAATTACTCCCCGCCATTGCGGGGCACCAGGCTTTTTAAACCAACTCATTCGCCACGCTCGCCTTCTACCCGCATCACACCTATAACTGAATCAACCACATCTAATTTGGTAAGTCCAGCTAACGTCTTTGCCAGGGCAGCGTCGGTTGCGAGGTGAGTTCGAATCACAAGTGACGCATCATTGCCATGGCCGTCTTGGTGTAGCACTTGAATGCTGACATTGTTATCTGCAAACACGGTAGCGATCTTGGCGAGCACGCCAGGTCGATCGGCAACTTTAATATGGATGTAATAACGAGTTTTTGCATGTGAGATATCTAGTGCAGTTAATGCTGCATAACTCGAATCGCCTGGGCCAATTCCGCCAGTAACTCGATTCCTCGCTGCTGCAACTAGATCACCCAGCACTGCCGATGCAGTTGGCGCACCGCCCGCTCCCCTGCCATAAAACATAAGTTCACCAGCAGATTCAGCTTCAACAAACACTGCATTGAAAGCATCGCGAACACTGGCTAACGGATGAGAATTAGGAACCATAGTTGGATGAACTCGCACCACGATTGAATCTTCACTAATTCGCTCAGCCACCGCGAGTAACTTAACTACAAAACCCATAGATTCAGCGGCCGCAATATCTTCAGCCGAAACTTTTGAGATTCCCTCACAATAAACATCATCAATAGTGACTTTGGTATGGAACGCTAACGAAGCTAAGATCGCGGCTTTTGCGGCAGCATCATGTCCTTCTACATCTGCCGTTGGATCAGCTTCGGCATAACCCAACTCTTGTGCTTTCGCTAAAACATCATCGTATGAAGCATGATCGGATTCCATTTTCGACAAAATGAAATTCGTCGTGCCATTTACTATTCCCATCACACGATTAACTCGATCACCAGCCAGAGATTCTCGGATCGGTCGAAGTAGTGGAATAGCGCCAGCAACTGATGCCTCAAAATAAAGGTCAACACCAGCACGCTCTGCGGCTAACACCAATTCAGAACCTTCGCGGGCAAGTAAGGCTTTGTTTGCCGTAACCACGCTGGCACCATTTTCAATTGCCTGCAGGATCAAATCTTTTGCTGGCTGAATCCCACCCATGACTTCAATTACGATGTCAGATTTGGCAACTAGAGCGGCAGCATCAGTAGTCAATAACTCTGCTGGCACGCCATGTCGAGAGCGTTTCGGATCCCTAACTGCAACACCAACAACTGTTAAGGGAGCACCAACTCGTTGGGCTAACTCTGCTGATTGCTCATCGATGAGGCGAACCACCTGTGAGCCGACCACGCCAGCTCCCAGCACGCCAACTTTGATTGGTTCAGCCATATTTCGCTCCTTCAGCGCCGAAGTCTCTCAGACTTAGGGCAGGAACTCGAACACCCCAGCACTAACCCAGGTCAAGTGCCAGCAGATCTTCATATGTTTCGCGGCGCAGCCAGATTGCCGGTTGGTCACCACTAATTCCAACCACTGCTGGCCGAGGCGTGCCGTTGTATTGGGAAGACATGCTGCGGCAGTAAGCACCAGTGGCAGCAACCGCAATGATGTCACCTGGCTTAAGGTCTGAAGGCAAATAAGTATCTCTAACCACGATATCGCCAGACTCGCAATGTTTACCAACTACCCGAGACAATACCTTTGTGGCAGATGAATTGCGATTTGCTAATACTGCTGTGTAATTTGCATCGTAGAGCGCGGTTCGAATGTTGTCACTCATGCCACCATCTACTGCCACATATACTCTGGTTTCACCACTTGCCAGAGTAACCGGCTTAACTGTGCCGACGGTATAAAGCGATACGCCAGCTGGTCCGACAATATATCGGCCTGGCTCGACTGTTATTTTTGTGATCTCAACTTGAGTTGCGGCCGCTTCGCTAATTACGGTTTCATTTAATGCTGTTGCAATTTCGCTAATACCAATCGGGTTATCACTGTCGGTGTAAGCAATACCAAAGCCGCCACCTAGCCCAAGCACACTTAGTGATAAGCCATATTTCTTATTTAGTATTGAAGTTTGCTGAACTAATTTTCTTGCAGCAGCAATAAATCCTGGCAGAACTAACACTTGAGATCCAATATGCGAGTGAAGGCCAATTAGTTCTACTGATTTTGCGGAAAGCGCTAATTCGACAGCTCTTTCCAGTGATCCGTCAGTTACCGATAAGCCAAACTTCTGATCTTCATGAGCTGTTGAGATGAAGTCATGAGTTTCAGCATTTATACCCAGCGTGGCCCGAATCATTATGTGCTGCACAACCCCATTTGATTGGGCAATCCGATTAATTCTAGAAATCTCATCTAGAGAATCTGCGATTATGTGTCCGATACCTTTACTGATAGCAAGTTCTAATTCACTATCAGATTTATTGTTACCATGAAACGCAATGTGCTCTGGTTTAACGCCTGCTGCTAATGCGATGGTGAGTTCGCCACCACTTGCAACATCAAGATGAAGTCCGGCAGCAGAGACAATTTTTGCTACTGCTTTAGATAAGAAAGCTTTACTTGCATAATGCACATCGCATGGTAATTGCTGCTCGGCAAATGCAGTCCGAATTTCAATTGCTCGGGCATAAATTTCATCAGCATCATAAACATAAAGAGGAGTGCCAAATTCTTCGCGCAGCTTGGATGAGGTGTTACCAGCAATAACTATTTCGCCAAACTCATTTCGATCTGCAGATCTCGGCCAAATCTTTGGGTTTAGGTCAGCTGCATTCATAGGTAAATTATCGTTGATCCATTACATGCGCTCTGGGGCAGCGACACCTAATAGATCTAATCCATTTCTGATCACAATCTGTGTTGCCCGGCAAAGGTGCAATCTTGCGACAGTCTGTGAGGAAACCTCAGCTCCAGCTGCCGGTAAGACTCGGCAGTTGTCATAAAACCGGTGATACCCAGTTGCCAACTCCTCTAGATATCTTGCGATTCGGTGTGGTTCGCGCAGTTCGGCACTGGTTGCCACAATTGCTGGGAACTGTGCCAATTGGGCAATCAACTCTTGCTCTGCTGGTGAACCTAGCTGAGTTGGATCAAAACTAATATTGCCAGTTGCCCAATTGATACCCAATTCAGATGCAGTATTTAGCAAAGCGTTGATTCGCGCATGGGCATACTGGACGTAGTAGACCGGATTGTCGTTAGTTCTTGAAGTCATTAAATCAAAATCCAGCACCAACGGGGTATCAACGGGATAACGAATCAGCGAATACCTAACTGCATCGACACCAACTGCTGCAACCAGATCGGTCAGCAAAATGAGATCGCCGGCGCGTTTTGAAAGCTTAACTTCTTCGCCATTTTTCATAATCTTTACTAATTGTCCGATTAAGACTTCAATGTTTTCATCCGGATCATCACCAGCACATGCTGCAACTGCGCGCAACCGATTTACATATCCATGGTGATCAGATCCCAGCAGATAAACACATCTGCCAAAGCCACGCTCCCGCTTATCAATGTAATAGGCGCAGTCGGATGCAAAGTAAGTGTATTCGCCGTCAGATTTAACCAGCACCCGATCTTTATCATCGCCAAAGTCAGTAGTGCGCAACCACATCGCACCATCGGTATGATCAACATGCCCAGCCTTTTCCAACACGTTCAGGGCATGTTTTACTTTTCCAGCTTCATGCATTTGTAACTCGGAATACCAAACATCAAATTCCGTGTTAAATTCTTTAAGTGAATTTTGTTGCTGTTTTAATTGCAAGGCATATCCCCGTTCGAGCACTCGACTCAACTGCTCATCAGTTTTTAGCCGAAATAAATTCGGTTCAAGCTCAATTATCTGTTTGCCTAACTCAGCAATGTACTCTCCTTGATAGCCATCTTCTGGGACTGGCTCAGACTTGATGGTGGCAAGAATGGAATGTGCAAACTTCTGCATTTGAACGCCACGGTCATTTATATAAAACTCTCGAGTTACTTCGGCGCCCGCTGCGAGCAACACCCGAGCAATTGCATCGCCAACTGCTGCCCAGCGAGTATGGCCCAGGTGCAAAGGTCCGGTTGGATTTGCGGAAATGAATTCAATATTTATTTGCTGACCGATTAATTGGTTGCTTTTCCCATAATTTTCATGGTTGGCAATGATTTCCAACGCTAATTCTGCTGCCGCAGCTGGATCAATGAAAATATTTATGAATCCCGGACCGGCAATAGCTGCCGACTTAACACCAGGAACTTTGGAGATATGACCAACTAATTCTTCCGCCACAGCTCTAGGCGGCTTTTGTGCCGGCTTAGCCAGAATCATTGCAATATTTGTTGCCCAGTCACCATGCTCACGATTTTTTGGTCGCTCTACTTGCACTGGCGTATCTATTGCAGATGCAGGCAATTGGTTCGCCGCAACCGCCGCTGCCACACAAGTGGCAATGGCTTCACTCAATTCTTCTGGTTTCACGTGCGCGAGAGTAGCAATTGAGGAGGAAAGCTGGGTCAAGTGACGCCCCGAGAAGCCAATGCGGTTGGCTTAGCCCGTGCCAAAGTTTGAGTTACCACCGCGTCCCAGTGTTGAGCAACTACGCAATCAAGCTGCCAAACTCGGTGAACGAGCACGGGATGTGGCAAGTCGAGCCTTAAATGCCGCAGATCAACGGATAACTCATCCAACTGTCCCGCTCTTTTATTTGGCGCCAGAAGTGCTGCCAGCCCAGCCTGGGGTAATCATTCGAAAGCAAGCAGTAAATACTGTGCTGGATGCCAGAGCCTGGCGAGTTCTTTACACCACCACCGACTCGGCCGGGCAGATCATCACCGCTAGCGCGTTGTTCTGTTTGCCTAAACACCAGCAAGAAAGCTATGACTTATTGGTTTATTGCCATCAAGCAACTGGGGTGGAGCGAAGGTGTGCACCATCAGTGCATGAAAAACCTGCGTTAGCACTAGCTGGACTCAGGCAAGCGATGGCTAAAGGCTATGCATACCTAGCACCTGATTATCCGGGCCTTGGAGCAGACGGAATTCATCCATTCCTAATTGGCGAACCGGCAGCATTTAGTGTGCTTGATGCAATTAGAGCAATTAAAACTACATCGGTTGCTGAAATTAATTCGAAAACAATTATTTGGGGATATTCACAAGGTGGACATGCTGCAGCGTGGGCTGCTGGAATGCAACCTAGCTATGCCCCGGAGATAAAACTTGATGGAATTATTTTGGGATCACCAGCACTTGATCCGGCAGAGTTGTTTGAAGCAAGTGCTGATTCACCAATTAGCCGAGTTATCTGGGCGCTATCTGCCGTATCTTGGTCGCGGCTTACTGGGATATCGCTAGCAAGCGCAATTAAACCCGAATCATTAGTTTCAGTTCGCGAAACTGCCAAGCACTGCTTCATTGGAGCCGAAGCTATTGTAGGTCTTGCCGCTACCGATTCAATGGGCGGAAAACCACATGCAATTGATCCGTTAGCAACTGAACCATTTGCAACTATGCTGCATGAAAACCGTGCACCTACGAAATTTGATATCCCGGTTTTGGTAGTGCAAGGTGGAAAAGATGTCACAGTTCCGCCGAAGCAAAGCAAGCTAATGGTTGATGAGATGAAGTCTTATGGATCAACCGTAAATTACATCGAGCACGAAAGATTTGATCATTTAACTGGTGAACGCGCAGTGGTTAAAGATGCAATTTCGCAAATTGAGCAATGGTGGACTTAACCGATTCGCCGCAATAATTTATCCAGATGAGTTTCAAATATATTTGAAATCTCTCGAGAACCTGCACTGCCATATTTCTGCACCGCAATTGCGGCACCTTCGGCCTGCTGCACCGCAATTCGCTCTGGAATGGTTGGCTTCACGACTAACTTGCCGAATTCTCTTGATAACTCTTTTGCTCGATAATCATGCTCATCAGCAGTTGATTTAACTCGATTTAGAATTACTGATACATCCTTAAGTTTCCGATTAAGGTGTTTCTTAACTTCTTCAAAAGTGTCGGCAGCTCTTAGCGCACCTTGCACGCCGAAATAAGTAGGTTCAGTAACTATTAATGCCGCATCTGACGCAGCTAATGCTTCTACTGCCA
>JBMTAF010000026.1:0-10963 GCA_049428425.1 Candidatus Nanopelagicales bacterium
GGCACGACAAATGAGATTGGTCGCTTTGCGAGTGACTTGATTTCTGCTGGCCGTGATGGTGCAACACCAATGGTGTTGGTGCAAAACGCAATGACATTGGATCAACGCAGCTATCGGATGCAATTGAGTGATGCAGTTGATCAGATTAAGTCACACAAACTACAAGGCCCAGCACATGCGGTTATCTCTGAAGCCGCCGGGCAGGCAGATAAATATTCTTGGTTTGAAACAAAATCACTGTTTGGCTGGAAAGTGTTGCTGCCAAAGACTAAGGAATTTTCAGTTGATGTCCCGGCGCTGTTAGGAAAAGCAGGTGCTACCTGCACTGAAGTGCCGACATTAAGTGTGGAACCACCTCGGGCACCACAACAAATGGAGAAGGCAGTTCATGGCATTGTCTCTGGAAGATTTCAATGGATAGTTTTCACTAGTCCTCATGCAGTGAAGGCAATCAAAATTCGACTAGATGAATATGGTCTTGATGCGCGAGCATTTTCTGGCATTCGAATCGGTGCAGTAGGTGCCGATACCGTAGCGATTCTAAAAGAAATCGGAATTAATCCTGATTTAATCTCACCAGATGACACAAATGCTGGTTTAGCTAACTTGTGGCCGGTATTCGATCAATTCCAAGATCCCATGAATCGCGTTCTGATCCCACGGGCTGATGTGGCGGTGGAATCACTTTCCAGCACCTTAAATTCATTGGGGTGGGAAGTTGAAGAAATTACTGCTTTCCGAACCGTTCGAGCCGCGCCACCAGCACCAGCAATTAGAGATGCCATCAAAAGTGGTGGATTTGATGCGGTGTTGTTCAGCTCTGCTAGCACCGTAAGAAATCTGGTCGGTATTGCTGGTAAACCGCACCCAACCACCGTAATTGCTTGCATTGGCGAACAAACCGCGCAAGCAGCCCAGGAGATGGGCTTAACGGTTGATGTGTTACCGGAAGATACGACACTCCCTGCAACAATTGCTGCGTTAATTGCGCACGGTGAAAAACTAAGGCTGGCAGCAATTGAAAATGGTGAAGTCGTTTGGCGACCATCAGTTAAGCGACTTACTCGCAAGCGAAGCTAAATGAGTCAACTCACCCTAGTTCACTTAGTTCGTCATGGTGAAGTGTTCAATCCGCAGAAGATTCTGTATGGTCGATTACCGGGCTATCACTTGTCTGACCGTGGCGTTGCGATGGCCGATTTAGTGGCGGAGTTTTTTCGAAATGCTGATGTAACACAATTAATTTCATCGCCAATGGAGCGCGCCATTCAGACGGCAGAACCAATTGGCCGAATCAAGAACCTTGCCATCACTCAAGATCAGAACTTGCTTGAGGCGACAAATGTTTTTGAAGGTAAACGGGTAGCAATTGGTGATGGAGCACTGAGGTCACCGAAAGCCTGGCGGCATTTGTGGAATCCGTTTCGACCATCCTGGGGCGAGCCATATCAAGAGATTTTTACCCGGATGAAAGCTGCGGTTGACGCAGCTCGAATTAAGGCAGCTGGCCATGAGGCAGTATTGGTCAGTCATCAACTACCCATTTGGATTGCCCGGTTGGGTTATGAAAACCGAAGGTTTGTCCATAATCCAACGCATCGTGAGTGCAATTTAGCTTCAGTGACTACACTTAAATTTCATGACGAGAAGTTGGTGGGGATCACCTATCAAGAGCCAGCAGCGGCACTCTACAAAGAGTCCACGGGTGGGGTTGGTGCGTAACTTTTTCGCGGTATTTCTGATCGCATCATTGCTCTTTGGTTGCACAACTGCAGGTAGCAATAACACCGCTTTTGTTTCCGGTGATGGCACCACAACTGTCTTGCCAATCGATCAACGTGGTGAGCCGCTAGAAATCAGCGGAATCACATTAACGGGTGATGATCTATCTACCTCAGAATTCTTGGGAAAAAATGTAGTGGTGAATGTTTGGGCGTCATGGTGTGCACCATGTAGACAAGAAGCACCAGAGCTCAAGGCGTTTCAGATAGAGAACCCCGAAGTCCAATTAGTTGGCATAAATACGCGGGACAATAATCCAGCCGCTAAAGCATTCGAAGAGTTTTTTGGAATTACGTATCCATCGATTGTGGACCCAGATGGTTCAAAACAATTGATATTCCGTGACTCATTACCTATGAGCGCAATTCCGACAACAATTGTGTTGGATAAATCCGGTAGACCAAGCGCTCGGATTCTGGGTGCAGTAACTAGATCCTTACTCGTTCAAGTTGTTGATGAAGTAAACAATGGGTGAAGTAGTTGTTAGTGGCTTTTTGCCCCTGGCTATTTTGGTCGCGGCGCTCGCTGGTTTAGTTTCATTTTTGAGTCCATGCGTACTACCGCTAATTCCAGGGTATTTGGCGGTATTGGGCAGCAGTGCCGTCAATCGAAATCCAGTACTTCCCACAATTGTTTTTGTACTTTCGTTTACCGCAGTATTTGCCTCGTTTGGTTTAGCATTTGGTCAACTTGGCAGTTATCTTGTTGAGTATCAGAGCACAATAAATCTGGTTTTTGGCATACTATTGATTTTGCTTGGTTTGGTGTTTGCCGGTCTTGGCAAAGCTGCGCAATGGCAATTTAAATTGCCGATTCAGACCGCAACTTCAACGCAACCAGTTTTGCTCGGGGTGGTGTTTGCAGTTGGTTGGACGCCGTGCATTGGTCCAACATTGGCTGCGGTACAAACTTTGTCACTCACTGAAGCTACTGCGATTAAAGGTGCGGTTCTCTCAGTTAGTTATGGTTTGGGGTTAGGTATTCCCTTTATCTTGCTTTCAATTTTGGCGACAAGATCTATCCAAATTACTAAGTTCCTTCGGACTAAACAGCGCTGGTTCATCATCACCGGAAGCAGTTTTCTGGTGCTGCTGGGTGTGTTATTGATCACTGGCTTATGGAGTGAACTGATGATTTGGCTGCAGCAACAATATTCGTCCTTTACGGTGCCGCTATGAGTGAGACTTTTGCGTTAACTCCCATGGAGTTTGGCAGGTTTCTCTGGCGGCAGCTCACCAGCATGCGAACTGCGTTGCTATTACTGTTGTTATTAGTTGTGGTTTCAATTCCGGGCTCAGTTTTACCACAACAAAATACTGATGCTTTTGGGGTCAGTCAGTGGATTGAAGATTCACCCACGCTGGGAAATATTCTGCTCACCTTAGGCTTCTTTAATGTTTTTAGTTCAATCTGGTTTTCGGCAGTTTATCTACTTTTGCTAATTTCATTAACTGGTTGCATTTTGCCTAGATCAATAAAGCATTATCGAGCAACTAGAACCCAACCACCACCGGCACCAGCAAATTTCGAACGATTGACTATGCATGATTCATTGGAAACCAAACTGCCGGTGAATCAGGTTTTAGAAGTGGTAGCGGCTGGGCTAAAGCGAAAAGGTTGGCGAGTTCAACTTGATTCGGATTCAAAATATGTTGCTGCGGAAAAGGGATACTTACGCGAAGTTGGAAATCTAGTTTTCCACTTAGCTGTAGTTGGAATTATTCTTGCCGTTGGAATTGGTGTGCTGTTCTCTTATCGAGGTCAAATTTTGGTGAGAGAAGGAACTGCAGTTGCCAGTACGCCAACCCAATTTAGTTCGTTGAGTTTTGGTACTGCAGTTTCCGTTGCCGACTTACCTGCAGTGACGGTTAAATTGAATAAATTCACCGCTGAGTTTGAGCGCGGTGAAGTTCAGCGCGGCGCGGCTCGTGTTTTTGCCGCTGAGGTAAATGTAACCACTGCAACTGAGCAAAAAGATTTAACTATCGAAGTTAATAATCCACTTGAGGTGGAGGGATCCAAGTGGTTTTTAGTTGGCCACGGCTATGCCCCTCGAGTAGAAATTGCAGACTCTGCTGGCGAGGTGATTTTTTCGGATTCGGTGATCATGCTGCCGCGCGATGGTAATTTCAGTTCAGAAGGCGCAATCAAACTGCCAAACGGGGAGAATGGCCTTGGATTTATTACTGCCTTTTTGCCGACGGCAGATTTTTCTGGTCAACCAATTTCACTTTTTCCAGCACCAGATAATCCGGTTTTATTACTCTCGGCTTGGCAGGGAGACCTCGGGCTTGATAGCGGTATTCCACAAAACGTTTTCAGTTTAGATGTAACCGGCTTAGATCGAGTCGGACTTGTTTCACTTCGTCCAGGTGAAGTTTGGCAGTTGCCAAACGATTTAGGCACGGTTAGGTTCATTGGAGTTGAGCGATTCGTCACATTTGATGTTGCTCGCAGCCCGGGCGGACCATACGCATTGGGCTTTTCTGTGCTCGCCTTAATTGGGCTAATAATAGGTTTGTATGTGCGAAGTCGGCGTATTTGGCTTAAGCAGTTGTCGGACGGTAGCTTTCAGTTGGGAGCATTAAGCCGGAGTGATCAGCCAGGACTGGATCAAGATCTAAATGCTATTAAGGCTTTATGCTTTGCCGCTGAGGAGAAAACATAAATGGATACCGCCTTAATAAGTAACTTAGCTGTTTTAAGCTCATCGGTTGTTTTGACTATTGCGACTTTCTTTTCATTTATAAAGTTAACTGGAAGTAAGAACCCAGCAAAGTTTGCGCGAATCTCACTCTCGTTAACGGCACTAGCAACTTTGTTGCTTGCGGTTGGCGTAATTGCTAGAGGCGTTGCAGCACAACGTGCGCCATGGGGCAATATGTATGAGTATGCCATTGCTGGCACCTTCGCGGTTTTGTTGGTTTATTTGCTTATGTCGCGAAAGCAAGACTTTTCCGGAATTGGTGTCTTTGTTCTTATGCCATCGCTGCTCTCGCTTGGACTTGCGCAGACTGTGCTTTATATTCCAGTTGCAGATTTAGTTCCAGCGCTTAAATCAGGCTGGCTAGTAATTCACGTAGCATCCACCATCATTGCTGGTGGCGGTTTCTCGCTTGGCTTCGCATTTGCGGTAGGTCAACTTGTTGCGGCGAAAGGTAAATCCAAATTGGCAAAGCGATTGCCGGATGAAGCGCAATTAGAGCTCTTGTCATATCGAGTTTCGGCCTGGGGTTTTGCGGTTTGGACATTTGCGGTGCTTGCTGGTGCAATCTGGGCAGAAGAGGCATGGGGTCGATTCTGGGGTTGGGATCCTAAAGAAACTTGGGCACTAATCACCTGGATTGCTTACGCGGCATATCTACATGCTCGCGTCACAGTTGGTTGGCGCGGCGGTAAAGCAGCAGCTATTGCCATTGTTGGCTATGCGACTTATCTGTTCAATTTCTTTGGGGTAAATATTTTGTTTGATGGATTACACAGTTACGGTGGTCTATAACTATGAACACTTTTCTCTCTACCCTGCTTTACACCTTAGCCAGACTTGGTTTGCTAGGACTGTTCCTTGTCGTCGGCTACTTTGCTGGTCTGCGTGGGTACGTATTGATCATTGTTAGTTTCTTAGTTTCGGCAATCTCTAGCCTGTTTTTGCTCGATACGTTGCGGGATCGAGTTTCAACTGGGGTTTTTTCAGTGAAAAAGAAAATTGATGATCGAATCGATGCCGCGACTGCTGCCGAAGATGCTTGGATTGATGAGCAGTTAAGAAAGCAAGAAGGCGATACTCAGCAACAAGCCAAGGACGAGCAGTAATCGATTCGTTTGCTGCAAAGTTGGAATTAGATCTTTCCCAGCGGCACCGGCAACAACATCTCGAACTGGTTGCATGGCGATCAGAATTAATAATCCTGATAGTGCGGCAAGTGGTGCCGCAAAGGCAAGCAACATCGCCAACATGATCGAAGCAACTACTGAGCCAAGGTAAAACAATCTAGTTTTCTTATCACCTAATTTGACGGCTAAAGTAATTTTGTTCGCTGATTTATCAGTTGGCAGATCTCTTAGATTGTTCACAATTAGTAATGCCATTGAGAGCAAGCCAACACTGGAACCGGCGACAATTGAGGTAATTGAGATGGTTTCAGTTTGCGCAAAATAACTTCCAACGGTGGCAACTAAACCGAAAAAAATAAATACTGACAACTCACCAAACCCACGATAGCCATAGGGTGAGTTTCCACCGGTATAAAACCAAGCGGCCACGATCGAAACTACGCCAACCGCTAGTAACCACCAACTTGTCAGCATGGCGAGAAGAAAACCAGCCATAGCGGCAACTAAAAATGCGGCAAGTGCCGCTCGCTTAACTTCAGCAGCGGTAGCTAAACCACTTGCTACTAATCGAGTTGGACCAGTGCGAACCGCATCACTTCCCTTAATACCGTCGCTGTAGTCATTTGCGTAATTCACTGCAATTTGGAGTGAAAGCCCAACTATTGCGGCAAGAACTGCAGTAATGAGGTTCAATTCAGCGTCGCTTATTCCAATTGCCGTTCCGACCAATACTGGAGCAGCGGCAGCTCCTAACGTTTTTGGACGCGCACCTACTAGCCATCTATTTTTTGGCTCAGTCACTTATTAACTCCAGTCGAAGTGAAAAAAGATCTAGTTTTCCCAGATCAGTTCTGGGAAGTTTGTCACGATAGTGAATTCTACATCCCTTAACCGCATTACCTAAGTCATCTATCAAATCAGCAACCAATTTACTTTCATCTAATTCCGCATTTGTAATGACTAAGTGAAGTTCGTCATTGATTAACAGGGCAGCAACTTCATTTTGTGTTGCCTCAGCTGCCCGCTCTTGTAGTTGATTCAGGTCAATAAAGTGTCCCTTTACTTTGACCTTGTTATCACTTCTACCAAGAATTTCTAACCTTCCAGATTCAAAACTTCCTAAATCATGAGTATTTATAGTTGTTAAATCTTCATCAGAATTTCGATAACCCGTTGCATTCATGGGTGATTGAATTAAAACTTCACCTCTATCATTTAGGCAAATGTTGACGCCACTTAATGGTTTGCCATCCCAAACAATTCCACCACATGTTTCCGTTAAACCATATGAACTAATAACGGCAACACCGCTCTCATCTAGTTTTTCCCGCAGGGTATCTGATAGTTTTCCTGCACCAACAATCACTTTGTGAAAATAGCGCAGCGAGCTTAATTCGTTAATCACATCAAGTCGATTTAGATGCTCAGGTACTAGTGCGATGGCATGTAAGCCGGATAGATCTTTAACCGACTTAGCATATGCAGCTAACTGCATTGGATCTGCGGCATTAATTGTTGGCTGATGTAATTGTGATTCTGGCGAAAGTCCACGTAAGGCAGTCATCGTGCCGGCGATATGTTGAACAGGAATAACTAAATGCCATTGTGGGATGACTCCCAACTCTTCATTAACTGCTGAAATTGACGCGGTGATTGCGTCATAACTAATTAGCACTGCCTTTGGCTCGCCGGTTGAACCAGAAGTCGCAGCGACCAAGCCAATATTTTCAGCAACTGGTTGTTCTGGTGAAATCGCAGTAAGGGTTGCTCTTGATCGCGCAGCGTTCTGTGGCGGAATTAATGCAATCGCCTGTTCTCTTGCGAGCAGGGAACGCAGCGCTAAATTCACCGCTGGGATGTCGCCAGCAGGAACGGTCGTTAAGCCAGTTTTGCTCATCGGTCTTAGGGTAGGGCAATAGACAGCCAATTTAGGGGGAAGGCGAATGACCGTCGATCCAGCACATAGTTCAGTAAAGCCTGGTGCGAAATGGGAAGCAGTTGGGTCCTGGCAGGACATCGAGTATCACCGAGCTGATGGGATCGCCAAGATCACCATAAATCGGCCAAAGGTCCGTAATGCTTTCCGCCCACAGACCGTAACTGAGTTAATGCAAGCATTTGATGTGGCTAGGGACGATGAGCAAATTGGTGTAGTGATTCTTACCGGCAAAGGTGATCTTGCTTTTTGTTCCGGCGGTGACCAAATGATTCGTGGTGATGACGGTTACATCGGAAGTGATCGACTTGCAGAAAAGGGAATTGGTCGACTTAATGTTTTAGATTTACAAATTCAGATCAGACGATTGCCCAAACCAGTAATTGCAATGATTGCCGGTTATGCAATTGGTGGCGGTCATGTGCTGCATGTGGTTTGTGATTTGAGTATTGCTGCTGAGAATGCCAAGTTTGGCCAGACCGGACCCAAGGTTGGTTCGTTTGATGGTGGTTATGGTTCTGGTTTGCTCGCACAGCACATCGGACAAAAACGTGCCCGAGAGTTTTGGTATCTCTGCCGACAATATGATGCAAAGACCGCATTAGATTGGGGATTAGTTAACGCGGTTGTCCCAATTGAAGAATTAGAAATTGAGACAGTTAAGTGGGCAAAAGAAATGCTGCAACATTCACCACTTTCGCTTCGCATGCTAAAGGCAAGCATGAATGCAGCCGATGATGGTTTGGCGGGAATTCAACAATTAGCCGGAGATGCAACATTGTTGTACTACATGTCGGAAGAGGCGCAAGAGGGCAGAAACGCATATCAGCAAAAACGCAAACCTGATTTCAGTAAGTTCCCTAAACGCCCGTGATTTCCGAGTTACTCGATCGAATCCATCCATTTAAGGTTGAATTAAAAACCACCTTTCGATCCGTTAACCATCGAATTGGATATTTGATTGAAGGCGAATATGGCTTTGGTGAATGGGCACCTTTTGCCGATTACGCTCCGACAGCTGCAGCAAAATGGTTGCGAGCAGCGTTAGAAGCGGCAGATATGCCAAGACAAGAATTACTACGAGATTCAATTCCGGTAAACGGAATCGTCCCAGCGCTGGCGCAAAACGATGCAGTTAATTGGTCAGCTGAGTTGATTTCGAAGTATCAAGTAAAGGCGTTAAAAGTAAAAGTTGGGGATAAGGATCAATTAGCACGTGTTGCTGCGATTAGGTCTGAGTTTGCTGAAATTGAGATCCGAGTTGATGCTAATGGAGCTTATACAAATCTTGAGGCGGCAGAGTTAATTAGTGAATATGCAAAACTAAATGTTGCAGTCATAGAACAACCATGTGCTTCATTGGCAGAAAATCGGAACCTAAAAAACCATGGTGTTTTAATCGCACTCGATGAAACCATCCGGTTGTCTAATGAGATTACTGATGAATTAATTTCGCAGGTGCGAGAAGTTGCTGATATTGCGGTTCTAAAACCAATTCCGTTAGGTGGCAGTAAACCAACTTTGGAATTGGCAGAAAGATTAGATTTACCCGTTATAGTCTCTGGCTCTCTCGATACCAGCATTGGGCTTAGCTATGTGGCGTACGTCGCCGCACTGTTGCCCACAGCCCCGCTCCCAAGTGGCTTAGGCACCTCAGTGCTTCTGGCTGAGGATCTGGTCAAAACTAGTTTGCTTCCGGTTGCTGGACTACTACCGGCAGCTCCGATACAACCAGATCCGCAGTTATTGCAAGAATCCGCAAACCGGTTAAGTTCAGTAGAGTTAGCAGAGCTAAAAGAACGATTTATTGCAGCCCTTAAGGCAAATTCTGGGGAGAGACGATGAGTGCAACAGCTCAAGCTCGAACCCTTCTCACCGAATTAGTCGCAGCTGGTGTATCTGATTTAGTCATTGCACCTGGTTCAAGGAATGGACCAATCTCGCTTGCCGCGCTAGCGCATCCACAGCTAAATGTAAACGTGAGAATAGATGAACGTTCTGCTGCTTTCACTGCGCTAGGGATAGCAAAGGTTACGGGCAAGAAAGTTGCAGTAGTAGTTACTAGTGGTACTGCTGGTGCACATTTACTTCCTGCTTTGATTGAAGCTGCACAATCAGATTTAGATCTAATTGCAATCACGGCTGATCGACCAAAAAACTTAGTAAATACCGGTGCAAATCAAACGATAGAACAGTTAGAGCTATTTCTTGCGGCGACCAATAATGTGGTGGATTTAGATAGCAGCTGGCCGGCTGAGATGTGGCGGAATGAACTTTCAATTGCGTTAGCTAAGCCAGGTGTAATTCATCTAAATCCAAGATTTGCTGAACCGTTAGTTCCTTCTGATCAGTGGCAACCAACTTTAGTTGAGCAGGTTGCGGTAGCTAAATCGATGGAGAAAATTGATGCCAGTGCTTATCTGAATGGTCGAAATGGCGTTGTGGTAACTAGTGGTGATGAGATTTCACATGCCAGCGAAATCGCACAACGATTAAACTGGCCGCTGATTGCTGAACCAGCAGCGTCACATGATGCAAATCTAATTTCGAACAGCCCACTGGTTCTTCCGATGCTTGCAGATCAGGTTGAGGTAGTTCTAACTGTCGGTAGAGTTGGATTAGCTCGTAGTGTTAATAAATTAATTAATAACAAACCTCGCATTGCTATTCGAGTGCCAAGCGCATTAACAAATTTAGATGCCATCATAAAAACTACGGGCAGCTTAGATTCAAGCAAACTAACTGCAGAATCCCATGATTGGTTGAATCGTTGGCAGGATTGTGCTTCAGAAATTAACGATCAGGTGTCAGCTACATTAAACGGAGCAGATCTCAGTGGATTACATGTTGCTAATTTGTTATTAGAAAATCTTAAGTCAAGTAATTTGCTTTTTGCGGCAGCAAGTTTAAGTTTGCGTGATTTGGATTATTTGATGCGACCTAATGCAATTGGAATGTTAACCGCAAATCGGGGAGTTAATGGAATTGATGGCATCGTTGCAACTGCCATCGGCAGTGCGCTGGCATGGCAACGAAATGGTGGCGGACAGAGTTATTGTCTGCTCGGCGATGTCGCACTGTTGCATGATTTATCTAGTTTGACCATACCGACAACGGAAGAGCTGCCAAACATAAGATTAGTAATCGTTGATAACAATGGTGGTGGCGTATTTAGCACTATTGAGCAACGTGGCGTGAGTGGTTTTGAGCGGGTGTTTGGCACGCCACATCGAGCAGATTTGACCCAAGTCCTAACTGGCTTAGGAATTCCTACCATCGAAATTAGTCAGAAACTTGACCTACCGAAAATATTTAATGAGTCGACTGGCCTATCAGCTGTGGTGATTACTGGAATTGATCGAGATCTGGAAGCTGATTTAAGAAAGCAATTAGTTAATTTAGCGCGTTAAG
>JBMTAF010000027.1:0-10757 GCA_049428425.1 Candidatus Nanopelagicales bacterium
GCCGCTGGCGTGCTCAACTTTGTGCAAAACACAAAAACTGTGAAGTTCTTCTGGTGCGTTCTCACCAAAGAACACCAACATGCCCTCAGCGACAAAGCTTGGTACTAACTCACCGATTGAAGTTACGGTGGTTTGATAAAGCAGTTCGCTCATTATTAGTCGACCGGCGTCACATTCTCTGGCTTAACCCCAGAAACAAATAGATCCTCAGTAATGAACATGGCTAGCGGGCCAGCAGGTGAAGTTGCATGAATATCTACGGTTAGAACTTTCTTCATTGGATATACGCCAACTCGTGCGGTGCCACCACAGTCAATTACCGCCACCGCAATCTTTTCAAACGGTGCGCTGCTCTTGAAGCCATCAAATGCTTCACCACCAGTTAGGTCAGCAATGTGCTGCGCCAGCGGATGAATGCCACCACCAGTTACACAATAAATAAGTGGTCGATCTGCGGTTGGTTTCACAACTAGGGGTCCACCCCAGCCGCCTTTACCTTTTTCAATTTTTACTGCCTTGTACTCGGCCATCTGAAGTCCTTTCTCTGGAACTTAGGGGGTAACTCTAGATATAAAAGAGAGGATGAGCGAAACGAGTTCGCCCATCCTCTCTTTGAGTTAACTAGTTCGAGCTGTAAAGACCGAAGCTAGCAAGGTACGCAATCACTACAGATAGTGGACCGGTGATCAAGCGTGAGAATAGAACTGCTGGAACACCAACTTCCACGGTCTCTGGCTCTGCTTCACCAAGGGCAAGACCTACTGGAATGAAGTCGCAACCAACCTGTGGGTTGATCGCAAATAGAGCTGGTAGTGAGTACTGGGCTGGGATATTGCCGCGACCGATTTCAACACCTAGCAAGGTACCGACGATCTGCGCAATAACCGCGCCTGGGCCCAACAGTGGGCTAAGAATTGGAATCGCACAAACGACAGAAACGATCAGCAAGCCAACTAGGCTTGAAGCAAGTCCCTTGATGCCGTTTGCAATCCAGTCACCAATACCGGTGGTTAGCACCAAACCGATAATGAATGAGATAAATGCCATGAACGGGATGATGTTGCGGATTGTGGTATCAACTGTCTCGCGACCTGCTTGATACAGAGTTCCAACAACGCCACCAACGCTACGTCCAACTTTTACTAGCAGTGCATTAATTCCGTTCATTAGGCAGCCGCTCCTTTACGTGCCATCATTCGAGTTGTGATGATTTCAGTCACAATGCCGCGAATGAAGATAACTACAAGACCAACTAGTAGGTAGCGAAGTGCCAAGTCACCAAGGCCATAGCCGAGGGTTTGGATACCTGCAGCAATACCTAGGTAAACGAAAAGCTCACCTGGGTTAGCGTGCGGGAAGATACCGGTAATTGGATGTACATAAGACACAGCAGAGTCATAGAACGCTGGCTTATATTTTTCTGGCAAGAAGCGTCCCATGGTGTAAGCCATTGGGTTGGTCAGGAAGAACACTGCCAAGAACGGCAACACCATGTAACGAACTGGATACCACTGGATGCCAGGCTGTGATGCCTTAACACCTAGGTTTTCAATTTTCTCTGGTCCAATCAGTCGAACCAAAGCGTTGACAGCGGTAAGCAACACGATAAGTGTTGGCAGAATTCCGCCCATCAAGCTCAGTAGTACTGCGCCGCCCTCTTGGAATATCGAAATGAAATATTCCGCTCCGTCGGCTAATGCGCCCCAAACGCCAGTTGGATCACCAACTGTGTTTTCGAGCCCAATCATTAGTTTCATCCACCCTCCTCAGGGTGTCCAGGTGGTCTGGTAGACCACGTCCGGTAAGAGGGTACCTGAAAAAAAGCCAAATTAAGGCGTGTGACCAGCGTCACTTTCGTTCAATTTTTCTTCTTTGAGCAGCACTTCAGCGGCCATTTTGGCGGCATCTTGTACTTTTTTTCTCAAAGTCTCCATGCCTTCCCCAGCAGCAAGGGTCTTTAGGTCCTTACCCACCAGTTGGGGACAATCAACAGGAGATGCAAACACCGTCCAGCCAACAAGCAGTTTGGCACCAACTACCAAGCCATTTTTCTCGGACAGCGCCACAAATGCCCTACCGCCGCGATAACGAAAACCACCAAGGCCAACTGCAGTTCGACCCATGGCTCTAATTTCGCGCAAACTTTTGCTAAACCGCATTGATTGTTTTGCGGCAAAATAAAGTTGAAACACCCACATGGCTGCAATCAGCAGCAAGATGTAGATCAAGACTTCCATTTAGCGCCCCAGTCTTTGGTCCTCGACCAACTGGAGTAACGCTAGTGCACCTTTGGCAGTTGTGATCAATTCCGTGATGTGTTTCCCATTAATCGCACCCAGCATGCCGCGAGCTTTATCAGCTCCGGCTGCCAAGCCAATTACGTGTTTTACGTTTCGCAACCCACTTAGCTCCACGCCAATAATTCGCTCATCTATTGATTTATCAACTATGTTGCCATTGAGATCATAAAATCGAGATGCCATGTCACCGGCTAGGTTGGCATAAAACGCAGTATCAGTTTGCGGATCAATCCCAGCTGCTCGTAGCAATGAATTAGTAGACGATGAACCACGGGCGCCAATGCCAACAATTGCTAAATCTGCATGCTGCGCTTCATCTAATACTTCTTTGATGCTGGGCTCAGCCATGAACGCTTCGCGGGCTTCTTTAGTGCGCACGATTGCTGGCGCATGCAACGTAGAAAACTCAGCATTAAATTTACTTGCTAGCGTGCGAATTAGGTTTTCACCATTGATACCAGATGGAATCTCGGTCATTCCGCCCATTAGCGGAATGAACTTAACATCTGGTCGATGGTCATCCTCAATTAAGGTAACCATGGCTTGCAGTGATCTACCCCAAGAAATAGCAACTTTTGCATCTTTCTTTAAGTTTTCAGTTAACGCCTGCGCAGCTAACGTGCCAATTGCCATAGTTTCATCAGAACCTTGTGGCACTCGTGTGATTCGCACACTGCGAAGTGGCAGCATCTCTAACACGCGCTGTTCAAGTTTGGCATCCCGCAGCGCATTTTCGATAATTCGGATCTCAACAATTCCTTGTGCTCTGGCATCACTAAGCATTCTGGAAACATTTGATCTGGAGGTTAGTAGTTCTTTAGCTATCTGCTCTTGAGACTTATGCTGTTCGTAATACAGTCGAGCAGCGCGAACTAGTAATGCCTTATCTCGCAACATTGCCATTTAGCTCACCTCATTTAGTGATTTCTCAAATTGAGCCAACGCTTTTGCCGCATCACCTGGATCTCCCACTCGATGATCAAGCGTTAAGCCAGCAATCAACTTAAGTTCATTATCGTCTTGCGTGATTGATCCAATTGAAAGCGCAGTTGCTTGCGGTGCAATCAACATCACGTTTGCTTGCAGAACGGCATAATCGCCAAGGTCAGTTATTGATGTCGTTGCACCAGTTAGATTTGTAACGGCAATCTTGCCCATGGTTGCTTGCGAAACAATTTCAGCTACTTCGCTTTGCCATTCTGCCGTTGGAATACTTGGCACGGCCACAACTGGAGTGACAAAACCATAAAGTGCTTCAATCGCAATTGCTACTTTGACTTCAGTTAGTGGTTGGGCAGCATCATCTTGCCAGAACACATGAAGGTGAGGCATTGCTTGCAGTGTTTTCTGCCAAGCAAGTAATAACGTTGCTGCTCGCTCCGCTGCATTATTTCCAAATCGAGACTTAACTTTAATTTCTCGCAACACCGTAAATTGCGGAATCTGCACTGAGGCTTGGGTAACTTTTGCAATCTGAGTTCGTGCTTTTGCTCGTCGGTCTGGATCAACTACAACTTTTAGATCGGAAACTTGAATTACGCCACTTTGACTTGCGGGTGTAACCGACGATAGGTCAATTCCCATTGCAGCAGCTTTTGCTCGTGCACCAGGCATTGCTAACACGGAGTTGCTTGAGCTAGTTGCTGCAACTGGTGTAACTACAACTGCTTCGGATTCAGTTTCAGCTTCTGCCACACTTTCCGCAGATGAATCAAATAAGCCAGCGAGTAGATCTTCACCTTCTGTTTCTAAAATGATGATTGGCTCACCAACGTTAATCATTTGATTTGGCGAATAACAAAGCTCTACAACTTTGCCAGCCACATCTGCTTCAACTTCCATATCGACTTTGTCAGTAGCAACATGTGCGACAACATCGCCAGCATTGATTTCCTGTCCCACACTTACGGTGTAGTTAATCAACTCACCTTCGGTCATGGTCATAGACATTTTTGGCATCACGATTGGGGATTTAGGCATTATGGCTCCCGCATTAATTGAACTGCACCAGCAACAATGTCTTCTAGTTGTGGGACTGCTGCTTTTTCAAGTTGTGGGGCATATGGAATTGGAATATCCATGCCACACAATCGTTTAACTGGTGCCAGCAATGAATAAAGCGCCGGCCCTTCAGCTATTCGCGCAGCGATCTCCGCCATAAAACCGACATGCCTTGGTGCTTCTTGCACCAGCATTACTCGTCCGGTGGCGGCAATTGCATCGTTAATCAATGTCATATCTAGCGGGGAAAGGGTTCGCGGATCAATTACCGTGGCGTCAATTCCCTGTGCTGCTAACTGCTCGGCTGCCGCAACCGCACGCGAAACCATCACTCCCGTTGCGACAATTACTAGGTCTTTACCTTCACGAACTAGGTCAGCAACGCCGATTGGTGTTCGAATTGGTTCCTCCGGAACTGGTCCAGAAGTTTTATAAAGCAGTTTATGTTCCAACACAATTACTGGATTTGGATCATCGATTGCCGCAAGAAGCAACCCTTTGGCATCCCTTGCATTGCTTGGTAGCACAACTTTCAGTCCTGGAATATGAGCAAACCAAGTCTCTAAACTTTGCGAATGCTGCGCCGCCGCACCGGTGCCAGAACCGCTTGGTGCTCGTAACACCATTGGAACTGACAACTCGCCACCTAACATAAAATGAATTTTGGCGGCTTGATTCACGATTTGATCCATTGCTTGCGCGGTGAAATCGGAAAACTGAATTTCAACAATCGGTCGCATGCCAACTAGTGCTGCGCCGACGGCTGCGCCAACAATGCCAAGTTCTGATATTGGGGTATCACGAATTCGCTCGGCACCATATCGGTGGTAGAGATCTCCGGAGACGCCAAACGCACCGCCATAAATTCCAATATCTTCACCCAACATAAAGACGTTTGGATCAGCATCCATGGCTTGCGCAATGGCTTCTCTAACTGCTTCGGAGTAAGTAATTATTCGATCAGTCATTACTGCACCTCTCGATAAACACTGGTTAGCAGCTCGGCAGGATTTGAATCTGGCGCAGCCGAAGCATCTTTGATGGCATCTCGAGTTGCTTCTCGAACTCGGGTAGTTAATTGATCAATCTCAGCTTGCGTGACTAAGCCAGAATTAAGAATGGTCTCTTGAAAGCGAACAATCGGATCTTTCGCTTTCCATTCATCGATTTCTTCTTTCGTTCGATATAAATTCTTATCGCTCTTGGAATGACCTTTCCAGCGATAAGTTTCACACTCAATTAGCGTTGGACCTTTGCCGCTGCGTGCTCGCTCGACGGCTGTAACTGCAGCTTGATAAACCTCGTTAACGTCATTTCCGTCAACCGTTACGCCAACCATGCCATACGCCAGTGCGCGATCGGAGATCTTCTCCACTCGCATGCTTAACTCAGTTGAATTGGACATGCCATATTTATTGTTTTCGCAAACAAAAATTACCGGCAAATCCCAGATAGCAGCTAGGTTTAATGCTTCATGAAACGCACCTTCATTAGTCGCGCCATCCCCAAAGAAACTAACTACAACATTAGTTTCGCCGCGCATTTTCTGGGCAAGTGCGGCACCTGCTGCAATTGGAATTCCACCTGCAACAATTCCATTCGCACCTAAGTTACGAGTCTTGGTATCTGCGATGTGCATGCTCCCACCACGACCGCGGCAATAACCGGTTTGCTTTGCTAACAACTCAGCCATCATGCGGGTTAAATCAGCACCTTTTGCAATGCAATGGCCATGACCTCTATGCGTGCTCGTGATGTAGTCAGTGGGCTTAAGCGCCGCACAGATGCCAGTAGCACTTGCTTCTTGTCCGATAGATAGGTGCATGGTGCCGTGCATTAAGCCACGGGCAAACAATCCATCTACTGCTTCTTCGAATGATCGAATCGCTAACATTGATTCCAGCGCAGCTAGCGCAGCTGCTTTATCGGTTTCTAGCGAGCCAGTCTCAGGTGAGATGAGTGGGGTAATAGTGGCCATAGCGCTCCTGCACATTTGTGATAATTAGGTTCACAGACGTGACTATTCTGCCACGAAGGGGTTAGATATGTCCACTAAATTTTTTGCAAGGAGAGCAGATGGTCGAGTTTGAAGCAGTGGTAGCCGCTGAAGTTGGATTGCACGCTCGACCAGCCGCGCTGTTTGTCCAAGCGGTTGCTGCCTCTGGTTGCAAGGTAAATCTGACCAAAACAGCGACAGATGGCACCGTAAAACAAGCCGATGGCGCCAGCATTTTGCAGGTGATGTCACTTGGGGTCGCCTGCGGCGAATCAGTAGCAGTACAGGTTGAGGGTGAAAACGAGTCGGTGGTTGCTGAGCAACTTAAAGCACTGCTACTTGACCCCGCCCACTAACCTGCACCTGTGCGAACCGGACTCTCTCTAGACGTTCATCCATTTGATCCAGCCAGGCCGCTCTGGCTAGCTGGCTTGCTCTGGCCAGATCATCCTGGGTTAAGTGGAGATTCAGATGGTGATGTTGTAGCTCATGTAATTGCGGAATCCTTACTCAGCGCAACTGGCCTTGGGGATTTGGGAAGCATTTTTGGTGTTGGGAAAACCGCACGAACCGGAATTACCGGAGCAGATATGTTGCGTGAAGTTGCAAACCTAATTAGTGATGCTGGTTTCAAAATTGAAAATGTTGCAGTTCAAGTAATTTGCCAGACACCAAAAATTTCAGATCGAAGACTTGAAGCACAAACTGTGTTAACTGAAGCATTAGGAGCGATTGTTAACCTGACGGCTACTAGCACTGATGGCCTCGGTTTTACTGGTAGAAAAGAAGGTATTGCTGCAATTGCATCTGCGTTAGTGAGTGAAATTTAATGCAGTTATATAACACTTTAACACGAGAGGTTTCTGAGTTTATTCCTGTTGAACCAGGCAAAGTTTCCATTTATGTTTGCGGCGCCACCGTGCAAGGAAATCCCCACATTGGTCATATGCGCGCAGGTGTCGTTTTTGATTTACTACGTCGCTGGTTAAGTCATAATGGATATCAAGTTAGATTTGTTCGAAATGTGACTGACATTGATGACAAAATTCTGCACACAGCAGTTCATGAAGAGCGACCATGGTTTGAAGTTGCAGCGCATTATGAACGCGAATTTACTGCCGCCTACAACGCGCTAAATATCTTGCCGCCAAGCGTTGAGCCAAGAGCTACCGGGCATATTTCCCAGATGATAGAACTGATTCAAGATTTGATGGATCGGGACATGGCGTATGCAATTGACGGCGATGTTTATTTTGCCGTTGATAAATTTTCTGACTATGGACAATTGAGCAATCAAAAGCTCGACCAGTTAATGACAAGTGAAGATAGTGCCGAACGCAATAAAAGATTTGCGCATGATTTTGCGCTTTGGAAAAAAGTTCCGGATCAGCCAACTTGGCCAACGCCATGGGGTGATGGCCGACCTGGTTGGCACATTGAGTGTTCAGCCATGGCTCGGTTTTATCTTGGTAAGAAGTTTGATATACATGGTGGCGGCTTAGATTTGGCATTTCCTCATCATGAAAATGAGATTGCGCAATCTAAAGCTGCTGGTGATGATTTTGCCCAACGTTGGTTGCACTCTGCTTGGGTAACTCAATCCGGCGAGAAGATGAGCAAATCGTTAGGTAATTCACTTCAAGTAACTGAAGTGCTGAAGCTGGTTAATGGCATGGAGCTGCGTTATTACCTGCTTAGTGCACATTACCGATCCATGCTCGAATATTCGCCTAGCGCACTTACTGAAGCGGCAACTGCATTTAATCGTGTGCTGAGTTTTGTCTCACGTGCAGCTGAGTTAATTGCTCCAGTTGCGGCCAATTTGCCGGAAGAATTCACCGCAGCAATGAATGATGATTTAAATCTTCCGATTGCTCTAAGCGTGCTGCATGAGACAGTTCGTCGGGGAAACAGTGAGATTGCAGCTAATGACACCAAATCACTAGCTCAGACATTAGGCGAAGTTGAGTTAATGCTAGAGGTCTTAGGACTTAATTCGGTAACCTCAGAATCTGGCGGTAGTGATCAGGTAATTGATGCATTAGTGCAAGCACTAATTAGTGAACGGGAAGCTGCGAGAGCAAGAAAAGATTTCGCCACCGCAGATGCGCTGCGAGATAAGTTGCTTGCTGCTGGATTAAATATCGAAGACACGCCAACTGGTGTCAGATGGAGCATTAAGCGCTAATGGCAAAAGCAAAGTTAACCGCGAAACGATCTGGTAAAGCGCGGCCTGGAACTGGCGGCAAGAATCGAGATCGATTAAAAGGTAAAGGTGCAACCCCTAAAGCTAAAGACCGCAAAGGGCATAAGGCGTATCAGGCACCTGGAACTAAGAAGCGCACCAAGACAACTCGCGCTACACCGCGTGCGAGCAGCGGCAAAGATTTAGTTTTTGGGCGCAATTCTGTGCTGGAAGTTTTGCGGGAGAAAGTCCCTGCTACGGCTTTGATTATGGCGGAGCGAATGGATTCGGATTCTCGAGTTCAAGAATGTATTTCGTTGGCCAAAGCACAGGGCATTGAAATGCTTATGGGAAATCGCACTGATCTGGATCGAATGACTGCAGATGGGGCTCATCAAGGAATTGTGTTAAAGGTTGCACCTTATGAATATGCCGAGGCGAAAAGTTTTCTAGGTAACGGTCCAATTGTGGTGCTGGATTCCATCACTGATCCCAGAAATCTCGGTGCGATAGCAAGATCTGCTGCAGCATTTGGTGCGGCAGGAATTGTGGTGGGCGAGCGTCGTGGCGTTGGTGTTACTGCTGCAGCATGGAAGACATCTGCTGGGGCGCTAGCCAGGATCAAAGTTGCCCAGGTTACAAATCTGACTAGACAACTGAAGGCTTATCAAGATGCTGGTGCCTTTGTGATTGGCTTAACTGGTGATAGCAAACTTGAGTTGAGCGATCTAACTAATGAACAGCTGTCAGGTAATTTAGTTTTAGTTGTTGGTGCTGAAGGCGAAGGACTATCTCGGTTGATTTCAGAACAGTGTGATTACTTGGTAAGAATTCCGATCAATAAATCTGTGGAATCGCTAAATGCCTCAGTTGCTGCGTCGATCGCGTTATACGAGTTGGGAAAAATTCAGCGTTCGTAGTCGGCAATAATCCTGATTGCCGCGGTATTTTCAATATCAGCAACATCTTCTGGCTCATTTGTCCCAATGATTGCTCGCTCGTCTGGTTTGCTTCCCAAAATCTTTTCAATGTATTCATCAGCTGCTGGGCGAATACCAATATCTTGACCAGATTCTTCAGATATCTTCCAGCGATACTGCAGGATTTCGTAATACAGCTGAGCGGGCGTGAATTTTGCTCGCATCTCAGTTGGCGCTTTGGCGACGACTTGATTGAATCTTTCACTTACCCAGCGATGTGCTGCAATATTTGTATTTTCAATAGAAATATTGTGTTTGCTTCGAAAGTCTTCTAAGTCTTTCATTAATGCTCGACCTTGTTGCTCTTCAACTGTAAGTCCAGTTAACGCGGCTAGCTTGTTGGCATAAAAATTAGGTTCTAACACAACTGGGCGCATATAAACCTCGCCACCAGTTGTCTCTGCCTTCATTTCAGCCACATCAAAGCCAAGCTCATTTAACCGAGTGATTCGGTTATAAAGCTTGAAACGCTCTCCGGGAGTAATTACTACTGGTTCAGTTACTTCAGTCCAAAGCGATTGGTACTTGCTGATAATTGAATTGGCAGTTTCAATTGGATCCATTGACGGATGAAGTAGTCCACCAGCTTCTAAATCAAGAAGTTCGCCAGCAATATTAATCCGAGCATTTTCAATGTCGTGAGTTCGCTGACCATCGGTTAGTTTTTCATGTAGTTCGCCTGTTTCCGCATCAACAAGGTAGGCGGCAAATGAACCTGCATCTCGCCTAAACAAAGTATTGGACAGTGAGCAGTCCCCCCAGAGAAAACCATTTAGATGCAGTCGAACTAAAAGCAGCGCCAGCGCATCTAAAAACTTCTCTGCAACTTGTGGCCGCAGCGTGGTTGAAAATAGCGCGCGATAAGGCAAAGAAAAAGTTAAGTGCTTAGTAAGCAATGCGGCACCCAGGGGATTGCCCGCCGAATCAGATCTGCCTTGCACAATTCCAGCTGGCTCAACGCATGGCACGTCAAGTTCTTGTAGTTTGTTTAACATTTCATACTCGCGAAGTGCGAACTCATCAACCGTTTCTTTTACCGCATAAATTGCATTGTTGACCTTTACAAAGCGCACGATATGTCGGGAAATACCTCGGGCGATTGGGGCAACAGTGTCTTCATCCCATTGTTCGAGCGGGATCTCCCAGGGCAGAAATAGCAGATCCGGATCGGCCACGGTGGCGGTGAGCTGCTGCTTCATGGTGGCTAGTATTCCGCCTTGCTGATCAAAAAGCATGCCTCCCTAGCTCAGTGGTAGAGCATCCGCCTTGTAAGCGGAAGGTCGTCGGTTCAATCC
>JBMTAF010000028.1:0-9570 GCA_049428425.1 Candidatus Nanopelagicales bacterium
CGGCCCACAAGTCCAGAATTACTGGAACTCGGGTAGAAACTTCAGTAAGTAGCTGATCAAGAGATTGATCAGTCACGTCAACAATAAATGGTGAGTTAACTTTCTCTGGCGCGGTTTTTGCTTTTGCTAGAGCCGCTAAATCGACTGCACCTTGTAATGGAATTCGCTTCATGACCTGCTAATTGTAGATAGCAATTCTGCAATTCCCTCACCTGTGGTAGCAGTCACCCGAATAATTGGCACATTTACACCAGAACTTGACAGTTCAAGCATCGCCTTCAATTCGGCAACAGTGTTATCCGCGCCTGGCTTATCTGATTTGTTCACTACGAAAATATCTGCGATCTCAAAGACGCCTGCCTTAGCTGCTTGAATCGAATCGCCGGCACCAGGCGAAACCACCACTATAACTTGATCTGCTACCCCAGCTACTTCAACCTCATTCTGACCAACCCCAACTGTTTCAACCAAGACGAAATCGAAATCTAAACTCTTTAGCAGTTCGATTTGAGCTTCCGCTGTCTTTGCTAAACCGCCAAGATGACCACCGCTAGCAATTGATCGAATAAAGACGCGTTCGTCTGTAGCATGCGACTGCATCCGAATGCGATCCCCTAGCAACGCACCACCTGTGATTGGGCTGGATGGATCAACCGCTAACACCGCGACTTTCTTGCCAGCATCAAGTAACTGCTTAATTAGAGCATTTGTTAATGTTGATTTCCCGACACCAGGCGCACCAGTAATTCCAATGGTTTTGCCAAAAGCTTTCAAACCAAGATCAGCAACTGATGTTGTTCCTTGTGCAATTACCGTTAGCAATTTTCCTAAAGCTCTACGGTCACCCGTTCTTGCGGCAGTTAATAATTGTTCAGTCATATCAAACTTTTAAAATCAAAGCATCACCTTGGCCGGTGCCACCGCAGAGTGCTGCGGCACCAACCCCGCCACCGCGACGAATCAGTTCATGAATCAAAGTGGTAACTAATCTTGCGCCAGATGCGCCAACTGGATGTCCAATCGCAATCGCACCACCATTTACATTGGTAATCTCCGAAGTTATTCCGAGTTTATTCATGGAAACTAAACTCACTGCCGCGAATGCTTCATTGATCTCTACTAAATCTAAATCCGATATTTTTAGATTGGCTTTTCCTAGCGCATGTTCGATGGCATTTGCGGGTTGCTCATGTAGCGCCGTATCTGGACCGGCAACTGACCCGTGCGAAACAATTTCGGCCAAGACATTTAGGCCTAATTTTTCAGCTTGCGTTTTGGACATCATTACTACTGCAGCGGCGCCATCGCTAATTGATGATGCGTTACCAGCAGTTATGGTTCCGGTTGGATTAAATGCTGGCTTAAGTTTTGCCAGTGTAGCTAGATCGGTATTTGCACGAATTCCCTCATCGGTGCTAACTTGATTTTCGCCAATTTGAATTGGCGCAATCTCAGCGTCAAATAAGCCAGATTCGGTTGCTGCTGCAGCGCGCTGATGGCTTAATAGCGCAATCTCATCTTGGGCTTCTCGGCTTAACTGATAGCGAGGGTTAAAGTTATCGGTAGCAGATCCCATGGTTAGGTGTTCAAAGCTACATAGCAAAGCGTCGTATTGCATCGAATCAACTACTACATCGTTTCCGTACTTAATTCCCTTGCGGTAGTTGGGAAGCAGATGTGGTGCATTTGTCATGGATTCCATGCCGCCTGCGACGATGATCTGATCTGGATTTGCTGAGATTAAGTAATGCGCTAACGCAATTGAATTAATTCCACTTAAGCAAACTTTGTTGATGCTGGTTGCTGGCACATTAAGGCTTAAGCCCGCCGCTGCTGCTGCTTTTCTTGCGGCAGATTGACTGGTGCCAGCTTGAATGACATGACCCAAAAAAACTTCGCTTACCTGATCAGGTTTGATGCCAGCTTTTGCAATCGCCGCTGAAATCGCATGACCACCAAGATCGGCAGCACTAAGACTGCTCAGTGCTCCAAGCAGCTTGCCAAATGGGGTGCGAGCCGCACTCACAATGACCGTAGTCAACCTGACCTCCACTCAATAACTCGGCTAAAACTACCGCTCGCGTAGAGTTCTGCCCACAACACCCGCAGGACTGGAGGCAACCTCATGGGAAATCTTGCCGAATACTTGATCCAACTAGATCACGTTGGCGTTGCCGTTGCCGACCTTGACCAAGCAATTGCGTTTTATCAAGGAAGTCTTGGCATGTTACCAATTCATCGTGAAGAGAACATCGAGCAGCAAGTAGTAGAGGTCATGCTGCAGCCAGCGGGTGGTGGTGCACTTATTCAGTTGCTTGCACCGCTATCTCCAGAAAGCGCAATCGCAAAATTTTTAACTAAGCGGGGCCCTGGGGTGCAGCAAGTTGCCTACCGTGTGGCAGATGTTGAAGCAGCTGCAGAGGCCGCTCGCTCAGAAGGAATTCGAGTTCTATACCCATCGGCGAAAATTGGCACCAACCAAAGTCGAATAAATTTTCTTCACCCAAGTGATTGTGGTGGTGTTTTAATTGAATTGGTAGAAATTACTGAGCACCCAGCGGCTCACTAAATCTCTCCATCGGCCCGTCAAAGTTAGTTGGCAACTGCGATATTGCAGGGTTGATTCGAGAAGTGATCTCGGAAAGCACGCGATAAACACTCGGTTCGCCTGTCCATAAGTGCTTTGCGCCAGCAACATTGATTAGCTCAATGTTTGGTGCTGCTGAAAATTTAATTGCCGCTTGGTCCGGTGGTAGAAATTCATCATGCTCTGGAATCAGCGCGGTGATGGGAATTGATGAGCTTCGCCAGGCGGATAACTCAACTTCTGTGGTCCATCGCAACGGCGGTGAGAGCAGGATTATGCCAGCTATATCTAACCCACCCGCATGTTTCAAAATAACATCAGTGCCAAACGACCAACCAACTAACCACGGCTTTGGCAATCCATATTCTGCCGCAAATTTAACTGCAGCTGTTAAATCATGACCTTCGCCAACCGCACTATCCCAAGCGCCGTCAGAAGTTCCCCGTTTACTGCTAGCGCCACGAAAATTAAATCGCAGCACGGCAATTCGTGCCAGCTCTGGTAATCGCCAAGCCGCTTTTCGAAAAATATGACTATCCATCATCCCGCCATGAGTTGGCAACGGATGTAAACAAATCATGGTCGCAACCGGCGGCACTGAAATTGGCAGTGCTAACTCACCCACTAGATTTAAGTTGTCTTGAGTTTTGAACTCGATATCAATCCGCTCGGCCGGCAGAATGCTGGTTGAAGTGATTTCAGCCATCAATACCTTGGCATTCCACCGCGATGCTGCGTGGCTCTTCTGGCATCTCGATGCTGCCAACAAACTTTGTGCCAATGACGGCGATGGGTTGCATCCTCATCACCATCTGGCCAAACCACAACATGAGGTGTGGCGGGGCGCACTTCATGGTCACAGCCAGGACATCGATATGTTTTAGTTGAGGTTGATCCAGTTAGATTTCGCACTACGTAATCAATCCCTTGCCACAACTCGATACCTTGATTAGACGTTGGTCTGAGTTCGCGCTGTTCATCCACAATTCGACGGTTTCTACGGCCCACGGGCATATTCTGGCCTAAGTCGCAATTCCTGCTCGTCCCCAGCAGAATTACGCCATGGCAGGGTGGGGCAGTTACTCATTTATCTATGGACCGTTGATGGCTGCCCTACTAATTGGCGTGATGATCTTGTTGCTTCGCTGGGCTTTCTCGCGCGGCCATTCGCTAGTTGAACGAAAGATTGTGCCGAGCACACCAGATAACTATGGAATGCTGGTAGAAGTTACCAAAGCTGTCAGTTTGATTGACGGTGAAATGTTTAAGCAACAACTGGCAGCCGCGGGAGTCAAAGCCACCTTGGCAGTCACGGTAGATGGCGTTCAATTAATGGTATGGCCAAAGGACCTAAACCAGGCAAAACGCATCTTGGCAATTTATTAGTGGTCTTCTTCTCGAGAAATAGTTGCTCCGAGCGAAGATAGGTTTGCGACAAAGTCGGCATAACCACGATCCACATGTTCAACGCCGCTCACGGAGGTAATTCCGTCTGCGACCAATCCCGCAATAACCAATGCCGCCCCGGCGCGAACATCAGTCGCAACCACTGGTGCTCCGCTTAGTTGAGAAACTCCTTTTACTAAGCAGTGATGGCCATCAATATGAATATCAGCACCTAATCTCGCTAACTCCTGGGTAAATCGAAATCTGGCTTCAAATAAATTCTCAGTGACCATAGCTGATCCAGATGAAATTGCGTTAAGCACAATAAATTGTGGCTGCAGATCCGTTGGAAAACCTGGATATGGCAGCGTCACAATATCTACTGCAGTTGGTTGCTGCTGCATGCTTACGGTGAAATAGTCCGCACCAGTGTTTACCACCGCGCCCATTTCGTGGAGTTTTGCTAGCGGAAGTGCCAACAAGTTGGGATCAATTCCAGTTACCGTAACTTCACCACAAGTTGCAACTGCGGCAGCTGCCCAAGTTCCAGCGACAATTCGGTCGCCAACCACTTGATGGGTAACTGGTTTTAGTTTGGTGACGCCATTGATAGTTAACGTCGGCGTACCTATCCCGGAGATATCAGCTCCCATGCTCTTTAGCATCCGACAAAGGTCAACAATTTCGGGTTCGCGTGCTGCGTTATCCAAGACTGTTTCACCATTGGCGAGCACAGCTGCGGTAAGAATGTTTTCGGTAGCACCAACACTTGGCAAATCCAAGAAAATGTGCGAACCAGTTAAACCATCGGGAGCGCGCGCAATTAAATACCCGTGATCATTGCCAAACTCGGCTCCCATTTTGGTTAGCCCAGCAATATGCATATCAACTCCGCGCGAACCAATATCATCGCCGCCAGGCAGCGCCACATCTACTTCGCCACAGCGCGCCAAAATTGGTCCAAGCACATTGATTGATGCCCGCATTCGTCGAACTAAGTCGTAATCTGCCCGATGACCAATTTGTTCCGGCACCAGGATCTGCACCATGCACTGATCAACCTTGTGCGTTACCTGACAGCCTAATCTGGTGAGTAGCTCAACCATGATCTGGACGTCAGCAATATTTGGGACATTGGTGAGCGTGGTAGTTCCCGGAGCGAGCAGTGCGGCAGTCATCAACTTAAGCACGCTGTTTTTGGCGCCAGGCACCTTGACAGTTCCGCTGAGTTTGGCTCCCCCAGCAACTTTAAATACCGTCTCACTCACGACATACAGGCTAGGTGGTGCGTCCGAGCCATTTCACCTCTACCCTCACCCTATGGTCAACTTAACCCGAATTTACACCCGCACTGGCGATGATGGCACCACTTCATTAGGCGACTTCTCGAGAACCACCAAAATGGATTTGCGGCTAGAGGCATATGCCGACTGCGATGAAGCAAATTGCGCAATTGGCGTTGCTATTGCCATGGGAAATCTGGATGAAGATGTCAAAGAACTGCTAATTCGAGTGCAGAATGACTTGTTTGATGTTGGCGCAGATCTGTGCACACCAGTTGTGGTAAATCCAGAAGTTGAGCCACTGCGGGTAACCGAAAGTGAAATCAAAGCCTTGGAAGATGCGTGCGATAAATACAACGCAGAACTTAAACCGCTTCGATCTTTCATTCTTCCCGGCGGCACCCCAGGCTCTGCATTGCTGCATGTCGCGCGAACCGTGGTTCGCCGAGCTGAACGCAGCACCTGGACTGCATTTGAGCAATATCAAGATATGAATATCTTGGCTGGTAAATATTTGAATCGTTTAAGTGACTTGTTGTTCATCTTGGCACGTTATGCAAACCGACATGACGGCGATGTGCTTTGGGTGCCGGGACAGAACCGTTAAACCGTTTGAGCTCTAGTTTCGTCGCGGTGTTTTCGAAGATAAACCATGAATGGCGTTCCACCAGTTCCAACTGCTGATGGATTTCCTGGCGTCTGCTGGGCTTGAGCGTGGATATATTTTCCGGCATATTCCAAATGTAGCGCTCGAAAATCAGCCACTAACTCAATAGATTGATTCAATAATTGTGACAAATCTGAACTATTTGCTGCATTAACATAATCGCGAATGCTTGGCCCTGCTTCAACTGCTTCAATGAATTTAACATGCATAGGTGGCATATAGTCGCGCATCTCCATTAAGTATTCACGAAGTTCATCTCGCTCATGTTCAATACCCAACGCACCATCCAGGGCCGGAACGATTGCACTTTGCGCACCGGTTTCGCCCCGAAACCGCTGTCCCACCCCGGAATATTCAGTCACTCCCGAATACACCACGCCGTTTGGTAGCGCGGGATTATTTTTCCAACCAAAAATATAAGGTCTAACTCGATGAAAATACACATAAGGATCGCATCGCTCCGGCATTCTGGCTAACACGTCGTACATAGCTTTGATGGCATCTCGTAATTGGGTTAATGCTGCTGCCAATCCGGCTTGGTCATCTGCCACAACCGCCCGTTGAGCTAACTCGATTGCATGTAACGCTGAGCCGGCTTTCTTCTCGATATCAATATGAATCAGAATGAACCACTCTTCATCCTGACCGCCGAGAAAACATTGCTGCAGCGCAATATTTCCACACTCAATCGGGCCAGATTTATCAATCCGATACCAGTTGTCTATGGCGTAGGAGGCGTAACTCAAAATCGGTGGTCTACCCAATCGCTTGCCAACTTCATACCAAGGCACTGCTAACTTTGATGGTAAAACTTCGGCCGCAACAGTTGATGACCACTGGTAAGCCATGCTGAGATAACTGATTACTAACATGGCCCGACGCAATTCTGCGTCCGAATTCACTTTGGATAAGTCGAAATCTGGTAACTGCTCAACGCGATCTCTAAAGTCAGCTGCCATTAGATACTTGGGCAAATTGCGACCCATCTCATCCCAAGCTTCATTACCTGGGGGCAACTGCAAGAGCGGATCTTGATGCTGTAAATAACCCCACTCGGGCGACAATCCATATTCAGCAAGCGTTACGGGCTTGCCACTCATTTAAGCAGAACCTGACTTTCGCTTAAACATCTTTTTAGTCTTGTTGTTGCTGCTGGCCGGCCCGATTCCTCGATTTCCGCTATCAGCGGTGCCACCAACATGTTGCCGATTCTTTTTAGCTTCAATAGCTCGACGCATTAACTCTTTTTGGTCCGGCTTTTCGTTGGACTTTTCTTCACTCATGTCTTAAATCTACTGCCTCTGCCCTAGCCGTTGGCAACAGTTAGCCGAACTTGATTGCGCTTTATTCGCTCTGGATCGGTTTCGCCGCTCAAAGCGGCATTGACCCGAGCCAGATCAATCTCTTCTCTTAGCTCGCATCGCTGGGCAAAGATGGTCACTTCATCATGATCGACCGTGACAAATCCGCCATGTACTGCTGCTGCAATTTTCTCGCCAGCCTCGGTAGTGATGAAGACCGGACCTACCGCGAGTGAAGAGAGCATTGGCACGTGTCCGGCCAAAATTCCTAACTCGCCATCGAGCGTGCGAAGCACCACGGTGTTGGCTTGGCCTTGCCAAACCAATCGATCCGTTGCTAGCAGCGATACTTTGATTGAAGCCATGATTAGTTCTTTGCCAACTTCTCGGCGTTTGCCTTAACGTCTTCTAGACCACCGCACATAAAGAATGCTTGCTCTGGATAATGGTCAAACTCTCCGTCAGCAAGTGCCTTGAATGATGCAATAGTTTCATCTAGTGGCACAAATGATCCATCCTGGCCAGTGAACGCCTTAGCCACGAACATGTTTTGGCTCAAGAATCGCTGAATACGACGAGCACGACCAACAATGATCTTGTCTTCTTCCGAAAGTTCATCAATACCAAGAATTGCAATGATGTCTTGTAGATCTTTGTAACGCTGCAGAATCTGCTTAGTACGCTGCGCCACGGCATAGTGCTCATCACCAATATATTGCGGATCCAAAATTCGAGACGTTGAATCAAGCGGATCAATAGCTGGATAAATTCCCAACTCTGAAATTGGTCGGCTCAACACGGTAGTTGCATCCAAGTGAGCAAAGGTGGTGTGCGGGGCTGGGTCGGTAATGTCATCTGCTGGCACGTAAATCGCCTGCATTGAAGTAATGGAGTGGCCGCGAGTAGAAGTAATTCGCTCTTGGAGTTCACCCATTTCGTCAGCCAAAGTTGGCTGATAACCCACAGCTGATGGCATACGACCCAACAGCGTCGAAACTTCCGAACCTGCTTGGGTAAAGCGGAAGATGTTATCTACGAACAGCAATACGTCTTGCTTCTGCACATCGCGGAAATATTCGGCCATGGTTAGTGCCGATAGCGCCACTCGCATACGAGTGCCAGGTGGCTCATCCATCTGACCGAAGACCAGCGCTGTCTTATTGATAACACCAGACTCCGTCATTTCCAAGAACAAGTCATTACCTTCACGAGTACGCTCACCTACGCCAGCGAAAACCGATACACCACCGAAGTTTTCGGCAACGCGGTAAATCATCTCCTGAATCAAAACTGTCTTACCAACACCAGCACCACCGAACAAGCCGATCTTTCCACCCTTTACATAGGGTGTTAAAAGATCGATCGCCTTAATGCCGGTTGCAAACATCTCGGTTTTTGATTCCAACTGATCGAATGCTGGGGCACTGCGATGGATTGGCCAGCGATCCTTAATTGCAAGTGAGCTAGTTGGCACATCCAACGACTCGCCTAGCGTATTGAATACGTGACCTAGCGTGGCATCGCCTACTGGAACTGAGATTGCAGCACCAGAGTCAGATACGCCAGCACCGCGCACTAATCCATCGGTTGGCTGCATCGAAATAGCACGCACCATGTTGTCGCCAATGTGCTGCGCTACCTCAAGGGTAAGCGTTCTCACCCCGCCTTGACCATCATTAGCTTCAACGGTCAATGCGTTGAAGATTGCTGGCATGGCATCTGATGGAAACTCCACGTCAACAACAGGCCCGGTTACTCGAGCAACGCGTCCAGTTGCGGTTTGTGTGGCAGTCATATTTCTCACTTTCCTGCTGAGGCCAGCGCGTCTGCGCCACCCACGATTTCGCTGATTTCTTGAGTGATCTCAGCCTGACGAGCTTGGTTTGCTTGACGAGTCAGCGTCTTTATTAGATCTGACGCATTGTCGGTTGCGGACTTCATCGCCCGCTGACGTGCTGCATGCTCTGACGCAGCAGATTGCAGCAGCGCTTCCCAGATACCAAAGGCAAGGTAATGTGGAAGCAACGAATCCAGCACCTGTTCTGGCTCTGGTTCGAATTCATATAGTGGTAAAACTGGTGAACGACTGGAATCATCGCTGTATTCCAAGTTCGCACCCGCAACAGATTCTTCGACTACTTGCAGCGGTAGCAAGCGCAACACTTCAACATTTTGGCTAACTCGATTGATGAAGTGGGTGTAGACAACATAGATCTCATCAACGCCACCCTCTTCAGTTGGCGCAAGATATGCTTCCAGCAGTGCGTTTGCCATCTCTTCCGCTCGGCCATATTCCGGTGCATCTGATGATCCAGTCCAGCTCTTTGCCACCGCGCGATTTCGGAA
>JBMTAF010000029.1:0-9222 GCA_049428425.1 Candidatus Nanopelagicales bacterium
TATCAACCACAGTTACCACTGGCAGGTTAAATGCTTTAGCAAAATCTAAATCGCGTTGGTCATGTGCTGGAACTGCCATGATCGCGCCGGTGCCGTAATCTGCTAAGACATAATCTGAAACATAAATCGGCAGCCGCTCACCGTTAACTGGATTTATCGCATATCGATTAAGGAACAATCCAGTCTTTGCTCGGTCCGTTGATAACCGCTCAATCTCAGTGGCTTTCTTTGTTGCCTCTAAATACTGCTCAAACTCAGCAAAATGATCCGAGCCTTGCGCTAGCTCATAAGCAAGATCAGAATCAGCTGCAACGACAAAGAAAGTCGCACCAAATAAGGTGTCAGGTCTGGTGGTGTAGATAACAACTGGCTCACTTCGGCCTTCAATTTCGAATTGAACTTCAGCACCAATGCTTCTGCCAATCCAATTTCGTTGCATAGTTAGTACTTTGTCTGGCCAAGCACCTTCTAGTTGATCCATGTCGGCAAGAAGTCGGTCGGCATAATCGGTAATCTTTAAGTACCACTGGGTTAGTTTTTTCTTAGTTACCGCAGAATCACATCGCTCACATAAGCCAGCAACAACTTGCTCGTTCGCTAATACAGTTTGACAAGAGTTACACCAGTTGACATTGCTCGCTTTTCGATAGGCCAACCCTTTTTCATACATCTTCAAGAAGAACCATTGATTCCACTTGTAATACTCTGGATCTGAAGTGACTAATACCCGATCCCAGTCAAACGAACAGGCGTAGCGACGCATAGATGATTTTTGAAGTTCAATGTTTTCATAAGTCCAGGTTTTTGGATTCAGACCACGTTTAATTGCAGCATTTTCGGCTGGCAAACCAAATGAGTCCCAGCCAATTGGATGTAGCACATTGAAGCCACGTTGCACCCAATAGCGCGCCAGCACATCGCCTAAGGCGTATGCCTCGGCATGCCCCATGTGTAAATCGCCAGAGGGATAAGGAAACATATCCAAGACATATTTCTTGGGCCGAACATCATCCGGATTGCCACTTCTGAATGGAGTTAACTGATCCCAGATTGGCAACCATTTTTGTTGCAGCAGATCTGGCGACGGCATCTGTGCGCTGCGCTCGTCAGTCATCTTCTGCTTCCCTTATTGATGCGAGGGCAAATGGTCTGGGTTTAGACCATTTCAATTTTGTGGAGCTAAGGGGATTTGAACCCCTGACCCCTTGCATGCCATGCAAGTGCTCTACCAGCTGAGCTATAGCCCCGAAAACCAAAGTTGAGTTACCGATCTTAGTGCTTAGGCGTCATCGCCAATCCCTGGCTCGGGTAGTGAGCCAGCGTTGTATTCATCTAGCCGCCAACGTTGTGCGGCATCCTGCTGTTCGGTCAACACACTCCATGCGCAGTTGGTTAGCACACCTAGCGCGCCCCAGTTATCTCGATGCAATTTCAGCATCTCCGAGATGCCGGCGCGGGCAGCACCACCATGAGTTACCACCAGCAACGTGCCACCTAGTGCCACATCACTTAACTGCGATTCCACTGCCGAAACAAAACGCTGCGCAACTTCAGACCTAGTTTCGCCATCTCCACCTGGTCGAATATCTCCGCTGGTCGACCAAGCCAACAATCGCTCTTGATCTGTTTCATATATCTCCGGCCAAGTTCGACCCTGCCATGCACCGCAGTGGGTTTCTCTTAACCCTAAGTCCTGCACTACCCCTTGGTTCGATCCAGCCGCAATCAATTGCGCCGTTATAACTGCGCGTTGCAGATCACTTGCCACTATTTTTGAAAACTCGATTTGGTTCAAGATCTGTGCGGCACGTTTCGCTTGGGCAATGCCAACTTCATCTAGCGGTGGATCTTCTTGTCCTTGAAATCTGCGTTCGGCATTCCAGGTGGTTCTGCCATGGCGCAGGATTACTACTCGGCGCGTTAGCGGATCGCGCCTGGACTGGGAGAAAACCACGGAATTAACCACCTGTTGCTATCGCTCGTCGGCTTGAACTAGATCTAACTCAATTGTGGGGCAATCTCGCCACAATCGCTCCAGATCATAAAACACTCGCTCTTCAATGTGCTGCACATGCACTACAACATCATTGAAATCAAGCAGCGCCCATCTGCCTTCCGAGACACCTTCTTCGTGCACGCTTTTAACCCCAATTGTTGCCAACTTTTCTTCGACCGCATCAACAATGCTCTTAACCTGTCGATCGTTTGCTGCCGAAACAATCAAAAAGATATCGGCGAGTGGGAATTTCTCGGAGACATCAATTGCCACAATCTGCGTTCCCAATTTATCTGAGGCGGCTTGCGCCGCTAGCGTGGCTAACTCGATCGATCTCGTTGATGCGGTCACAAAATTCCTGCCGTTAATGGATCTGGATTTGGATCTGCATCTAAATACAAATTATGTTTTTGAATATGGAAAGCAACACCATCTGGAACTAAGTATCTAATCGGCTCACCTCGAGCAACTCTGGCTCGCACGTCGGTGGATGAGATTGCTAGCGCTGGAATCTCAATTAGCGTAATTGCACTAGATGGCAGCCCTGGATTTTGTAAGTTGTGACCGGGTCTAGTCACGCCAACTAGATGCGCCATCTCAACTACCTGCTCATGATCTCGCCAAGTAAGAATCTTGGATAACGCATCAGCGCCGGTAATAAAGAACATCTCCAACTCTTCGCCATATTGTTTTCGCAAATCTTTCAGCGTATCCACGGTAAAAGTTGGGCCAGGTCGCTCAATATCAACCCGGCTGACTTCGAATCTTTCATCTGAAGCAGTAGCAATCACCGTCATCAGATAGCGGTGCTCTGCTGAAGTTACTTTGTGATTCTCTTTCTGCCATGGCTGACCAGTTGGTACGAACAGCACCGAATCCAAATTGAATCGATGTGCCACCTCCGAGGCGGCAACTAAGTGGCCATTGTGGATTGGATCGAAAGTACCACCCATGATGCCAAGGCGTTTAATCCTTGGATCAAGCGAATACGCCATTTAGCGATCTCGGTTCATTCGAGTAATTACGATTGCCAGCAGCGTAAACACCACCATGGCAGCAATGCCATATTCCAATGGCTCCCAAGGCAGTTCATAGGTTGCCTCGGCTTCAGCTGCTACTAGTTCGAACATCATCGCTCCTCTTTGAACCAATTCTAATTGCGCACCTGGCCGCTGCCAGTTACCACATACTTAGTAGAGGTTAATTCTGCCAATCCCATTGGTCCGCGGGCATGTAGTTTCTGCGTTGAGATGCCAATTTCGGCACCAAAGCCAAACTCCCCGCCGTCCACAAATCGAGTGGAGGCATTAATCATGATGGCTGCGGCATCTAATTCATCGGCAAACTTTTTCGCATTTGCCATATTTTCGGTCACGATTGCTTCCGTGTGACCGGTTGAATACTTCTTGATGTGCGCAATGGCATCTTCGAATGAATCAACAATTCCCGCCGCAATATCTAGACTGTAATACTCCTGATGCCAATCGGCTTCAGTGACTTCAGCAAAATCAATACCAGCGCTCTTGGCATAATCGGCAAATCTTTCATCGCCATGAATTGTGACCTGTTTTTCGTGAAGCGCCTTCAGCAGCTTTGGCAATACTTTATCGGCTGCTGCTTTATGCACCAATAACGTCTCTGCCGCATTGCAGACGCTAACTCGCTGAGTTTTGGAATTAAGCACAATATCAATCGCTTTAGCAACATCCAGCTCAGCATCTAAGTAAACATGACAATTGCCTATGCCAGTTTCAATAACTGGGACTATTGAATTAGAAACTACCGAATCAATCAGTCCAGCACTGCCGCGCGGAATCACTACATCAACTAAGCCGCGGGCTTGAATTAAATGTGTCACAGCCTCATGTGATCTTCCAGGCACTTTCACAATGCAATCGGCTGGCAAGCCAGCCGCAACCAATGCATCTCGCATTACCTTGACTAAAACATCATTGGTTTTATCACCAGTAGAGCTACCGCGAAGCAGCGCCACATTTCCGCTCTTTAAGCAAAGTGCAGCCGAGTCAACCGTCACGTTAGGTCGTGCTTCATAGATCATCGCAATTACGCCAAGTGGCACTCGCCGTTGCTCGATCTCCAACCCATTTGGCTGGGTCCATTTTCTAACTACATCACCAATTGGATCAGGTAACGCAACTAATTCCAAAACTGCATCAGATATTGCGGCAATTCGCTCTGGCGTTAAAGTCAATCGATCAATTAGCGCGGCTGAAATCTGGGCTGCCTTGGCATCAGCAATGTCAACTTGGTTGACCGCAACAATTTCATCAGTCCGATCAAGCAAAGCCTGTGCGATTAATTTCAAGGCATTGTTCTTTATCTCAGCACGGGCGATCGCGATCGCACCTGTTGCTGCTTTGGCCGCTGCGGCTGCAGCTAGCACCTCGGACTTCAATTCACTCATGACTTAAGCGTATTGGATGATTGATTTAGCAGCACCAGATCATCTCGATGCACTGCTGGCCGAGCAAACTCTTCGCCCATGCTGGCAGCTAACTCAGTGGTTGATTTACCCATCATCAAAACCAGATCATCATTGGCAAAGCTTGCTAAACCACGGGCAATTACTTCACCCGAAACCGAAAGTAGATCAACAGGGTCACCAGCATCAAATTCACCAGTAACTTCGGTGATGCCGGCTGGAAGCAATGAAGCGCCGCGTTCCAAAATTGCGGTAGTTGCACCAGCATCAAGTTTTAGCTCACCGCGAGAAATCGAGGCATAGGCAAGCCATAGTGATCTAGCGCTACCTGGATCATTATTCGCATGAAACAACGTTCCAACATCTGACGCGCCAAGCGCGGCCGCTAGGTCATCAACATGACAAATTAACGTCGGCACGCCACCTGCTGCGGCAATCGCCGCTGCTTCCAACTTACTTTGCATCCCGCCGCTACCAACTTTGGAGCGTTGCGAAGTGTCAATTCCTAACTTAGCTAACTCAGCAACCGATGAAATCTCGGCAATTCGTTCACTCGCTGGATCATTTGGTGAGCTAGTTAGCACGCCGGAAACATCAGTAAGAATGATTAGGGCATCAGCATCTACTAAGTGCGTAACCAACGCTGCAATTCGATCGTTATCACCGTACTTCAACTCTGAAGTAACCACAGCATCATTTTCATTAACTATTGGAAGCACGCCGTGCTGCAGCAAAGCATCAAAGGTTTGCTTAGCATTTCGGTAATGGCTGCGCCGCGTAATGTCTTCTTGGGTGAGCAGCACCTGACCTACCACAAAATTGCTCGCCGCGGCATATTTGGTGTATTCGGCCATTAACAAACTTTGCCCAATGCTTGCCGCAGCTTGTTGCTGCGACATCTCGGTTGGTCGCTGAGTTAAGTGCAAAGCTGGCATACCAGCTGCTACCGCCCCGCTAGAAACCAACACAACAGATTTGCCAGCAGTTTTGACCTTAGCAATTGCCGACACAATCGAAGCGATGCGCTGCGAATTTAGTCCACCGCCAGTCAAGGTAAGTGAAGATGAGCCAACTTTGATCACAATGCGCTTTGCTGCGGCAATCTCCGCTCGACTACTCATCTACTTCATCCTCGTCGTAATCAACTACCTCATCTAATCTTCGATCAGTTCCCCGCGGTCCAGCAGTTGGCTCGCCGGCAACAATGCTTGGCACCCAGTCAAAAATCACACCGTCTTGCTCACTGCCAATTATCACTTCAGTGCCAGCCTTGGCGCCGAGTTTGGTGAGCTCGGTTTCAACACCTAATCGGGCTAGTCGATCTGCCAAATAACCAACTGCTTCTTCATTAGTGAAATCAGTTTGTTTAACCCAGCGCTCAGGTCTAAGTCCGCGAACAATGAATCGATCACCAATTCGTTTCACGCTAAAGCCAGCATCATCAACTGCTTCGGGTCGGATCACAATTCGTGTTCGCGCTGGTGCTGGTGCGGTAGCTTTCAACGCCTTCAGCATCTCACCAAGGGTAAGCAGCAGTTCTCGAAGTCCCGCTTTAGTTATCGATGAAACTTTAAATACCCGAAGTCCTAATTTCTTAAAGTGCTCTTCTTCCATCTCAGCAAGCACTAGACCATCTGGCATATCTACTTTGTGCAGCACAATTACCCGTGGCTTATCTTCTAACCCACCATATGCGGCAAGCTCAGCTTCAATCACTTCATAATCTTTAATTGGATCGCGATCTGGTTCCAGCGTCGCGGTATCAATGACATGAACAATTACGGCGCAGCGCTCAATATGGCGTAAAAATTCCAGCCCAAGTCCTTTACCCGAGCTGGCACCCGGAATTAAGCCCGGCACATCAGCAATGGTGTAGGAGTATGAATCCACACTCACCACACCTAAATTTGGAATCAATGTAGTAAATGGATAATCCGCAATCTTTGGTCTGGCGGCAGATGCTGAAGCAATCAACGATGATTTACCAGCGCTTGGAAAACCAACTAATGCCACGTCAGCTACTGACTTCAGCTCCAGCACAAAATCACCACTGCTGCCTGGTTCACCTTTTAAGGCAAACCCTGGTGCTTTTCTGCGGCTTGACGAAAGAGCGGCATTGCCCAATCCACCACGACCACCTTGCAGCAGCACGAATCTGGTGCCTTGACCAACTAAATCAATAATGAACTCACCATCAGTTGTGGTAACAACAGTGCCATCTGGCACTTTCAACACTAAATCATCGCCATCGGAACCCGCTTTGAAATCTCCCTGACCTGCTTTGCCACCAGTTGCCAGGTAGTGCGGGCGATGATGAAACTCAATCAAAGTATTAATTGAGTTATCAACTTCCAAAATGACATCGCCACCGCGTCCGCCATTACCACCATCTGGACCGGCTAACGGACGAAACTTTTCCCGTTTAACTGAGGAACAACCATCGCCACCTTTTCCAGCAGAAACATGCAGCACAACACGATCGACAAAAGATGTCATTGCTGCCTCCTTGGAAAATAAAAACGGAGCGAGCCGAAGCCCGCCCCGTCGCGAAGATTTAGATTGTGTGGGTTATGCCAGGACGTTTACTACTCGGCGACCTCGAGCGGTACCGAATTCAACTTTACCTGCCGCTAGCGCAAACAAGGTGTCATCTTTTCCGCGACCAACATTAAGTCCCGGGTGAAAGTGAGTACCGCGCTGACGAACCAGGATTTCTCCGGCGCCAACTTCTTGCCCACCAAAGCGCTTAACACCTAAGCGTTGAGCATTGGAATCGCGACCATTACGGGTGCTAGATACGCCTTTTTTGGATGCCATGTCGTTACTTCCCTGCGCTAATTCCAGTTACCTTTAATCGAGTTAGATCTTGACGATGACCTAACCGACGTCGGTAACCAGTTTTGTTTTTGTACTTCAAAATTGTTAACTTCTCGCCACGCTCTTCGCCAAGCACTTCAGCTTTTACGCTGGCCTTAGCCGCAGCAGCACCGGTTACAACTGAATCACCATCAACCAGCATCACAACTGGTAGCTCAACTGATGCACCTGGCTTATCGGCTAGCCGATTAACCAAAAGCACATCACCAACGGCAACTTTTTCCTGCCGACCACTGGCTTTAACTACTGCGTACATACTGGGATTCCTGACTCGTTTGCTTCGACTTTTTCGCCCAAGCCGAAGGCGTAGATTACTTCATCCCTCAGGATGAGGGCGAAATGCCCCCTAGCTAGGCGGGCCCGCTGGGCGGCTTGCGGCTTTCCGGTTCCGCCTGCCACCAGATGGCTCAGCAGCACTCTCCCCTCGCGGGGTGAAGGCTGGGGCGGCTACTGGTTCAACTTCTTCAGCTGCTGCCTGCTTGATTGGCTCAACTGGCTGGGATTCTTTGGCTGGTTTATGCGAATGACGTACGCCCGGCGCATCCATCCTTACCTTGACGCCACGACCATTACAAACTTCGCAAGGCTCGGAGAACATCTCCAGCAAGCCTTGACCAATTCGCTTTCTAGTCATCTGCACCAAGCCAAGTGATGAAACTTCCGCAACTTGATGTTTCGTGCGATCCCGGCCCAAGCATTCAACCAGTCGGCGCACGACTTTGTCTCGGTTAGCTTCTAGCACCATATCAATAAAGTCGATCACAATGATGCCACCAATATCACGCAATCGAAGTTGCCGAACGATTTCTTCAGCCGCCTCTAAATTGTTCTGCGTAACGGTTTCTTCAAGATTTCCGGTGCTACCAATAAATCGACCAGTATTAACGTCAACTACAGTCATAGCTTCAGTGCGATCAATTACAAGTGAACCACCAGATGGTAGATAAACTTTTCGATCCAGTGCTTTAGTTAGTTGTGCATCGATATCAAAAGTACTGAATACGTCTTCTGTCCCAGTCCATTTTTCTAATCTGTCTAACAATTCTGGAGCAAGGTAACGAACATAATCTTCAATCGTGTTCCAGGCATCAGTTCCAGAAACTACAACTTTGCTGAAGTCTTCATTGAAGACGTCACGAACCGTTCGAATTGCCAAATCAGGTTCGCTGTAAAGCAAAGTTGGCGGCGAAACTTGGGTTTTCTTCTTCTGAATATCTTCCCATTGCGCCTTTAATCGAGCCACATCTTTTTCTAACTCTTCTTCAGATGCACCTTCTGCCGCAGTTCGTACAATTACACCTGCACCATCTGGCACGATGTTTCGAAGAACTCGTTTTAATCTAATTCGTTCATTTTCTGGCAGTTTTCTTGAGATGCCAGTCATTGAGCCATCTGGTACATAAACCAGATAACGACCAGGTAGTGAAACCTGACTGGTTAAGCGAGCACCCTTCTGCCCAATTGGATCTTTAGTAACTTGTACCAAGATTGGATCACCAACTGAAAGCGCTAACTCGATTCGCTTTGGTTGGCCCTCAAGGCCAGCTAGATCCCAGTTAACTTCACCTGCGTAAAGCACTGCATTTCGACCTTTGCCGATATCGATAAATGCTGCTTCCATTCCGGGTAGGACATTCTGAACTCGACCTAAATAAACATTTCCAATTAGTGATGCTGAAACTGATGAGCCAACATAGTGCTCAACTAAAATCTTGTCTTCCAGGATTGCAACTTGCGTCTTATCCGATACTTGTCTGATCACCATTTGTCGATCAACCGATTCGCGACGAGCTAAGAACTGCGCTTCGGTAATCAGCGATGGCCGACGGCGATTATCTCTACTGTCACGGCGACGATTTCGTTTGGCATTGATCCGAGTTGAGCTTCGATCTTCAACTACTGCTGG
>JBMTAF010000030.1:0-9127 GCA_049428425.1 Candidatus Nanopelagicales bacterium
ATGTGTTAAGCACGCCGCCAGCGTTCGTCCTGAGCCAGGATCAAACTCTCCATAAAAGTTAGTTTGTTCTGGCATGACAGTTGCTGTTGTGCTTGATTAATTAATTAATCTGCGTAAAGCATCTATCAATCCCAAAGGAATCCAATTTGTGTTTCCACAAACGGGATATAAATAAATAAATCTTTGCATTGACATTTATCACGCTGTTGAGTTCTCAAGGTACGAGCGCGCACTGAATCAGGCCTTTCGGCCGAATTAAGGGCGAGTGGAGAACAATACCCCTAAGGTTGTGAGGAGACAAACCGGGGGGTGGGGTGACCCAAATTAGGCTAAAAACCGGACCCCGGCGATCTTCTTTTTACCCCGTCGTAGCACCAGAATCTCCCCAAATAACAGGGTTTTTGGATCCAGCACTGCCTCTGGGTCGGTGCACTTTTGGTTATTGCACCAAGCTGCTCCCTCCCCAATCATGCGCCTGGCTTCAGCCTTTGATTTGACTAATTCAGTAGCAACAAACAAATCCACTATCCCAATTGGTGAAGCACCATCAAGATGCTTCTCAATTAAACCGGCCTCAGTTAACGCACCCATTAATGCTGATTTAGCGATGCTGGATAGATCGCCAGACCCAAAAAGAAGTGCAGCAGCAGATTCAGCTTGTGTCATCTCGGCTTCGGAATGCACTAACGCTGTCATTTCGCGCGCCAACTCACGTTGGCCAATTCGTAGATGTGGTTCAGCAGCTGATGCTGCAATTAATTGTTCGATTTCATCTAGCGGTCTTAAGGAGAACACATTCAACATTTTTGGCAAATCGCGATCGTCAGTATTCAGCCAGAATTGATAAAACGCATATGGTGAAGTTAGCTCTGGATCAAGCCAAACTGTCCCAGACTCGGTTTTGCCAAACTTTCCACCGTCTGCCTTAGTTAAGAGCGGTGTACTTAACGCATGAACAATGTTTCCGGTAACGCGGCGAATTAAATCGGTGCCAGCAGTTAAATTCCCCCATTGATCACTGCCCCCCGTTTGCAGTGTCGCATTGTAATTTTGATGTAGATGAAGAAAATCGTAGGCTTGAAGAACTTGATAACTGAATTCGGTGAATGAGATTCCCGGTCCAGCAAGTCGAGCCGCGACCGCTTCTCGGTCGAGCATGCGATTAACTGAAAAATGTTTACCGATATCGCGCAAGAATTGAAGTACCGTAACATCGTGAGTCCAATCGAAATTGTTAACTAACTGTGCTGCCGCGGGGCCATCAAAGTTAAAGAATTTTTCTAGTTGAAGTCTCAATCGTGCCGACCACTGCTGAACTAGTTCGGAGTCGTTAAGTGTTCGCTCACCTGACATCTTTGGGTCACCAATTAAGCCGGTTGCACCGCCAACTAGTGCAAGTGGCTTATTGCCGGCCAGTTGCAGTCTTTTTGCAGTAATGATTTGGACCAAATTACCAATATGAAGTGATGGTGCCGTGGGATCAAATCCAACATAAAAAGTCAAACCGTTCGCTAGCGCGCCATTTAGCGCAGCTTCGTCAGTGCAATCATGAACCAGGCCACGACTTTTGAGTTCAGCCAAAATGCTACTCACTTGAGCTATCTCCTAGTCCAGATCCGATTACAGAAAAACAACTAACGGGTTGCTTGCCCAACTCCGGATTGTAGCGATCTTGGGGGCTAAATCTTGAAGCTGTCGACGCACTGAAACCGGGGCGGTGCCCATGCTTGAAGATCTAGCCGAGAGAATGTTGGCTGTGGTTAATTGCTCAATCAAATCAGGTTCGATTAAACCTGAGATCGATCTAAACTGTGACAATTCCAGCTGATGCACATCAACGCCAGCTTCTTCTGCCAGCAGAACTAATTCGCCAGTAATTCGATGCGCCTCTCGGAACGGCATTCCTTTTCTTACTAGATAATCCGCAACATCAGTTGCTGCGGCATGTTGAGATAGCGCTGCTGATTCCAATTTATCTCGATCCACTCGCAGCGTGGCAATCAGTCCTACCATCGCTGGCAATACCAAGTTAATCTGATCCACGCTATCAAACAGTGCTTCTTTATCTTCTTGTAGATCACGGTTATATCCAAATGGCAAAGCCTTTAGAACAGTCATTAGCGTTATCAAATTGCCAATGAACCTGCCAGTTTTACCACGGGTTAGTTCAGCAATATCGGGGTTCTTCTTTTGCGGCATTAGTGACGAACCAGTGGACCATGAGTCATCTAATCGCAAAAATCCAAACTCAGATCCGGTCATCAAAATAATTTCTTCAGAAATTCGAGAAAGATGAATTGCGGCGAGTGATACATTAAATAGAAATTCAACTACATAATCCCGGTCAGTCGTGGCATCGATAGAGTTTTCAGCAGCAGTCGTAAAGCCAAGAAGTTTGGCAGTTTTTGCGTTATCTAGAGAGAAAGCTGATCCAGCTAATGCTCCCGCGCCAAGCGGTGAAACAGCGATCCTCTTGTCCAACTCGATTGCGCGATCACATACTCGGTGCAATGCATGAGCATGCTTTGCCAATTCGTGACCAAGCGTTACCGGTTGGGCGTGCTGCAAATGCGTAAAACCAGGTGATGGCAAGTCGATTACTTGTTCAGCCTGGGCCTTGATCGCCTCAATCAAATCCAAAATCAATCCGACAAAGCGTTGATTCTGATCCCGGACATATAGTCTTAGGTCCGTTGCAACTTGATCGTTCCTGCTTCGGCCAGTACGTATTTTGGTCCCAATATCGGGTAACTGATCTGTGATTATCCGTTCAATTGCAGTGTGGACGTCTTCGTCTGACGCCTGATAAGTAAGAGTGCCATTGCTGATTGAATTGGATATCTCACCACAAAATGAACGTAATTCATCAAATTCACTTGCACTCAATATTCCAGAATCCAATAAAGAAGACGCATGAGCCATAGTTTGAATTAAGTCATACCTCGCAAGTCGCCAATCAAAGTGAATGGATTGTGAAATGGCAGTTAGCGCCAAGCTTGGTTGGCTCTTGAATCTCCCGCCCCAAAGTTGAGACTCCGGCTGATCAGCCATTTCGATACTTTCGGTCGCGTTGCGCTGCCAATTTAGTAGTCATGCCGAAAATTTCAATAAATCCTTTTGCCATAGATTGATCAAAAGTATCGCCAGTGTCGTACGTAGCCAAGTCGTACGAATAGAGCGACTGCGGACTTCGGCGACCAGTGACTACAGCTTGTCCTGAATGTAATTTCATTCTTATTTCACCACTGACACCAATCTCTGCTTCATTTATAAAACTGTCAAGTGCGTTGCGAAGCGGGCTGAACCACAAACCGTCGTACACCAATTCAGTCCATCGCTGGTCTACACCACGCTTAAATCTAGCCAACTCGCGCTCCATGGTTACATTTGCAAGTTCTTGATGGGCAGTGATTAACGCAATAGCACCTGGTGCCTCATAAACCTCACGAGACTTAATTCCAACTAAACGATCTTCCACCATGTCAATGCGACCAATACCATGTGCACCAGCACGAGAATTTAATATGGTAATGGCTTCTAGCATCGTGACGGACTTACCATCTATCTTGATTGGCACGCCATCTTTAAATTCAATCAGCACCTCATCTGGCTGCTTTGCGGCGTCTGGCATTTGCGTGTAGGAGTAGATATCCTCAATCGGTGCATTCCATATATCTTCAAGGAAGCCAGTTTCGATCGCACGGCCCCAGACATTTTGATCTATTGAATAAGGTGATTTCTTACTTACATCAATCGGAAGATTGTTATCGCTGGCGAAAGATATTGCCTTATCCCGTGTCATTCCGCTATCGCGAACAGGCGCAACAATTTTCAGTTCAGAATCCAGCGCACTAATGCTTACTTCAAATCTGACCTGATCATTTCCCTTGCCAGTACAGCCATGCGACACGATCGAAGCGCCGAAATCCTGCGCTGCCTTTACAAGATATTTACTAATTAAGGGGCGCGAAAGGCTAGAAACGACTGGATATCGATCCATATAGAGTGCATTCGCCTTCAATGCTGGTAAGCAATATTCGTTAGCAAATTCATCTTTAAGATCCAAGACGACTGATTCAACTGCCCCGCATGATATAGCCCGTTGCCTTATGACTTCCATGTCTTCGCCGCCTTGGCCAACGTCTGCCGCAACCGCAATGACCTCAGCGTCAAGATCTTTAGCCAACCAGCCAATCGCAACTGAGGTGTCTAGTCCGCCGGAGTAAGCCAAAACTACTCGGTTCTTTGCCATTATCTTTCCTATCCCTATTTCATTTCGCTGTTCGTCCTAAAAGATCTGAGCTAATTATCGTGGCTGCCGCAGGATTACGGGTAATCATTAGCACTGTGTCATCGCCAGCGATAGTTCCAAGCACATCGGGGATATTTGCGTGATCGATAGCACTTGCCAATAACTGAGCCCCACCCGGGGGAGTTCGTAGCACGCAAAGTTGATCTGTTGTATCGATAGAGATCAGCAAATCCTTTATTGCCCGGTTCAGCGCCATACCGGGCGCATCTTCCGTTGAATCGATGATGTAGAAACCACTGCTATCTTTTGTTACCGATAGATCTTCCAAATCGCGACTGAGTGTTGGTTGTGCCACTTCGATACCAAGTTTCAATAGTTCTGTAGCCAAACTTCGTTGTGATCTTATGCGCTGTGATGCCAATATGTTAGCGATTGCATGCAGTCGAGCGCCCCTGGTATTAGGTAGGAAATTTTCACTCATGATTCAATACTTCCAAAAGCGAGGCATTCAGTAACTCAATGGCTAAATTGACTTCCGCTACAGAAACATTTAGCGGCGGAGCGAGACGAATCACGTTTGGTCGAACTGCGTTGACAATTAATCCATTACTCATTGCTGCCGACTCGACCTGTTTAGCGATATCTGAATCAAATACGATCCCCAACAACAAGCCTTTACCACGAACATCAGCAACCTGAGGCAAGACGGAAATTTTTTCCACCAACTCTTTGCCGCGAGCAATTGCGTTATCAATCAACCTTTCTTTTGAAATCGTTTCAAGTACAGCTAGCGAGGCTGCAGCCGCAATTGGATTGCCGCCAAAGGTAGTGCCGTGTCCTCCAGGCTTTAACATTTCAGCCATCGGTTCAGAAATCAACAGCGCTCCGATCGGCAATCCGCCGCCCAATCCTTTTGCTATTGGTACAAAATCCGGCTTCAAATCCATTCCCTGAAAGGCAAACCATGATCCCGTTCGGCCAATGCCGGTTTGTACTTCATCAATTACCAAGGCAGCTATTTTGCTTCTTGAACGATTTACTATTGTTGATATGAAACTAGGATCAAGCGGTATTACACCGGCTTCGCCTTGAATCATTTCCAGCCATACCCCACCGGTGCGCGTGGTTATTTTTTTTGCCACATGACCAAGATCATTGAGGCGAATAAATTCAACCTTTTTCATCAATGGCTCAAACGGTGCACGCTTTTCCGGTTGCCCGGTCACGCTTAATGCACCAATCGTTCTTCCGTGGAAGCCACCTTCGATAGCCACCATGTTTGATTTTGGCTTGTACGCTCGTATGTATTTGATAGCAGCTTCATTGGCCTCTGCTCCTGAATTACAGAAAAACACTCGGCCGCCTGGCATTCCTGCCAGCACCAATAATTTATCCGCTAACACCTCAGCAATCGGATTTGCGAATAAATTGCTGACATGCCCTAATTTGGTTACTTGTAGTGCAACTGCTTCGGCTACAACCGGGTGGGCGTGCCCGAGCGCAGTGACTGCAATGCCGGACAAAAAGTCCAGGTAACTCTTACCCGTTTCGTCGTATACATAAGAACCTTTACCGGCGACTAACTTCAGTTTTGGCGACGCATAGGTGGGAGCAATCAGATTATTCCAATTAAGCTGGTTGTTCATTTCTCCACCATTGTTCCGACAATTTTGTTATCAATCAAACTTTGCTTTAGTGAATCGCCACTATTGCCATTTGCAATAAGTACCTTTGTTACACCAGAAACCAGTGCCGCTTTGGCTGCCTCTAACTTTGGAATCATGCCAGTATCAACCTTTGCGATCAGGCCAGTCAGATCTTTTTCATTAACACTGTGCAAAATTGAATCTTTATCGGGATAGTTGGCATACACACCATCCACATCAGTTAATAAACATAAGATCTCAGCTGATAGCGCTGCAGCCAAAGCAGCTGCACCAGCATCAGCGTTAATATTGTAAAGGTTTCCATCTGCATCACAACCAAGCGAACTAACTACCGGAATAGCATCCTCAACTAGTAACTTAGAAACTTGGCTAATATTTATTTCGTCAATCTCCCCAACAAATTGCAGATCAATTAGCTCTCCATCAATCTCCAGAAACTTCTTCGAGCATTGAAACAAACCTTCATCGCCGCATACACCAGCCGCTTTCTTGCCTATGTTTGAAAAAGCACTCACAATTTGTTCTTGCATCGCCACACACAAAACCTCTTTAACCACACTAACCACTTCTCGGCTACTTACCCGATATCCTGCATTAAATTCGCTTGCGATGCCACGACTCTTAAGTTCCTGTGATATCTGTGGTCCGCCGCCGTGTGTGACAACGGCCTGAAACCCTGATTCAGTTAATTTCACAACTGCTTCGATAAAAGAAGCAAGAGCTTCTTCATTGACTAAGGCATTACCGCCAATCTTGACTACGACTAACTTCTTTTTTGGGGCGGTCATGATGAATAATCGGAATTCTCTAGTACATATGCGGTGCTTAGATCTGTGGTCAACACCCGTGACGAGAAGGAGCCCAAATTCAATTGAACCTTTATCTCTACTTCATCGCCATCCAATTTAACACGATCTCGATCCCCATTTGCCTCGCCTGCTAAACATACAAGTTCCCCATTGAGCCAAATGTCTAGCCGATTTGGATCAATCTTTGCTCCGGCAGAACCAGCTGCAGCCGCAATCCGACCCCAATTGGGATCTCTACCAAAGAGTGCCGTTTTGACCAACAGGTCATCAGCTATTTTCCTCGCAACCTTCAAAGCTTGATCCTCTGCTGTGGCGCCCTCAACAATTACTTCAACAAAAACCGTTGCTCCTTCAGCGTCCCTAATTATCTGTTTTGCCAAGGAATCACACACTTCCAATAGATTTGTAGTGAAATCTCGTATTTCAGGTTTGGCACCAGATGACCCATTCGCCATCAGGATGACCGTATCGTTTGTTGACATGCTGCCATCAGAAGTGATTCGATTAAATGATTGTTCAACGCAATCTGCCAAGATCTTTTCAATGGGTAATTCACTTAGATCAGCATCTGTCGTCAGAATAACCAGCATCGTCGCCAAACCTGGAGCAAGCATGCCTGCCCCCTTTGCCATTCCACCAATTGAGTAACCAGAAGCCTCAACTAATTCTTGTTTTGGTTTGCTGTCGGTCGTCATAATTGCCTTTGCAGCAAGTAATCCATCCGATTCTTTAGCATTTGTTAGTTGATTAATACCAGATTCAATTTTCGTACCATTCAATTGCTCACCAATGATTCCAGTTGAGCAAACTGCAACATCCAACGGATCTATTCCGAGCCGGGTAGCTAAATGCTCGGCACTTCGGTGAGTTACGGCAAATCCCTTAGCTCCGGTACAAGCATTAGCTCCGCCACTGTTAATGAGCACGGCCTTGCATTTTCCGGTTTTTATGATCTGCTCCGACCAAAGCACTGGCGCAGCCTTTACATCATTAGTTGTAAATACTGCTGCGGCGTCATAACGAGGTCCAATGTTGTGCACTAATGCCAAATCAAGATCGGACTGCTTTAAGCCGCAATGAACACCAAAAGCACGAAATCCCTTTGGACCTGACACACTCACGGAAATACTCCAATACTTGTAAGTCCAGTATCGAACGGCAAGCCCAACATCAAATTTGCATTTTGGATAGCTTGCCCAGCCGCACCTTTTACCAGGTTATCAATTGCTGCGGTGATAACTAATACATCCATTTCTTCATTTATGGTCAGTTGAAATACTGCATTATTAGTGCCAAGTGTGGCTTTAGTTTGTGGTTGTACGGATTCTGGCAACAATCTGACAAAAGGGTTTCCGTTATAGAATTTCGAAAAGGTTTCACGCAATTGGGTCAAATCAATTTGACCCTGAAGTGGCACAGTTACGATTGCCAAGATTCCTCTGGGCATAGGTGCAAGTATTGGCGTGAAATTCACCTTAGCTTGGGAATGGGCCATGCTGTTTAAGAATTGTTCAATTTCGGGAGTGTGTTGATGTGTTCCGCCAACTTTATATGGAACCAAATTGTTCATGTTTTCAGCAGTCAATAACCCAATTGTTGCTTTTCGGCCAGCCCCGGAAGTTCCAGAAGCAGCAACTACATTGACTTGATCAAACTTTAAATAATTTGTATTTAGGAATGGAGCGAGAGAAAGGTTGATTGCCGTGGCATAGCAACCAGGATTTGCGACTCGTTTAGCGTTGCTCAATTTTTCTTGTATAGATGGAACATCAGCTAAGCCATATATCCAATGTCCAGCATAATCGGCACCATAGTATTTCAACCACTGAGACTTGTTTTCTAGGCGATAATCAGCCCCTAGATCAATTACATATGCGTTCTCTGGAATCTTGGCCATCAACTTCTGCGATTCACCATGTGGCAGAGCAAAGAAGAAAAGGTCAATTCCGCTGGGAACAAAATCATCCATAGAATCAAAGTGGGTAATTTCAAGCTGCAAGTTCGGAAAGCTTTCTTCAATGCTCGCTCCAGCGAGACTGTTCGCAACGGCAGATTCAAGCTTGAAGTTTGGGTGTGCTGAAATCAGGCGCATAAGTTCTGCACCGGCATACCCTGACGATCCAATTACTGCGGTCTTAATCATGCCAAAAGTATACCATTTTTATTCATTCAGATGAATAAAGGGGCTCAACTACGAAGAGTGGCCCCAAAACGATCGCTTAAAAGCTGAAGAATCATTCCCTTAAATCTGGCAATCTCCTCCGAACTCAAGGTTCGGTCTAGTGCTCGAAATCTGAGAGCTAGCGTGAAGGATTTCTGATCTGCCGGGACCGGTGGTCCCTGATACAAATCAAATAATTCAGCAGCTTCCAGTTCAGGCAAGCCGCACTCCTTTACCA
>JBMTAF010000031.1:0-8894 GCA_049428425.1 Candidatus Nanopelagicales bacterium
ACCAAAATGTCCAGCCGGTTACAAAAAGCGATAACTAGCTAACAATTAACGAGTTGTCCAAAATTTGGTAGATCTGATTTCTCGCGGCGAATTTTTGCGCTAAATAACTTTCAGCGATCTGTGCTTGAGCGGAAACTTGCTGCTTTAGCTCAGCATCTGCACCATTGGCTCGAATCAAATACTTCGCCTCTTCCCAATCAAAATGCTCTATTTCCATTCCCTCAGATACGGCAAGCTCAATCAGCGCCAACTCAAATAGGGGCTGCGAAGGTTGGGGCGGAATGACGAGATTCATGAGGGAATCGTCTCATGCCATGGGAGTGTGGCGATTAACACAAAGAAAAATTTGCCAAAAGCGGACTACGCAGGTTATGGTTATGGCGAATTACGAAAGGATAAATTTGCGTAAATTTCTAGGCCTGGCCACGGTGGCGGCCTTACTTCTCTCGCTGGCAGCCTGCTCTGCTGATCCAGCCGAGAACACAACTGCCGGAGATTCACTGAGCGGATCTGAGCTCACCGTTTATTCCGGCCGGTCTGAAGAATTCATCGGACCTTTCTTTGCTGACTTTGAAGCTACAACGGGAATAAAGTTAAATGTTCGTTATGGTGATTCGGCCGAGCTGGCCGCACAGCTACTCGAAGAAGGTAGTAATTCACCAGCAGATATTTTTATTTCACAAGATGCTGGCTCGCTCGGTGCAATTGCCGAGAGCGGAATGCTGACAAATTTGGCTAGTGAAATTTTGTCACTGGTACCAACTGAGTATCAAGCAGATAGTGGTGCTTGGGTAGGCCTTACTGGTCGGGCTCGCGTATTTGCATATGACACCACAAAAAATCTTGATTTACCAAAAACCATTGATGATCTGTTAGATCAAAAATGGGATGGAAAGATTGGCATTGCACCAACTAATGCATCTTTCCAAGCATTTGTAACCGCCCTTAGACAACTTCGAGGAGAAGCTGCTGCTGAAGCTTGGCTAACCGGACTTGCGAAGAACAATCCAGTTGCTTATGAAAAAAACAGCATGATTGTTGAAGCAATTAATGCCGGAGAAATTGAACTAGGACTAGTTAATCACTACTACATTTATGAAGTAGCTGAAGCACTTGGTGGTGAGATTAATGTTGCTGATGGCTTTTTTGCGGCTGGAGACCTCGGTAATTTGATCAATGTTTCTGGCGCAGGAATTCTAAATACCGCAAAGAATGCTGCCGGTGCCGCTGAGTTAATCAAATATTTACTAAGTGAAGAATCACAAAACCGATTTGTTTCCGAAACAAATGAATATTCGGTGCTACCTAATCTGGCAACACCTAAGGACCTGCCATCATTGAGTGAAATTGGAACACCAGTGGTTGATCTAGATTCACTTAAAGACGTTAGAGTCACTCAAGAAATGTTAGTTAGGGTTGGCTTGCTTTGACCCTAACACGTAACACAGCTGCCCCTAGTCGAAATTCGACTAGGGGCGTTGTGGTACCTAAAACATTACAGATCTTTGCCGTTTTGGTAGTGCTGCTCGCCAGCATTCCACTGGTTTATTTATTGATTCGAGCTACCCAATCTGGACTTTCTACTGCTGGCACAGTGCTTCTGCGAGAAAAAACTCTCAGCACAATAACGACCACAATTTCGTTAGCAGTGTTAGTTGCCTTGTTATCGGCAGTAATTGGCATTAGTTCCGCTTGGCTAATTCAGCGAACCAATTTGCCAATGCCAGCGCTATTTATGGTGCTGGGCACGTTGGCGTTAGCAATTCCAAGTTACGTTTCGACTTACTCTTGGATTGCGCTGGTGCCTAATTTTGCTGGCTTCTCGGCCGCAGTATTCATCCTCACGTTGACTTGCGCGCCATACATATTGCTAGCTGCATATGCGGCGTTGCGCCGAATTGATGCGACGCAAGAAGAATCCGCTAGAGCGCTTGGCTTAAGTGCGACGCAAGTAGCAAGGCGAGTAATTTGGCCACAGGCCAGACCAACCGTGTTGGCATCAGTGTTGTTAGTAATGCTTTATGTTCTGAGTGATTTTGGCGCGGTGTCATTGCTGCGGGTAGATACGTTTACTCGCGTCGTTCACACTATGTATCGGGCAACTTATGATCGCTCAGCAGCAGCTGTAGTGGCCGTTGCACTTGTAATGTTGGCAGCAGTATTGATCTATGCCGAGCAACGAGCCCGTGGCCGGGCAGTTGCGGCTAAATCTGGTTTGGGTTCAATTAGAACTGCTAACAAGATAGATTTAGGTTGGAAAAAGTATTTAGCAGCAAGCTACTTATTGCTCTTAGCAGGGGCATCAGTTGGCGTGCCAGGATATGTTTTAGTCACCAGATTTATCACTGTAAGTGCTGATATTGATGTCGCTGATTTGCTTGCAGCAACAATTGCCACGCTAACTGCAGCGCTTGCTGGTGCTGTGCTTGCCATGGTGTTCGCCATTCCACTAGGAGTTCTAGCAGCCAGATATAAATCAAGACTTTCAAGTTTTGCTGAGTATTCAATTTTGCTAACTCATGCTTTGCCTGGTGTGGTAATTGGCCTGGCGCTAGTTGCATTAGGTTCGCGACTTGGCTTTTTGTATCAAACGCTGCCGCTGCTAGCGTTTAGTTATGCGGTGCTGTTCTTAGCTAAAGCAGTTGGCACAACTAGAAGCAGCATTGCGCGTATCCCACGTATTTATGATGATGTGTCTCGATCTCTTGGCTATACCAACTGGCAGACCATCCGAAAAGTGACCATCCCAATTGCAGCACCTGGTGTCATCACGGGATTTTTGCTGGTGTTGTTAACTGCCATGAAAGAGCTGCCAGCGACATTAATGCTTCGCCCAACTGGCTTTGACACGTTGGCAATTGAAATTTGGACCAAAACTTCAATTAGCCAATATGGCCAAGCGGCGCCATATGCGCTGCTGCTGGTGTTAATTGCTGCCATCCCCACTTATTTATTGTCTAGACCCGACCGTGCGTCAACTGAAGAAGCACGAGAAAATACTGCCCTATGACCTCGCTAAAGATTGACGGGCTAACTGTCACTTACGCCAACCGACCGGTGTTAAATGAACTTTCACTCCAGGTGGAAAGTGGCGCGTTTGCTGCTGTTTTAGGTCCATCTGGTTGCGGTAAAACTACGCTGCTTCGAGCGATTGCTGGCTTTATTGCACCATTCAGCGGCACGATTCGATTTGGCGATCAATTAGTTAGCGTCTCTTCAATTGTGGTTCCACCGGAGCGTCGAAAAGTAGGTTACGTAGCGCAAGAAGGTGCACTATTTCCGCACCTCACGGTTAGTGAAAACATTGCATTTGGCATAACCGATCAAAAACTAAAAGCAGATCGAGTAGCTGAGTTATTGGACTTAATCGGAATGGGCAAATTCGCCAAACGAATGCCAAGTGAGTTATCGGGTGGTCAGCAAACTCGAGTTGCGTTAGCTCGTGCACTTGCGCCAGAGCCAAAAGTTATGTTGCTTGACGAACCATTTAGTGCCTTGGATGCTGCGCTGCGGGATGAACTTCGCGCTGAGGTAAGCGAGTTATTAAAGAATCGCAAAACGACCACATTGATGGTGACTCATGATCGGGAAGAAGCATTAGTTACTGCTGATTTAGTTGCGTTAATGCGCCGCGGTCAGATTGTGCAAACCGGCTCGCCCGCTGAAGTTTATGAAGCACCAGTTTCTCCCGAAGTTGCAATCTCAACTGGCGATGTGTTGCTATTAGATTCAACAAAGGATGAAGCCGGCAAAATTAATTCAGTACTAACACCCGCAACCATGGGTGCTGAAGTTGTGCCAGGCAAGTTAGTAATTCGACCGGAAGAGATTCAAATTCTGCCCGCTGGTAGCGGGGTTGCGGCAACTGTGGTTGATCTGGATTACTACGGCCATGATGCGGTAGTTCATCTTGATGCCGCTGGCGCTCGAATAAATGTCCGAATTAGTGGGGATTTGAAAGTTCAGGTAGGCGATCAAGTCGGTCTAGCCCACCAGGGACCAATTAGGTGGTTTCCCAACTAAATAAGTTGGCTAATTTCAACTAAAGTACCGCTGTGATTAGGGCTGATGGCCGATTGGGCCACGAGATAAGTCCAGAAGAACACCTGCCGCAAGACGCTTGCGGCGTATTTGGAATCTTTGCCCCAAATGAAGATGTGGCGCGATTAACTTATTTTGGTCTTTATGCACTGCAGCATCGGGGCACTGAATCTGCCGGCATTGCCGTCTCTGATGGTGAAGCGATTATGGTTTATAAAGATATGGGGCTCGTTGCGCAGGTATTTAACGATTCAGCTCTTGATTCCCTAAAGGGAATTATTGCCGTAGGTCACACCCGCTATTCCACAACTGGTGCAACAAATTGGGATAACGCTCAGCCAACTTTTCATGTTGGCCAAAATCGACAAATTGCCTTAGGCCACAATGGCAATTTGATGGATGTAAACAAACTGCATGAGAAACTGCATAACGGCCGAGTTTTAACTGGAAAAGGGATTCGCGGCACTAGTGATACAGAATTAGTTGCGGCATTGATCGCATCAAATCCAGCAGACACCACCATTGCTGCGCTAAAAGAAGAGTTGATTGAGCTTAAGGGCGCATATTCATTTGTGTTAACTGATGCAAAAAGCTTGATTGGTGCTCGCGATCCACAGGGAATTCGCCCTCTGGTGATTGGCCAGCTAAACGATGGCTGGGTAATCACCTCAGAAACTGCGGCGCTAGACATTGTTGGTGCTAAGTATGTTCGAGATGTTGAGCCAGGCGAGATCGTGGTGATTGATGAGTCTGGGCTTACCAGTCACACCTTCGCACCAAGCAAGCCAGCACATTGCTTGTTTGAATATGTTTATCTGGCAAGGCCCGACACGGTGCTTACTGGAAGAAGTGTTCATGCCACTCGAGTTGAGATTGGCCGCAAACTTGCCCAAGAACATCCAGCTCCGGCTGATTTAGTTATTCCAGTCCCCGATTCCGGCACCCCTGCCGCCGTTGGTTATGCCCAAGCATCCGGTATCCCATTTGCTCAGGGACTTATTAAGAATGCATATGTTGGACGCACTTTCATTCAACCAACTCAGACAATCCGTCAACTTGGTATCCGAATGAAACTCAATCCACTAAAGGAAGTAATTGCTGGTCGCCGACTTGTGGTGGTGGATGATTCAATTGTGCGGGGCAACACGCAGCGCGCGATTGTGAAGATGTTGAAAGACGCCGGCGCATTAGAAGTTCATGTTCGGATTTCTTCGCCACCAGTTTTATGGCCATGTTTTTATGGCATAGATTTTGCGCAGAAAGAAGAGTTAATTGCGGATGGCAAAACCATTGAGCAAATCCGCGAATCAATTGGCGCAGATTCATTAGGTTTTGCATCTCTTGAGTTATTAACGGCAGCAACTAAGTTGCCAAGTGAGAATCTATGTCGTGCTTGCTTTGATGGCAAATATCCAATTGAAGTTGCCGATGACGTTAAGCGTGGCAAATTACATCGCGAACTACCGATGCTAAATGGCTGATTACCAATCTGCTGGCGTTGATGTCGAGGCTGGCGAAAAAGCAGTTGCTTTAATGAAGCAGGCAGTGCTCAACGCTCAGCGAGCCGAAACTGTGGGGGATTTCGGCGGATTTGCTGGATTATTCGATGCCACCAAACTCAAGAGTTATCAAAAGCCTTACTTAGCAACTGGCACAGATGGTGTTGGCACCAAAATTCAGATTGCTAAAGCGTTAGGTAAACATAACACCATCGGAATTGATCTAGTCGCCATGGTGGTGGATGACATCGTGACTGTTGGTGCTGAACCATTGTTTATTACTGATTACATTGCCACGGGCAAAGTTGTTCCTGAATTAATTGCTGAGATCGTAACTGGAATAGCAACTGGAGCGAAGTTGGCAAATGTTTCGCTGCTAGGTGGCGAAACCGCAGAGCATCCGGGCGTGATGGCAACAGATGAATTCGATCTAGCTTGCGCTGGAACTGGCGTAGTTGAAGCTGATCAATTGCTTGGTGCAAATCGAGTTCAGATTGGCGATGTGGTGCTGGCAATAAGTTCATCTGGCTTGCATTCAAATGGTTATTCATTGGTAAGAAAAGTTGTCGCCGAGAAGAATTTAAATCTGTCAACTATGGTGCCAGATTTTGGTAGGACACTTGGTGAAGAGCTATTAACCCCAACCGATATTTATTGTGTTGATTTACTAAACGTAATTCAGGCATTACCAGATGCAGTGCATGCCATTTCTCACGTGACTGGTGGTGGAATTGCTGCAAACTTGTCTCGGGTATTACCAGAATCTGCGCATGTTGACTTGGATCGATCAAGTTGGCAACCACAGCCAATATTCCATTATTTAGCAAAGAAGAATAATTCAACGTTGTCTGATTTTGAAACTACATTTAATCTCGGCATTGGCATGTTGATGGTAGTTGCGGCAGAAAAGGTAAGTGAAGTTAAGCAAGCACTAACTAAATCAGGCCGAGATGCTTGGGTGATTGGCGAAGTATCCAAACGTACAAATCAGGTTTCGGATGCAGCACCTAAAGGTGGCGCAGGTGGATCAGTTAATCTTGTGAATAAATTCGCTTAATCTTCGTCGTCTTCGTCTTCGTCATCAAAATCAGCATACTTGGCTGCAAGATCAGCGTATTGATCATCACCGCGTTCACTTGCAAGCTCTTGCTGTAATTTATCTAGATCAGTATCAAATGAGTGATATTTGAGTTCTCGGGCAACTTTCGTCTGTTTTGCCTTTTTTCGGCCACGACCCATGAGCGTGCCCCCTAGAAATTAAGTGAATTTTGTCAGGAGCAGAGTTTAGTGGGGGCATTCACAGAATTAGAAGGGTGACTTTTGTCCGATTCTTTGAGAGGGTGGACCTGGAGGTATTCGAATGAGTAATCATGACGAGTTGCTGACCCCAGGTCAGGTGGCCAAGCTGTTTGCAGTTGACCCCAAAACCGTTTCACGGTGGGCAAATGCCGGCAAGATCAGCTCAGTAAAGACTCTCGGTGGGCACCGCCGGTTTAGGGCCGTAGAGATTAGAGCCATGTTGGCAGCGCACCAGGAGTCAGGTCTAGACGATATGCGCTAACTTACGCTACCGTAACCTACGGTACCGTAAGTTAGGAACAGATTGAATAACGCGCTTGGCCTGCCGGTTGTAATTCAAGGTGGGATGGGAGTAGCCGTATCTGGCTGGGAGCTCGCCCACACCGTGGCATCACATGGCCACTTGGGCGTAGTTAGCGGAACTGCATTAGACACTGTGGTTGCTCGCCGATTACAAAATGGTGATCCGGGCGGCCATATGCGAAGAGCATTGGCGCATTTTCCATATCCGCAAGTCACCGAAAAACTTCTTGCCGCTTGGTATCTGCCCGAAGGTCGAAACGGTAAGCCCTATCGACCAATGCATCGAATTAGTTTGAAATCAAACGTCGAACACGACCAACTTGTTGCTGCAGCAAACTTTGCTGAAGTTTGGTTAGCAAAACAATCTGGCGGCAAAGTTGGAATTAACTTTCTAGAAAAACTACAAACTGCAACTCCAGCCGCGCTTTATGGTGCGATGTTGGCAGAAGTTGATGTGGTGTTAATGGGAGCTGGCATTCCTCGAGAAATTCCGCAGCTAATTAGAGATTTTGCTGCCGGGTCAGTTGGTTCCTTAACTGTTGATGCCGATCGACCAAATGATGTTGCCGCACCAAAACTTAGCTTTGATCCAGTTGCGGCATTTGGGGTTGCACCGAAATTAAAGCCACCAAAGTTTCTAGCAATTGTGACCGCTGAGGTGCTCGCTAACTATTTAGCTAGAAGTGAAATAACCCGCCCAGATGGATTTGTGGTAGAACACTGGATGGCAGGTGGACACAACGCACCGCCTAGAAAACTACAAGACACTGATTCTGGTTTTGGTCCGCTGGATGAAGTTAACTTAGAAAAAATGCGAGCTGTTGGGTTGCCGTTTTGGTTAGCAGGTGGCCGTGCCACAGCTGCTGCGGTTAAAGATGCTATTGATCATGGCGCAGCTGGTGTTCAGGTTGGCTCACTGTTTGCATTATCAAATGAATCTGGCATGCGAGATGATTTAAGGCAGCAGATGTTGCAGGCGGCTCGAGAAAAAAAACTAAAAGTAAGAACTGACCATCGCGCCAGCCCAACTGGTTTTCCATTTAAAGTAGTTGAACTACCTGGCACGGTTGGAATGGCAGAAACTTTCAATGCACGACCAAAACTTTGTGATTTAGGATATTTGCGCAGCAACACGATTGCGGAAGATGGCAAAGTTATCTCGAAGTGTGCATCAGAGCCAGAGAAACCATTTTTACGCAAAGGTGGCGATGAAGCCGAGATTGAAGGCCGCATTTGTTTATGCAATGGCTTGCTTGCCACAATTGGGTTAGGTCAAGAGCGTGCTGATGGATATCACGAGGCACCGCTATTAACTTTAGGTGCAACAACAAGTGATGTCGAAAATATGCTGCAGCTATATCCAACTGGCTGGAGCGCTAAAGATGTTTTGGATTTGTTGACTTCAGAAATATAAGTGGTGGCCAGGGCCGGGATCGAACCGGCGACCTTCCACTTTTCAGGCGGACGCTCGTACCAACTGAGCTACCTGGCCACACCACATAGTGATTCTGGTTAACCAGATCCACCAGCGACCCCGACGGGACTTGAACCCGCGACCTCCGCCGTGACAGGGCGGCGCGCTAACCAACTGCGCTACGGGGCCTCGTTGTGTAACGAGACACGTACCCCCAACGGGATTTGAACCCGCGCTACCGCCGTGAAAGGGCGGCGTCCTAGGCCGCTAGACGATGGGGGCCTGCAGGCTGATTACTCAACCCGTTAGGAGGGGCGAAAGCGTATCTCAGTGCTGCA
>JBMTAF010000032.1:0-8690 GCA_049428425.1 Candidatus Nanopelagicales bacterium
GTTTCAGTAAAGGCACCAGCGTTTGGTGATCGACGTAAAGCAATCTTGCAAGACATCGCCGTGCTAACCGGTGCGACGGTTATCTCCACTGACATTGGCTTAAAGCTAGATCAGGCAGATCTGTCTTTGCTCGGTACCGCAAAGCGAGTTGTAGTATCAAAGGACAACACCACCATTGTTAGCGGTGGCGGCGATGCCCAAGCAGTTAAAGATCGAATTGCCCAGATTCGAAATGAAATTGATAACTCAGATTCAGATTGGGATCGAGAAAAACTACAGGAACGACTAGCCAAACTTTCCGGAGGTGTTGGTGTAATTCGCGTTGGCGGCCACACTGAAGTTGAGTTGAAGGAAAAGAAGCACCGAGTTGAGGATGCAGTTAGTGCAACTCGTGCCGCAATCGATGAAGGCATTGTTGCTGGAGGTGGTTCGGCCATTATTCATGCAGCAAAGGTCCTAGAAAATGATCTTGGCTTAGAGGGAGATCTGAAAGCTGGCGTATCTGCAGTTCGCAAAGCAGTTAATGAACCACTTCGTTGGATTGCTGAGAATGCTGGGCTGGAGGGTTATGTAGTTTGTGCCAAAGTTGCCGACCAAAAAGTTGGTCATGGCTTCAATGCTGCAACCGGTGAATACGAAGATCTAATCGCTCGCGGCGTAATTGATCCAGTCAAAGTAACGAAGTCAGCGTTAGTTAATGCCGCATCTATTGCTTCTATGTTGCTAACAACTGAAGTATTAGTGGTTGAAAAGCCAGCTGAGGAAGAAGAGCCAGCAGCTGCTGGTCATTCACATCACGGCCACAGCCATTAATTAATTAGAAAAGTAAAAGGGCCCGGCTTGCCGGGCCCTTTTCATTGGGAGAGTCAGTGTGATTAACACACTGTCGTCAGCGGCCGATGAAACGTGGGGGCAGGCCGCTGAAAATCTGGGTTAGCCTGCTACTAGTTCGTAGCCACTCTTCTGGTTCAGATAAATCGCTTCACGTTCTTCTTCAGTAAGCCCACCCCATACGCCGTATGGTTCGCGAACTGAAAGTGCGTGTGCGGCACACTGCTTAATTACTGGGCAGGTGGCGCAGATTGCTTTTGCTGCGTTGTCCCGAGCGACCCGGGTGGGCCCTCGTTCACCCTCTGGGTGGAAGAAAATCTCTGGATCTTCTCCGCGGCATGCTGCGTGGAGCTGCCAGTCCCAAAGGTCGGCGTTAGGTCCAGGAAGTCTGGTGATGTCTGCCATGGCGCTCCTTTCAATGCCCTAAGGCTAAAAGTTGTTCATAAGTTAGTCAAGTTCCACAGGTGAACAATTTATGAATTTGCCTGAGACCTTCCTCACAGCCTCAGCGTGCAAGATTTCTATTTAGTCGGACAATTGCGGCATGAACAACTTTGAGGGTGAACAAGTTTCATCGGAAGCATACGTTGAGGTGACCTATGCCCTCACGGTCGCTGCGGTAGCTCGCCGGCTTGGCGTGGCTCCGGCCACACTGCGCACCTGGGATCGTCGCTACGGCATCACCCCAAGTGATCGCACCTCTGGTGGACACCGCCGATACACCCCAGAAGATGTCGCCCTGCTAGATCGAATGCGTCGACTGGTGATTTTGGGTCTGCCACCCGCCGAAGCTGCGCGGCTAGCCCACACTGGCGCAGATCCGTTGGGGATTCAACAAGATATTTCAGCTCCGGCGGGTGGTGGCAATGTTGTTGCGCTACCTGGTGCCACCGCAACTGCCCGGGGCTTGGCTCGTGCGGCAACCGCACTTGATTCAGCAGCGATGATGCAGATTGTTTCGGAAGCAATCAGTGAGCGTGGTGTTATCTGGACTTGGGAGCAAGTAGTTTCGCCGGTATTGATCAGTTTAGGAAAGCGCTGGGAAACTACCGGTGATGGAATTGAGATTGAACATCTACTAACTGATGCGTTAATTACATCTTTCAAAGGCCTGATAAGTCGACTTCAGCATCCAATTAATCCGCGAGCAATTTTGCTTGCTTGTGCGCCAGACGAATTGCATTCGCTGCCAACGTTTGTTCTGGCCGCAGCGCTTGCCGAACGACGAATTGCAGCCAAGACACTAGGTCCTCGAGTGCCGACCAGTGCTCTGGTAAGTGCAGTGAAAAAGACTGGGCCAGCTGCAGTTTTGGTCTGGGCCCAGATGACTAATGTGGGTAATCCACAGGTATTAACTGAACTTCCAAATCTTCGACCAACTCCGCTAGTAATAGCCGCTGGGCCTGGTTGGTCATCTGATCTACCAGCAGATGTGGTGCGAAGTCGCAACATGTCTGATGCCTTAAACCGAATTAGCGAGGCAGCGGGTTTGTAAATGTGTTGCTTTTACGCAACTAAGTAATTAAATTCAGCCGCCTCCATTCAACCAAGGAGGGTAGATTTATGAGTCTCGAAATGGCCGTTAAACGAGTTAATTATGGCTCAATTGCAGTATGTCACAGTGATGTTAATTTGATTAATTTTTTGGCTAACAAGTTAAGTAAGACCCAAGTGTTTGATCGGGTGCTGAAATTTGATGAGTTAGCTGACCTGCAGGCTGTGTTAAAACAAAATCCGGTGGATATTGTCTTGGTTCAAGCCAACATTCGTCGTTATGATTTTGAAGTAATTCTCAAATCACTACTAAATATGTCACCGCAGACAAAAGTGTTTCCAATCTTTGCTCCGCAGCATCCCGGTTCAACTGCAGGGGAGGCGACGATTTGGCGAGCGTTAGAGCGCACCTTGGATCTGACACCAGATTTGATTTATGGTTTTGATGAAGGCGAAGACAATGAATATGCCATTGCGTTAAAGCGTTATCGAGAAGGAGAGCCAGTCAACAGCGCAATTCATCTCAGTCCCCGCGAGATGGAGGTGCTAATTGGGATCTGCCTTGGCAAGACTGGAGTGGAGATTGGGCAAGAGCTGTTTATTGCCCCAGATACCGTGAAATCCCACATCAAGCGGATTTATCGCAAACTTGAGGTTCGCACCCGAGCCGGTGCCTTACTGGCTGCCCATCGAAATGGGTTGTTGGATGTGTCCAAGTTATAAGCGGGTAACCTTCCCTCCTGAACAGCGTTTGGGAGAAGAACTTGGGAAGAACCAGCCCTGATCCAAGCAAGGTAATCGCAGAGAAGGTTGCCCTAGAAGGGCTGACTTACGACGATGTTCTAGTGCTGCCAGATGCCTCAAATGTGGTGCCAAGTGAGGTTGATACTGCAACCAAACTTAGTAGAAATATCACTCTCTCAATCCCACTAGTTTCATCTGCGATGGATACGGTTACTGAAGCACGGATGGCAATCGCAATTGCTCGCCAGGGCGGCGTTGGTGTGCTACATCGGAATTTAGCTATTGCAGATCAGGTGGCAGAATTAGATTTAGTTAAGCGAAGTGAATCTGGCATGGTTAGCAATCCCGTTACTTGTACGCCAGACATGTCGATTCGTGAAGTTGATGCACTATGTGGCAGATACCGAATCTCTGGTTTACCAGTCGTTAATGCCACGGGTGTACTACAAGGCATTATTACTAATCGAGATATGCGATTTGAAACTAACCTAGATAAAAAAGTTTTCGAATTAATGACACCAATGCCGCTAGTAACTGCAAAGGTGGGTACTAGCTCAGATGAAGCATTAGACATTCTGCGCAAGCACAAAGTTGAAAAACTGCCAATCGTTGATGGCAACGGAAAGCTTGCTGGCTTGATTACCGTTAAAGACTTCATCAAAAAAGACAAATATCCAAATGCAACAAAAGATTCAGCACAGCGACTAATCGTTGGCGCTGCCGTTGGCGTTGGTGCCGATGCTTACGAGCGAGCTAGTGCGTTAGTCGCAGCCGGAGTTGATTTTCTAGTTGTTGACACTGCGCATGGCCATTCCCAAGCGGTAATTGATACGGTGAAACAATTCAAACAAAAATTCCAGGTTGATGTTATTGGTGGCAACATCGCTACTCGATCTGCCGCATTGGCTTTAATTGAAGCTGGTGCAGATGGTGTAAAAGTTGGTGTGGGACCTGGCTCAATCTGCACCACTCGAGTTGTTGCCGGGGTTGGCGTGCCACAAATTTCAGCAATTTTGGAAGTGGCTTCTGCAACAGTTCCGGCAGGTGTGCCGCTGATTGCTGATGGCGGATTGCAGTATTCCGGCGATATTGCGAAAGCGATTGTGGCTGGAGCTGACAGCGTAATGCTCGGTTCCTTGTTAGCAGGCTGTGAAGAATCACCTGGCGATGTAGTTATTGTTAACGGTAAGCCATATAAGCAATATCGAGGAATGGGTTCACTTGGTGCGATGCAATCTCGCGCTGAAGGTAAGTCCTTTAGTAAAGATCGATATTTTCAAGATGATGTCTTTAGTGATGACAAATTGGTGCCAGAAGGAATTGAAGGACAAGTGCCATATCGAGGCACTGTCGCTAGCGTGGCACATCAATTAGTTGGTGGCTTGCGCGCTGCGATGGGTTATGCCGGTAGCGCAACGATTCAAGATCTGCAAAATAACGGCCGCCTGGTTCGAATTACGGCTGCTGGCTTGCGGGAAAGTCATCCGCATGATGTGCAGATCACGGTGGAAGCACCTAACTACAGCGGCAGAGGCAACTAGTGGCTGAAATTGAAATTGGGCAAGCGAAGCGAGCCAAGGCCGCATATGACTTTGATCAGATTGCGTTGGTGCCAAGCCGTCGCACCAGAGATCCAGAGAATGTTGCGACAAGTTGGAAAATTGATGCGTTTGAATTTTCTCATCCAATAATTGCCGCTCCAGTTGATTCGGTAGTTTCACCAACTAGCGCAGCCAAAATAAGTGCACTTGGCGGCTTAGCAGTGCTAAACCTAGAAGGTTTGTGGACCAGATATGCCGATCCGGCCGCAGCATTTGCAAAGATTTCCAACGCGAATAGCGAAAACTTAAGTCAAGTATTGCAGCAGGTTTACGCCCAGCCAATTGATCCAGAACTAATTGTTTCGCGGATTAAAGAGTTGCGTGCGGCTGGAATTGTCACTGCAGCATCGCTTTCACCTAAGTTGACCGAAAAATATTGGAAACAAGTTGTGGCAGCTGGTGTAGATTTATTCATTATTCGCGGTGCCACCGTTAGCGCAGAGCATGTTTCCACCGATGAGAATGCGTTAAATCTCAAAACGTTGATTTATGATCTAGAAGTTCCGGTAATTGTTGGCGGTTGTGCAACTTACCAAGCAGCGCTGCATCTTATGCGCGCCGGAGCTGCTGGTGTATTAGTTGGTTTTGGTGGTGGTTCTAGTGGCACTACCACCAGTGTGTTAGGTGTTAAAGTGCCAATGGCATCTGCGGTCGCTGATGTTGCTGCTGCTAGACGCGATTATCTAGATGAATCTGGCGGCAGATATGTGCAGGTTATTGCCGACGGTGGCGTACATCAAACTGGTGATATCGCAAAAGCGATTGCCTGTGGTGCAGATGCCGTGATGGTTGGTTCGATGTTGGCAAGAGCAGCTGAAGCACCAGGTGCTGGATATCACTGGGCGGTTGAAGCGGGACATCCAACTTTGCCGCGGGCTAGCGCAATTCCAACTCCGGCAATTGGCAGCTTTGAACAGATATTGCATGGACCGGCAACAAATGCAGCCGGATTAATGAATGCTGTCGGTGCGCTGCGTCGCAGCATGGCAACTTGCGGATATTCTGACATTAAGGAATTGCAGCGAGTTGAGATAATCGTTTCGCAGTAATGGAGCTAACTTGACCAACGAACTAAAACCAGTTCTAGTGGTTGATTTTGGTGCCCAATATGCTCAGTTAATCGCAAGACGAGTTCGCGAGTTGGGCTTTTATTCGGAACTTGTGCCACATCATTACTCAGCATCACAACTGCTGGCAAAAGATCCTGCCGCAATTATTTTCTCTGGTGGCCCATCGAGTGTTTATGAACCAGGCTCACCGAGTGTTTCAGCAGATGTGTTAGCTGCCGATATTCCAATCTTTGGCATTTGCTACGGCTTTCAGCTGCTCGCCCAAGGATTAAGTGGCCAGGTGGCGCAGACTGGTATTAGAGAATATGGTGCAACTGCAATTGAAGTTAATTCGCAAAGCGAATTGTTTCGTGACTTACCAAACCAGTATGAAGTATGGATGTCACATGGCGATGCCGTGGTTGCCGCACCACCTGGTTTCACGGTAACTGCTAGTACTTCCGCAACTAAAGTTGCTGCGTTTGAAGATCTAAATCGTAAATTTGCTGGAGTTCAGTTCCACCCAGAAGTAGTTCATAGCCAACACGGGATGGCGGTGCTACGTAACTTCTTAGTCAATATTGCTCAACTAGAACCAAATTGGAATTCCGATCGAGTGCTCGATGATGCAATTGCAAAAGTTCAGCAGCAAGTTGGTGATGGTCGAGCCATAGTTGGCCTTTCTGGTGGTGTTGATTCAGCGGTTGCCGCCGCGATTGTGCAAAAAGCAATTGGCGACCGCCTCACGGCAGTATTTGTTGACCATGGTTTGCTTCGAAGCGGAGAGCGGGATCAAGTAGAGCAGGATTTTGTCGCCGCGACCGGCATCAAATTAGTAGTTGTTGATGCGCGCGAGCGGTTTTTGACTCAACTGGATTCGGTTCTAGATCCAGAGCAGAAACGAAAGATCATCGGAACACAATTCATTCGAGTATTCGAATCTGCCGCAGCTGAATTACAGCAACAGTCCCCAGAGCCAATTGAGTATCTAGTCCAAGGCACGTTGTATCCAGATGTTGTGGAATCAGGCGGCGGTGCTTCCGCTGCCACGATTAAGAGTCACCACAATGTCGGTGGCTTACCTGAGGACTTAAAGTTTAAGTTAGTGGAACCACTAAACACATTGTTTAAAGATGAAGTTAGAACTATTGGCAGATTGCTCCAGTTGCCAGAGAAAATAATTGGTCGGCAGCCATTCCCTGGCCCGGGATTAGCAATTCGAATTGTTGGTGCGATTAACCAAGAAAGACTCGACCTACTCCGCGCAGCTGATCTGATTGCCAGAGAAGAGCTAGAACAATCTGGGTTAACTGAATCGGTCTGGCAATTTCCAGTTGTCTTGTTAGCGGATGTTAGAAGCGTTGGGGTGCAAGGGGATGGTCGCACTTACGGACATCCAATCGTGCTGCGTCCGGTTTCCAGTGAAGATGCCATGACCGCCGACTGGTCTCGGTTACCGTACGACTTGCTAGCAAAAATTTCCTCACGAATTACCAATGAAGTCCCTGGAATAAACCGAGTAGTGTTAGATATAACTAGTAAGCCGCCAGGCACGATTGAATGGGAGTAGTAATAGATGACTACCTTGGAGATTGTTCGTAACTCATTGTTGGTGCTGCATTTTGTCGGCATGGCAGCATTGCTTGGTGGTTTTTTAAGTCAATTCCGTGCCAGAGAGCGAAAAATTCAAGCAGGAATGTTGCATGGTGCATACCTAGCACTGCTTACTGGTGTTGGCTTAGTTGGAATTCGCTATCCATTGCATGATGAGAATCCAGCTTATCCGTTACCAGATAATGCGAAGATTTTTGTCAAACTGTTGTTATTGGTAGTGATTGTGATACTTGCAATTACTGCTAAGAAAAAACCTGCAGTTGATTCGGGCACCTGGTTAGGGATTGGCTTGCTGAGCTTCACCAATATTGTGATTGCGGTTTTCTGGTAACTATTGCGTATTGGCTACGTAAAATGCCTCGGCATATCTGCCAGCCGCAAGACCACCTCGTTCAGCTGCCATCGAACCCCAACTTGTAATGCGTTCAGCTAAATCAGGCATTTGAGTGGTTTGAGAAACGTGCGCGCGGAGCGCATCAATTTTTAGATTAATGGTGTCAGTAATATCAACAAAAGTATTCGGCGTTGGATGCGCCATAATCCAAGCTTCACTCACTGTCCATGGCTCCAGTCCAGCTTCCAGCAAATCAGGAAAAGCAAACAAGTTTCGAGCATCTGGATAAATTGCCTGCATTGTTGCTTCGCCAACTGCCATATGGTCTGGATGCGATGAAAATACTCGTTCCCAATTTCGCTCTGGTGATTGAGTGATGATCACTTCTGGTTTGACCCGACGAATCTGAGCCACGATGGCTTTGCGCAATTCCAACGTAGGGAACAAGTGGCCGTCATCTAATCCCAGAAAAGTTATATCGGTAACGCCAAGTACTTTCCCAGCCGCGATTTGCTCAGCGCGACGGATTTTGCGCATCTCAGTTCGACTTACACTTGGATCTTCGCCGCCTTGATGGCCATCAGTGCAGATGCAATACGAGATTTCGGTACCTAACTCGCGCAGTTTAGGAATTGTGCCGCCGGCGCCAAAATCAAGATCATCTGGGTGGGCGGTAACAATCAATACGCTGCTAGGACGTTCAATCATTCAATTACTCCAAAACCTGAGGATTTTTCTGGGATTTTCCCCGACATAACTGCACTATACCTGCTTTTTTAAGGGAATCATGCGAGGGTTTGACTATGCCCTTCCCCCAGATCAGGGCTGCGGGAGTAATCCTGCTCGGAATTAGCCTTGCGTTGATTCCAGCATTGCCTACCGCAGCATTAACCGTGCCATCGAACAGCAGCGTGCAATCGGCCCTGCCAGTACTGAAATATGGGGATAAGAAATCTGCGGTACTTCGACTGCAAGTATTACTTGGCGTCACCCCAACCACTGGTGGTTTTTTTGAAAAAACTA
>JBMTAF010000033.1:0-8661 GCA_049428425.1 Candidatus Nanopelagicales bacterium
TTGTGGTAGGGTGCCGCCATGGAAACAAAAAACACTCTGCGCTTTGGCCTAGATACTTTCGGGGACATGACAGTTGACGACAACGGAAAACCAGTTAGCGCTGGCCAGGTCATTCGAGATGTAGTCGCACAAGCCAAGCTAGCTGATGAATTAGGTTTAGATAATTTCAACGTTGGCGAACACCATCGGGATGACTTTGCAGTTTCTGCACCAGATACTGTGCTGGCAGGTATTGCCACCGTCACCAAGAACATTGTTTTGGGCTCAGGTGTAACAGTATTATCGAGTGAAGACCCAGTTCGGGTTTATCAGCGATTTGCCACAATTGATGGACTAGCCAATGGTCGAGTTGAAATCACTGCCGGTAGAGGGTCTTTCACCGAATCATTTCCACTTTTTGGTTACAAGCTTGACGATTATCATGTTTTGTTTGAAGAAAAATTAGAATTGCTCGTTAAATTACTAGACGAAAATGCAATTTCTTGGTCTGGTCAAACTCGCGCTTCGCTTAACAATCAGCAGGTTTATCCCAAAACGGAACGTGGTCGAATTGGATTGCGCGTGGGCGTGGGCGGCTCTCCGGATTCTGTGATTCGTGCTGCTCGACTTGGTATTCCAATGGCGCTGGCAATAATTGGTGGCGACCCAGAGCGATTTGCCCCATTTGCTGATCTTTATCGAAGGGCATTAGCAGAGTTAGGCAAACCACAGCTTCCGATATCAATTCACTCGCCAGGACATATTAGTGATTCAGATGAGCAGGCAATTGAAGAGCTTTGGCCCAATTACTTGGCAATGTTTGGTCGAATTGGTCGAGAGCGTGGCTGGGGTCCAACTACTAAACAACAGTATTTGAATGAAGTTAAGTATGGCTCACTTTACGTGGGCACACCAGAGACAGTTGCGCGCAAAATTACTCATGCGCTCAAGTCGGTTGGTGCTCAGCGCTTTGATTTCAAATATGCTAATGGACCGGTGCCGCACAGCAAGTTAATGAAGTCAATCGAACTTTATGCCACGAAGGTAGTTCCAATGGTCAATGAAATGATGAGTGAAGCGCTAGTTAACTAAGCGTTCGTGCTCGAGCAAATTGATCTGCCCAGGGAATTACGTCACCCAACTCTTCGGCCGCCTGTAACGCCCACCTTGGGTTTCGTAACATGGCCCGAGCCAGCATTACGGCGTCCGCCTTTCCCTCAGAAATTATTGAATTTGCCTGGGCTGCCTCAGTTATCAAGCCAACTGCACTAACTGCAATTTCCGCTTCATGTTTGATCTGCTCAGCGAATGGCACCTGATAACCGGGGGCCACTGGTATCTTGGCATCTGGTGAGGTCCCGCCAGAGGAAACGTCGATTAGATCAACTCCTAGTTTCTTAAGCTCCTTGGCTAACTTAACTGAGTCCTCAATGCTCCAGCCGTTTTCCATCCAGTCAGTTGCGGAAATGCGGACAAACAAAATCTTGTCAGCAATAACTGCCTTTACTGATTTCGTTATTTCTAGCAATAATCTGATTCGATTTTCGAAACTACCACCATATTCATCTGTTCTTAGATTCGAAAGAGGGGAATAGAATTGGTGGATTAGATAGCCATGAGCGGCATGTATTTCGATTACATCAAACCCAACTTCGACTGCCCGTTTAGCCGCTTCACTGAAGTTGGAAATCAATTCCGATATCTCAGCAAGTGATAATTCTTGCGGAGTTGGCATTTTGCCAAAAGCGATCGGACTTGCCGATACAGTCTGCCAGCCACCTTCTTCTGGTGTCGCAACTAAGTGGTCATCCCACGGCCGCATTGTGGAACCTTTTCGACCGGCGTGGGCAAGTTGAATTCCAATTGGCACTGATTGCGAATGGGCGAAATCCACTAATGGTTTAAAGGCTGCCGCTTGTTCTGAATTCCATATGCCAGGACAAGCGATGGAGATCCGCCCAGATGGAGTAACTGCAGTCGCCTCTACCATAATCAAACCCGGCGAACCTGATGCAAAGGCGCCAATATGAGCTTGATGCCAACTGCCAACGATACCGTTTACCGCAGAATATTGGCACATCGGTGAAACCCAAACTCGGTTTGGAAATTCAAAATTCCGTATCTGAAATGGGGTAAATAGGGCAGAAGTCATGCCACTGAGTATAAACGTGTGCTATTACAAAAAAGTGTGACCGCTAACACGATTACAAACTCTCCATAAGTTTCTATGATTACTAGTACCAGCAAATGCCCAGGCTGCTGGAGCTGAGGTGATGATGCAAACTAAATGGATTTATGCGTTCGAAGAGGGAAACAAAGATCAAAAAGACCTGCTTGGTGGCAAGGGTGCAAATCTAGCTGAGATGACCCGTCTTGGGCTGCCAGTTCCACCAGGATTCATCATCACCACTGAGGCATGCAAAGAATATTTGGAACTTGGTAGAGCACCGTTAGAGCTTGAAGTGCAAGTAACAACGGCATTGCGACAACTAGAGGATAAGGCTGGGAAGATTCTTGGCGATCCAGAAGACCCATTGCTAGTGAGCGTTAGGTCTGGCGCGAAATTTTCTATGCCAGGAATGATGGAAACAATTCTGAATGTTGGCTTGAACGACAAGTCAGTGATGGGACTAGCCAAAATCTCAAACAATGAAAGATTCGCCTGGGATGCTTATCGTAGATTAATTCAAATGTTCGCCAAGACTGTGCTAAATATTGAGGGAGATTATTTTGCACATGAGCTGGACCAAGCTAAACATGCCGCGAAGGTCTCTGCGGACTACCAACTGCAGGTTGAACCTTTAGTTAATTTGGTTGACAAATACAAAGCAATTATTAAGCGTGAATCTGGAATTGAGTTTCCACAAGATCCACGGGCCCAACTCGATATGTCGATAAATTCAGTATTTGATTCATGGAATACGGAGCGAGCCAAGCTGTATCGACGACGTGAGCGAATTCCAAATGATCTTGGGACGGCAGTAAATGTTGGCATGATGGTATTTGGAAATCTCGGTGAAAGTTCTGGAACTGGAGTGTGTTTTACTAGGGATCCTGCGACTGGCTCACCTGGTGTTTATGGCGATTACTTACAAAACGCCCAAGGTGAGGATGTCGTATCCGGAATTCGCAATACCCTAACGCTCGAAGATTTGAATCGGATCGAACCTCGAATATTTGAGGAATTGGTAGGGGTAATGCGAAAACTTGAAACGCATTACCGTGACTTGTGTGACATCGAATTTACCGTCGAAAATGGCAAGCTTTGGATATTACAAACTCGTGTTGGCAAGCGCACTCCAGCAGCCGCATTTCGAATTGCTATGCAACTAGTAGATGAGCATTTAATTACTCTTGATGAAGCCTTAATGCGGGTTTCTGGTGCGCAGTTGGTTCAACTTATGTTTCCACAATTCGATCGGACGAATGTTGCAGCACCAATTACTAAAGGAGTATCAGCATCTCCAGGTGCCGCGGTTGGAAAGGTAGTTTTTAGTTCAGAGGAGGCCCAGGCATGGGCGGAGCGTGGTGAGCAAGTAATCCTGTTGCGGCGCGAGACTAACCCAGATGATCTTGGCGGGATGATTGCGGCAGCGGGAATCTTGACTAGCCGGGGAGGAAAGACCTCTCACGCCGCAGTAGTAGCACGCGGCATGGGAAAGACTGCCGTTTGCGGAGCGGAAGAGATTGAAGTTGATTACCAGAAAAACCAAGCAAGTTGTGCCGATGTTGTGATTAATGAAGGTGACATGATCTCGATTGACGGTACCACTGGCGAGGTTTTTTTGGGTGAAGTACCGGTCGAACCTTCGGTTGTGGTCAAATATTTGGAGCAAGGGTTAGCAACTTCCACATCAAATTCCGATTCAGAAGACGCTGATTTGATTTATGCGGTTGATAGATTGCTGCGACATGCTGACTATCGTCGTCGACTTCGGGTAAGAGCTAACGCTGACACTGCTGAAGACGCTAAATCAGCAAGACTGTTTGGCGCCGAGGGAATTGGGCTATGCAGAACGGAACATATGTTTCTTGGTGAGCGACGGCAGGTTATTGAACGGGTAGTGCTAGCAGAAACGAACGAGCAGCGAGAAACAGCACTAGCAGCGCTGGTGCCACTACAGCGGGAAGACTTTAAACAGATCTTTGAGGCGATGGATGGGCAAGTGGTTACGGTCAGATTACTTGATCCACCGTTGCATGAATTCCTCCCAGATTTAGCAGAACTAAAGGTAAAGGTTGCGCTGGCACAAGCATCTGGTTCCGTTAATGATGTACAGGAAAATCTGCTAGCTGCAGTTGAGCGACTACACGAATCAAATCCAATGCTTGGAATGCGCGGCGTCAGACTTGGTCTAGTAGTCCCTGGGTTGTACGCCCTGCAGGTTAGGGCAATCGCAACTGCGATGGCAGACCAAATCTCATTGGGTAAATCGCCGAAAGTGGAAATCATGATTCCGTTAGTAAGTTCGTATATGGAATTGCAGTTAACTCGAACTGAAGCTGAGCAGATAATTGCCGAGGTCGAACAGGACCGTCAGGTTAAGTTACCTATTGCAATTGGCACCATGATTGAGCTACCGAGGGCAGCACTTACCGCTAATCGAATTGCGCAGGTTGCAGACTTCTTCTCATTCGGAACCAATGACCTAACTCAGACTACCTGGGGATTCTCTCGAGACGATGTTGAAGCCGCATTCTTTTCACCTTATTTGGCAAAGGGAATTCTTACTATTTCGCCATTTGAAACCATCGATGCTGATGGGGTCGGTGAGTTAGTAAAGACGGCCACTGAGCGAGGGTTGGCAACTAATCCAAAACTTCATCTTGGTGTGTGTGGTGAACACGGTGGTGATCCAGAGTCAATACATTTCTTTCACAACGTTGGCCTGCATTACGTATCCTGTTCGCCATTCCGGGTGCCGGTCGCTCGCCTTGAGGCGGGCAGAGCAGCTTTGGCAGCTGCGGCAGCAAAGTAAAGGTGGCACTAACTAGATAACTGGACAGCCAGAAGTGGGTGAGTTCTATGCTGGAGTCAATGGAAGGCAGGCGATCTAGTGTCCCATTCGGTTGATTCCTCATTACTTTCTCAATTACATCAACGTACCAGCTCTAAATGGCGTAAATACGATGCTTCAGTGCTACCCATGCATGTGGCTGAAATGGATTTTGATGTAGCAGATGAGATCAAACAGGAAATTATTACTCGGGTCCAACGAGGCGATCTTGGCTACTTAGGTCCGATCCCAGAACTAGGACCTGCATTTTCTGGTTTTGCACAACGAAGATGGGGATGGCATTTAGATCCAGAGCGCATCTCACTTGCGGCTGATGTCGGAGTTGCTGCAATTGAAATATCTCGAGTTTTGACTAATCCAGGTGATTCGGTATTGATTAATTCGCCGGTGTATAACAATTTCTATACTTGGATTGAAGAGAGTAAATTAAATTTAGTTGATGTGCCGCTTCGGCGCACCGAGAGTACTTGGGAATTGGATATCGCTGGTATCGAAAAAGCATTTCAATCTGGCATAAAGATATTTTTGCTATCGAATCCACAAAATCCAGTTGGTCGAGTGCATCGAAAGCAGGAATTGGAGCAGATTGCAGAGTTGGCAAATAAGTATGGCGTTGCGGTAATAAGTGACGAAATACATGCTGCGCTGACGTATCAAGATTTGACCTTTACGCCTTACTTGAGTATTCCTGCTGCCGCAGAATGGGGTTACACGATTACTTCGGCAAGTAAAGCATGGAATATCGCTGGTCTAAAAGCTGCCATGATTATTCCCGGATCATCCTCAGCAGCAATTCGAATAAACAAAGTGCCTACAGCAGTGCATTGGCGCACTTCAATAATTGGAGCGTTTGCAATGGTTTCGGCATTCAATTCTGGCGATGCTTGGCTAAATGAAACACTTTCACAATTAGACTCCAACCGAAAGAATTTAAAGGATTTGCTCAAACAGGAATTGCCCAATGTTGGCTATCACATACCAGAGTCCAGTTATTTGGCTTGGCTAGATCTGACTGCTTATGGAAGTAACGCTTCATGGCATGACCAGATTTTGTCACGAGGTAAAGTTTCAATAGTGCCAGGACAGGATTACGGCAAGGCGTATCCCAATTTCATCCGACTTAATTTTGCAACATATCCTGAGGTTTTAACTGAAGGAATCCAGCGAATAGCACAGGCTTTGAGTTGAGGACAGAGCTAATCTGCTAATAATTCGACTCAACTTGGCCAACCTGATAGAAATAAGCCATGACAAATCAATTTCGCTCGCCAATCTTCGAGCTTAGCCATGATTATGTATCGCAATCGGCCGCGCTCAGCCCAATATCAGCAACCAGCCTCGGTATCTCTGGTCATAACCATCTTCTAGATGACTTCTCACTAGCTGGTACGCAAAAATCTGCTGATTTGACCAAGCGCACCTTAGGTGCACTTAGCATGTTAGAGCCAACTGATGAGCCAGATCAGATTGCAAAAGCGGTCCTGGAAGAGCGGATGCGGTCAAGCTTGGCACTTCATGATTCCCGAGAGCGTCACATTCTCTGGAATGTAATTGCCTCGCCTGTTTCTCGGATAAGACAAGTATTCGAATTAATGCCGAAGGAAACTGCGGCAGATATTGATGCGATTACTGCGCGAATGCATGCCGTAGCTGGAGCTCATAATTCTTGGACAAGCGCGATTGAGGAATTAGCACATGAGGGAAAGCGGACGGCAAAGCGACAGGTAATCGCCATTGCTGAACAATTAGCCACATTTGGTAAAAGTGCCTATACCAATATTGCAGCCAAAATCGATCCATCTGGTAAGAACGCTGAATTACACGCAGCCGCCAAAGCAGCTGAAGCTTCCTGCTTAGAAACCAGCGCATGGCTTAAGTCAACATATTTACCACTTGCCAATCCTGCTGATGCGGTAGGCGAGGAGCGCTATGCCTTATGGTCAAAATTCTTTACTGGAGCATCACTTAATCTAAAGCAAACCTATGAATGGGGGCTTGAAGACTTAGCTCGAATTCATGATCGCATGTGGAAGGTGGCAGCAAAAATTAAGCCAGGTGCTGCGACCTTGCGTGAGGTGGCAGATCATCTAGAACAAGATGAACGTTATTTGATTCATGGTGAAGAAAATCTGCTGAAGAAATTATCTAGTTTCATTGAAGAGTCAGTTCGAAGCCTCGATGGTACTTATTTTGACATTGATGATCGAATTAAGAATTGCGAGGCCCGTTTAGCTCCACAAGGGGCTGCTGCCGCTCCTTATTACATGGGTCCTAGTGAAGATCTCTCCCGTCCAGGAACGACCTGGTATCCGACCCTAGGCAAAACCACTTTTGGCTGGTGGCATATTGCATCTACTTGGTATCACGAAGCAGTGCCAGGGCATCACCTTCAAGTGGCCACAGTTGCGGTTGAAAAGGAGCGCTTGAGCAGATTCCAACGCAGCAACACCTTCATTAGCGGTCATGGTGAAGGCTGGGCGCTGTATGCCGAACGATTAATGGACGAGTTAGGTGCATTCGATGATCCTGGCCTTGAAATGGGATACCTATCAGCTCAAGCCCTGAGAGCGACCAGAGTAGTGATTGATATTGGGATGCATCTGGGATATACCAATCCAGATGGCAAGTCATGGGATGCTGAAACTGGGTTTAGAGCATTGGTTGACCAGGCGTTAGTTAATGAAGATTTTGCTCGAAGTGAAATTGATCGATATTTAGGTTGGCCAGGCCAAGCAATCGCCTACAAAGTAGGAGAACGCGTTTGGATGCGAGCTCGCGAGGATGCAAAGAATCGGCTAGGTGGCCGATTCAATCTAAAGAGTTTCCATAACTATGCCTTGAAATTAGGTCCAATGGGATTAGATCCGCTTGAGGCAACGATTGCGACTTGGCAAGGAAACTGAACTGTCAACATCTAAGATCTGTCAGTGAAATCTTTAGGGCCAAGCTTTAATCGACTTTGGTCGGCAAGTCTTTTTGGAAATTTAGCTGATGGTTTGTTGCGAACAGCAGCACCATTACTTGCAATTTCATTGACTGACGACCCAGTAAAGATATCCATTATCTCTGCGATTGTGATGCTTCCTTGGCTGTTGTTTGCAATTCCGGTGGGTGGCTTGGTTGATAGAGTGGATCGCCGGATTGCAATAGCTGGGTCAAATGCTATTCGTTTTCTCGCCGTCGCTTTCGCAGCTTTGATAATCGCAAATGAGTCGATGACAATTGAGTATTTGTATCTGTTGTCTTTTGTTGTTGGGGTATGTGAAGTAGTTGCAGACACTGCAGCTCAAGCGATGGTGCCGCAATTGTTAGATGAATCGCAATATGAGTCGGGAAATTCCAGATTACAGATGTCTGAGACGGTAGTTTCGGATTTTGTTGGTGCGCCAACTAGCGGTTTTCTTTATGCCGCTGCAATATTTTTGCCGTTTATCGCGACTTCATTAGGTTTCTTGGTTGCGGCTATTCTGGTTTTGTTCATTCCAGTGCAATTGAAACGAGATTTAGGCAAAGATAGCACTGATTCAGATAAGGGTGATTCATTCTTCCAAAGCCTTCAATTTGGTATCAAGTATTTGTATGAAGATAAACACCTATTTCGGTTAGTTCTGACAACTACTGGTCTTGGCTTTGCTTTCTCGGCATCAAATGCAGTGGTGTCGCT
>JBMTAF010000034.1:0-8497 GCA_049428425.1 Candidatus Nanopelagicales bacterium
GCGGTGGAGGGTTGCCGTCCAGTAAGCCGGGGCTAATAACTGGAACTCATGACCGATGCGAATAATACAAGAAATCTGGAACTAAAAAACCAGGGGTGGACTAAACCGATTGCAATGCTTCGCGACTTGATGGCAGGTCGCAGCGATAGCCAACGTTTCGAACCGTACTTATCAGCGCTTCGTATTCTGGGCCCAACTTGGCTCGTAGTCGTCTGACATGCACATCAACTGTTCTGGTACCGCCAAAAAAGTCATAACCCCAAACCTCTTGCAATAGTTGAGCACGAGTGAATACTCGGCCTGGGTGCTGAGTTAGAAATCGCAGCAACTCAAACTCTTTATAAGTGAGATCCAGCGTCTCACCTCGAAGCTTGGCGGTGTAGCCGCTGGTATCAATAACTAACTCACCAATGCGTTGCTCAGCAGCAGAAGTTGTTGCGGTCTCTGCGGGAGTTATCACCAATCTAATGCGAGCATCAAGTTCGGCAGGGCTCACGGTGTCTAGGACAAAGTCGCTAATTCCCCAATCGCTTTGTAGCGCAACCGCACCACCTTCATTCAAGATCACAATTACTGGCGCGCCAGCCCCAGTGGCATTCAACATGCGACAAAAACTCTTAACACCTGGCAGATCTTTTCGGCCATCGATCAGCAGCAGGTCACTGCTTGGTGCGGTTACCAGCACGCTTGGGTCAACTGGCAGAACTCGAACTTGGTGTGGCAGCAGGCCAAGCGCGGGCAGCACCTCGGCTGAGGCGCTTGGCGAGTCCGTCAACAGCAAGATTGTTGCCACAGGCTGAGGATAGTTCCACCTATCGAGCAGGTGTCCAGTAGCGGTTAGGGTTCGCCTGAAGGAGCAAATCCATGTCCGAACCCACCTTTATCGCAGGGGTGCCAGCAAGCCTGGCTCACCTTTCGTGGCTGGTTGGCTCCTGGCTGGGCGTTGGCGTAGGCGGTGAAACAGATGGCAAGCCATTCCAATTTGCGCAAGAAGTGCAGATTGGTTGTGACGGCAGAGAATTTCTAACACATGCCTCAAGATCATGGCTGCTAGATGATGCTGGTGAACGAGTTAGACCAACTGCAGTTGAGTTTGGGATCTGGCGTGCCACACCAGATAACGGAGCGATTTTGCAGTTGACTCACTCTTATGGTTACTCCGAAACTTTAACCGGAACTGTTGAGGTTACTGGTATTGAAAATGCAGTTATCACTGGTGCCAGAATTAAGCTGCACACGATTCGAATTATGCGGCCAGAAGACACGGCGTTATATCGAGGTAGTGAACGACTAATTGGTTTAGTTGATGGCAGATTGTTATGGCGATTAGATACGTTGACCTCAGGTGAGCAACCAGCAGCACATGTTTCAGCTACCTTAACCAGAATGGATGCCACATGAGCAGTAGCAGCAAGCTAAAGGCCGCTGGATTAAGAGTCACGCAACAGCGCGAGTTGGTGCTCGCTGCGTTAGATGCCATCCGGCATGGCACACCAGATGAAATCTTGGCTGAAGTAACCAAGAAAGCTGCTGGCGTAAATCTTTCCACGATTTATCGTTGTTTAGAGGTTTTGGAAAAAGCTAATTTAGTTACCCACACTCATCTCGGTCATGGTGCACCGACTTATCACGTGCTGGATGGGTCACCACATATTCATCTGCGTTGCAGTAGCTGCGAGCGAATCTTCTCAATTCCCGCCGAGTTGGCTCAGGCAACAATTGATCGGATTAAAGTCGAGCATGGATTTATTGTTGATCCGTATCACATTACCTTTGAAGGTAGCTGCGAAGCTTGTGCGAAGGCTGCCAAATGAGTCAGGTCGCAGTTTCCCCACCACAAGAATGGCTCGATCAAGATATTCCGTGGCATTTTGGCAATCCACTTGCTGAGCAGAAACTCTTAGCTAACGGTGACGGCGTTGTTGAGTTAAGTAATCGAGTAGTAATTTCGTTAACTGGGCCAGAGCGGCTTACTTGGTTGGATAGCATCAGTTCACATCAAGTAGCGAATCTAATTCCATCGCAAAGTGCATCGACTTTAATTCTTTCGCCGCATGGCCATGTTGAGCATGAACTGCATGTGATCGCCGGCGAAGAAGTTTGTTATTTGATTGCTGAAGCCGATACTGCAGATGCGCTGCTTGGGTATCTGCAACGAATGAAGTTTATGGCGCAGGTTGAAATCAACTTAGCATCCGATTTAGCAGTGGTTTTTGAACCAATCCGAGAAATAAGCGATCTGCCCACTTGGCTTACGCCGCTGGAGTTTGGTGAGTTGGGACTTACTGCAGCTGGCAGCAGTGCCGGTGGTGACCAATCTAGATATTTGCTGCCCCGGCCAGCCAAATTTATTGGGCGAGAAGTTCTGGTGCCAAAAGCTGAGTTGGCAAATTATTTATCTGGGAAACAGCTAGCTGGCAGTTGGTCTTATAACGCGCTTCGAATTGCTGCGGGAGTTCCTCGCATTAAGGACTTGGATCACAAAACGCTGCCACATGAAATTGGTTTAATCGGGCCAGCAGTGCATTTGAGCAAAGGTTGTTACCGAGGCCAAGAAACCGTTGCTCGTCTGCATAATTTAGGAAAGCCACCACGCCGACTAACCCTGCTTTATTTAGAGGCAGGCGATGACGAGTTACCAGCCCACGGGGATTTAGTGAAAGTTGCTGATCAAGAAGTTGGCGTGATCTGTAGCGCTGCGCAACATTTTGAGTTAGGTCCTATTGCGCTTGCTTTAATAAAGCGCTCAGTTGCGGAATCTGAAACGGTGAGCGTTAGCGGGAAAAATGCTACTCAGCATTCGATAATCAATTCAGAAAGTAATCGTGGCTAATCCGATTTTGGCCCAGTTAGTTCGTGGCGACTTGGTAGAGAGCATCTACACCGGCCGATTAGTAATGCTGGATGCCGACGGCAAAATTGAATATTCGCTAGGTGATATTTCGCAGTTGGTTTATCCGCGCAGTGCAGTTAAATCAGTGCAAGCCGCAATTTCACTGGAATTTGGCGCAAAGTTAGCCAATGAGACCGCAGCTGTTGCCGCAGCATCTCATAGTGGATCAGCGGCGCATTTAAGTTATGTTCGAGAAATTCTTAGCGAAGCTGAGTTGACCGAAGCGGATCTACAAACTCCACCAGATTATCCGCTAGGCAGTTATGAACAGCGCGAATGGATTGCCGCAGGTAAGGCTAAGCAGTCAATTGCGATGAATTGTTCAGGCAAACATGCCGCCTGGCTTAATGCCTGTGTTCATTCAGGAATTGATCCAAGTAAGTATCTTGATCCAAGCAACAAATTGCAGCAGCGCATTATTGAGTTGTTTAGTGAGTTAGCCGAAGAAAAAGTTTCAGTAAGCAGTGTGGATGGCTGTGGCGGTCCGCTGCACGCGATTTCGCTTACTGGACTTGCTCGCATGATTCAACAGGCAGTTAAAGCGCCGGCAGGATCCACGCTTCACACCATCATTAGCGCAGTTCGGGCATATCCAGAAGCCGCAAGCGGAGTTGGCAGAGACGTTGCCAGATTTATGCATGCGATCCCAGGCAGTTTTTTAAAAGATGGCGCTGAGGGAGTTGAAGTTTTAGCGCTTGCCGATGGTCGCACTGCCGCGTTTAAGTTTGATTCTGGTAATTTCTTAATTCGTCACGTGGTCTCCGCAAGAATATTTCAGCTTTGGGGTGTTAATAACGAATTATCAGATGAGCTGTTAACTAAACCGGTTCTTGGTGGCGGTAAACCAGTTGGCAGTTACCACGCAGTTTTTTAACGACCTTGGTTAGCAACTTTTGCCGCTGCTGCAGCAGCGGCTGCTGGATCTAAATATGTGCCACCTGGATTAATTGGCTTGAAGTTCGCATCCAATTCATAAAGCAGCGGAATTCCAGTTGGGATATTTAACTCAGCAATATCGCTATCTGAGATCCCGTCTAACTCTTTTACTAGTGCTCGCAATGAATTTCCATGCGCAGTGATTAGTACTAACTCACCAGCTTTAAGTTGTGGAATTACTGCTTCTTCCCAATATGGCAACATTCGAGCAATTACATCCTTCAAGCATTCGGTTAACGGCAAATCAGGAATATTTGCATAGCGAGGATCGTTTGCTTGAGAGTATTTATCCGTTGGATCAATTGGTGGTGGTGGGACATCAAAAGATCTACGCCAAAGCATAAATTGTTCTTCACCATAAGCATCTAGAGTTTGTTTCTTATCTTTACCTTGTAGCGCACCATAGTGACGTTCATTCAGCCGCCAGGATCGACTAACTGGGATCCAATGTCGATCCGCTAGATCTAGCGCAATTTGAGCTGTTGCAATTGCGCGACGCAATAATGAGGTGTGCAGTTGGGTTGGCAACAGGTTCGCTTGTTTTAGCAGCTCGCCTGCTCGGGCAGCTTCTTGCTTTCCCTTTTCGCTGAGCGAGACATCCACCCAACCGGTAAAGAGGTTGAGCGCATTCCACTCTGATTCGCCGTGACGCAGCAAGATCAATTTATACACAGCGTTATTCTGCCCTGTCCTACGTGAATAAGTGGTTTTGGCAGCAGGTAATGGGTCCGAATCCAGACAACTGGGCTAATTCACCTATTGGTTAGGTGGTGGCTAACTTAAGTTAACCGGTGAAGTTTCGTGTGGGGCCAACTGCGCTCTATCCTCAGCAGGTGGACTTTGTGCTTGGCGCGGCAGTGGCTAGCGGCCTATGGCTAGCCGGTTACTTTTTGCTGAAGCGATCTGGAACAGGACTTAAACCACTGGTGTCAGCGGATGTAGCTGAAGCAGCGTTGCTTGCCGCGCTGCCAGATGCCTGGATAATTTTGGATTCGCAAGCTCAAGTGTTGGAGATTTCTCTAGAAGCAGAAGAGCTCGATCTAGTAGCGGGAAATCAGTTAACTCAAGCCACCATTACCGCATTTGTCACTAGCTCAATTAAAAAATCACAAATTGCCGAAGGAATTTTGGATATTCCACGCTCTGCCTTAGGTACTGCTTCACTTTCACTGCTGGTTCGCATTGCACCAATTTCCCAGCAGCGTTACCTACTAATTCTGCGCGACGTTTCTGATGTGACTAGAGTTGAATCAGTTCGACGAGATTTCGTGGCAAATGTTTCCCACGAATTAAAGACCCCAGTTGGCGCACTTTCATTATTGAGTGAAGCGGCAGCAGAAGCAGCTGATGATCCAGCTGCAGTTCGAAGGTTTGCTATCAAAATGCAGGCGGAGGCGCAACGATTAACAAATCTAGTAAATGACTTAATTGATCTGTCGCGATTACAAAGTGATGATCCGCTCAAAAAAGCATCCATCGCACCAGTTAAGCGATTAGTTGATGCTGCGGTGAGTGACGTAAAGGCGGTTGCTGAGGCAAAAGAAATCGAAATTACCACCGCAATTGAGTCTGGACTGCAAGTTGCTTGTGTTGAGCGGCAATTGATTACCGCGATTAGAAACTTAATTGTGAATGCAGTTAATTACTCGCCAGCAAAAACTAAAGTCTCTATCTCTGCCGAAGAAGTAGATGATCTAGTAGAGATTAGGGTTACTGATCAAGGAATCGGTATTCCGGAAGGTGATCAAACTCGAGTATTTGAGCGGTTCTATCGAATTGATCCAGCTCGTTCCCGCGCAACTGGCGGCACTGGGCTAGGGCTTGCAATTGTGAAACACATTGCAACTGGCCATGGTGGTGATGTGGTGCTGCATTCAGTTGAAGGGAAGGGCTCAACTTTTACCCTCCGCTTACCGGCACCATCCGAAGAAACCCTTAATAATTTGTCCCAGGAGGTAGTGGCATGACCAAAGTCTTGGTAGTTGAAGATGAAGAATCCTTCAGCGAAGCAATTTCTTTCATGCTACGTAAAGAAGGTTTTGAAGTTGCCGTAGCAGCTGATGGTAATTCGGCAATCACTGAATTTGATCAAAATGGCGCAGATATTGTGTTGCTCGACTTGATGCTACCTGGTTTATCCGGCACTGAAGTTTGCCGGGAGATTAGAAAGCGATCAAAAGTTCCGGTAATCATGGTGACTGCAAAAGACTCAGAAATAGATAAAGTCGTGGGGCTTGAGCTTGGTGCTGATGATTATGTCACTAAACCATTTAGTTCGCGAGAGTTAATTGCTCGCATCAAAGCAGTGCTGCGACGAGCTGGCGAAGTAGTAGAGAATGACTCTGATGTAATTGAAATTGGCCCAATTCGAATTGATGTGGAGCGTCATGCAGTTTCGGTTTCTGGTGAACCAGTAAAGCTGCCACTTAAAGAATTTGATTTATTGTTGATGTTAATGCGAAATGCTGGACGAGTACTAACTCGCGGCCAACTGATTGATCGAATCTGGGGATCAGATTATGTTGGCGATACCAAAACGCTTGATGTGCATGTTAAGCGATTGCGAGCAAAGATTGAAACAGATCCGGCCAACCCAATCCACTTATTGACTGTGCGGGGCTTGGGTTACAAATTTGAAGCTTAGTTAACTATTCCGGCGTATTGATTATTTGGCGGCACAACTAATACCGTTGCTTCATAAATTCCAGCTTGTTCAAATTGCATTTTGATTGGAACATAGCCACCTGGCTGAATAGTCGCAGGGAAAGTAAGTGCTGGATTTGTCGCATTGCCATATGCCACTTTGGTATTTGCCGGTACTGCAATATCACTTAACACCGCTTGATTGTTTACCGATAATTCAATTAATCGATCTTCAGTTGTTGTGTCATTGAAGATCTTCATTAAAAGTGCGGCATTTGATTCGCCAGCTACCACCGTTAGGTTCTGCACCGAGAGATCGCCAATAGTCAGATATCGCCCATTCCCAGTTGGGGATTGCTGCTGGGTTGCCGCATCAAATCCGGTGGCGCAGCCAGAAGTTAGCAATAGGGCAAGCATTAATGAGGTGGCTTTGGTGAGTTGCATGGGCGGAAGGCTACCTAATCCCCCTGAGATAGGCGGCTGGGATGCCAATAAAAAATCGGAAAAATCGGCTGGTAGAATTGGGGGCTCTGAAGGAGTTTTCACATATGTTCAAAGTTGGCGAGACAGTCGTTTATCCACACCACGGGGCAGCCACCATTGAGGCCATCGAGAAGCGGGTTATCAAGGGTGAAGAGCGGGAATATCTGGTTCTACGCGTGGCGCAGGGCGATTTAACGGTACGAGTGCCATCTGACAACGTAGACCTAGTCGGGGTCCGGGACGTGGTCAATGCTGAGGGTCTGGAGCGGGTATTCAACGTGCTGCGCCAGCCATATATCGAGGAGCCAACCAACTGGTCTCGCCGCTATAAGGCGAATTTGGAGAAATTAGCCTCCGGCGATGTCATCAAGGTTTCTGAAGTAGTTCGAGATCTTTGGCGTCGTGATCAAGACCGCGGACTGAGCGCTGGCGAGAAGCGAATGCTGGCAAAAGCCATTCAGATTTTGCGTAGTGAAATTGCGCTGGCTGAACATTCCAAAGAAGAAGATGCAGAACTTCGCATCTTGGCCGTGCTTGAAGAGACCAAATAACTAATTGTGTCTAGTCGCGAGCTAATCTCGCAACCAGTGGTTGTGATCTGGGTAGCAGATAACAATGCGTTTTATCCACTTGGAAAAACTTCCGTACTAAACACCGCTGCAACTCGCGCCGCAACTGCATCATGCAAACCTAAAGTTGTTATCGCAATTGCCGACGGGCTCAAAGCTGAATACGAATCACTGGATGCCAAGCGCAAATCTGAATTTGAAGTTCATTTTGTATCAGGAGTGAGTGATCTAAAATCACTATTGCCTGATTCAACGCAAATCATGTTTGTGCATGATTCAGCTAGACCACTAACTTCAATAAAGACCTTTCAAGTAGCCTTAGATGCGGTGCTCGCTGGAGCTAATGCCGCAAGACCGGCACATGTAGTTGTTGATACTTTGAAACAAATAGATGCAAATCGATTAGTAACCGCCACTATTGATCGCAATACCGTGCAGGCGCTGACTTCTCCGGAGTGTTACTGGGTAAGCAGTATTTCGGATGAAACTCCAACTGATGGCTGGAGTTTCAGTATTACATCAGGCGACAAAGCGCTGGTGCCGGGCGATTTGGAGTCAATTCGAGTTAGATGTGCGGAAGATGTTGTACTAGTTGAATCTTTCTTGGAATGGGAAAGACTCAATCATTCTTCGTCTTGAAGCTTTTCTACATTTTTTAGTTCTTTAGCTTCATCAATAAATTTCTTGGGTTGTCGCTTAAGTGCTGCCGGTAGACCGCGCCATAAATAACTTGGTTCCATAATCAAACGTTTCATTAACCGATGTGGTTTAGTGACAACTCGATCTTGTAAGTCTTTGATGTAGGTTTTTCTTAACTCTCTTGGCGTGTGACGCATGACTGTGCCGCACGACTTACATTTTGCACTTGCTAGTAGCCGACCGGCATAGTGGAGTTCATGCAGGCCTTCTTTGCCGCAGACCCCGCAGCGGAGCACTACCTCTTGCTTGCCACTATCCATGATGACTCCTAGTA
>JBMTAF010000035.1:0-8395 GCA_049428425.1 Candidatus Nanopelagicales bacterium
GAAGCGGCCTACACCCTTGGCTATCCAAGACGAAGAATTATTCGCAAGCACGTTGCACCAAACGTTTCATCTGAGACTATTGCTTATGCCTTAAGTGACTTTATTTTGGTTATTTTGCTCGTGGCTGGCCTTTCCTTCTTAGGTCTAGCCGCAACACCACCAACAGCTGAGTGGGGAGCGATGATTAGCGAAGGGCGTGCTTACATTCTTAACGCACCATGGATCACGTTGTTCCCAGGAGCAGCTCTTTGCTGGTCGGCCGTTTCGCTGGCATTTATTGTTGAAGGTTTGTCTCGACGAGAAGGAAGGGTTTAACCATGACTCAAGATCTCTTGGTCGATATCGATTCAGTCCAAGTCAGTGTAAAACTTTCTCGGACTCGAAGGTTAAAGAATGTGGACTACGCCAGTATGCAAATTCGCCGTGGCGAGATGATGGGACTTATTGGTGAATCCGGCTCTGGTAAGACCATGCTTTGTCGTGGCCTGATTGGCACGCTCCATCGCCGAGATGCGTATATCTCTGGCGGAAAAATAATGTTTGATGGCGTCGATCTGGCTACAGCTAAGAATGATGTTTGGCGAGCCGTTCGCGGTAAGCGAATTGGATATGTGCCGCAAAGCGCTCTCGCTGGACCAAACCCAGTTTTAACAATTGAATCACAACTTTATGAAGCTTTGCGTAATGATCCGAATATTTCTCGTAAGGATTTATCGAAGAGGGCGATGGAGTTGTTAGACATCGTGCAGATAAGACGACCAGAGATCGTGATGAAGCAGTATCCATCACAGTTATCTGGTGGCATGAAGCAGCGAGTCATGATTGCTTGCGCCATTGCACTTCGGCCAGAGTTGATCGTGGCAGATGAACCAACTACCGGGCTTGATGTCACAGTGCAGGCTGACATTATGAAGCTACTAAAGGATATTAGAAACCAATTCAACACATCGATAATTTTGGTTTCACATGACCTGCCACTTATTAATGATGTCTGTGATCGGATTACGGTGATGCATGCAGGTGCCACGATTGAGACCTTGCCATCTAGTGAGATTGAAAACTCTAAGCATCCATACACAATCGCGCTCTACAAATCTCGAATCGACTTGGCGCCGCCTCGCGGTGAATTAATTACGATTAAAGGCCAACCACCAGCTGTTGGCGCTTGGCAAGCGGGATGCAGATTTAATCAACGGTGTGATTTTGTAACTGATGCTTGTACGGTTGGTGACCATCCAAAATTTATTGAGTTGTCTCCTGATCATCAGACGGCATGTATTAATCATGGCAGCATTCCAGCCAAGATTGGATCAAGCCGATGACATCAAGACTAGAAGCGAAAAACATTTCAGTAACTTTCGGTGACATCTTTCGAAAAGTAGAAGCAGTTAAAAATGTTGATGTTACGTTGGAGCCCGGCCAGACTATTGGCATAGTTGGTGAGTCTGGTAGCGGTAAATCAACACTGGCTCGAGTGCTGGCTGGCATCCAGGTGCCCACTGCTGGTGAAGTTTTCTATGAGGGTAAAAATATTTGGCAGGGCAAAGTCAGTTATCCAGGCGAGATGCGCAAGAGAGTGCAGATGGTGTTTCAAGATCCATATGGATCGCTAAACCCCAGAATGCGTGCCGTTAATGCTGTAGCAGAAGCGGTTAGATTCCATCAAAATGCGGATGGTGATGAAGCTCGACAGATTGCCCTTGACCTGCTGGATCGAATGGGTATCGCAAAAAATGACGCCATCAAGTTGCCCCGGGCACTTTCTGGTGGTCAGCGACAGCGGGTAAGTGTGGCAAGAGCGTTGTCAGCAAATCCAGAAGTGCTAATTGCTGATGAGCCCACCTCTGCGATTGATCAAAGCGCGCAATCCCAGCTGCTCAGCTTATTTAGCGAATTAATTGCCGATGGCCTTTCAATTATTTTGGTATCACACGACTTGGGTGTCATTAGGTACCTGACTGATCGAGTTTATGTGATGGAAAGTGGTGACTTCGTCGAAGCTGGCGAGACCGCACAGATCTTTAGCGAACCCAAGATGGCCTATACCCAGAAGTTGATCTCCTCAATTCCTGGCCATAACAAAACCTCCCACTGACGTAGGAAATTGCGGTGAAGCAGATCTGGTCCACTCCCGCAGCCGCACCGCTTTATCCCCCATTTCCAATCGAATACAAATCCGTTTCTATTCTTTCGGTGGTTTATCGCAGCGATCAAACAGCAATTCAAGCTGATCTGCCGCCGGGAGTTGATGCGATCTCGGATTGTGTGATGGTGCATTGTTATGACATGCCAGATGTGCAAGGCATGGGGCAGGTAACTGAAGCAAATGTCATGGTAGGTGTTAGTGCTAACGCGGGTGGCAATTCCGTAACTGGCGGCTTTAGTACTAATTTACTGATTAGTTCAGATGTTGGCTTAGCCCAAGGGCGAGAAGTTCATGGCCAACCCAAAAAATTAGGCCAGATTAAAGTTGAAACGAGAGGCGACACTTTAGTTGGTGAGATCTGGCGCAATGACATCCGAGTTTTTCGTGCAACTACTCCATATAAATATCAAGCTAGCTCAATTGCTGACTTGGAGAAAGTATTTGAGTTTAAGCGCAACATTAACCACAAGGTGATTCCAAGCATTGATGGTAAGTTGGCAATAAACCAATTGACAGCTCGAACCCTGCGTGATGTTGAAGTTTTGGAGTGCTGGATTGGTCCAGTAACGGTGGAGATTTCGCCACACATCCAGGTTCCACTTCATCGACATTCAGTAGTTGAACCGCTTTTTGCCTGCTACTGGAAGGCTAACTTTAAACTGCAGCCTGGCGAAGTGTTGCACGATTATTTGGTGGCCAAATGAGTGATCAAACCAGCTTGAAAGATCATGTAATTGTGGTGACCGGGGCAGCTAGCGGAATTGGTTATGCCATCGCGAAACATTTAATCGCGCAAGGTGCCATGGTTGTGGCAGCAGATAAAAACATGATCGGCCTGCGGCAGCTTAAGGCTGAAGTTGGTGAGCAGAATTTAGATTTATTTGAAGTAGATTTTCTTAATGATGCAAGCATCACTGATTTGATTTCTTATACCGAAACTCAAGTAGGTCCGCTAAAAGCAGTGATTAATTGTGTTGGCGTCTTGGGGAAGAGCGGAATGCTAAGCGAAGAGATAGATATGGTGGATTTTGATCTGGTTTATCAGATCAATCTTCGTGCTGCGCTGGTGCTTTCCATTGCCGCTTTGCGAGTTATGAAACCTAGAAATTATGGTCGGATTCTGCAACTAGCTAGCATCTCTGGAAAAGAGGGTAACCCAGGACTTGTTGCATATTCTGCTACCAAAGCTGGCTTAATTGCGATGGTTAAGGCACAAGGTAAAGAGTATGCCGAGACTGGGATCACCATAAATGCACTTGCCCCAGCGCTAATTGAATCACCGATGAGCGCTAGTTTTACTACCGAACAACTTGACTATCTAAAGTCAAAAATTCCAATGAATCGACTCGGTAAGCCAGCAGAGGTTGCTGAGCTTGCTGCTTGGATTGTTTCACCAGCTTGCAGTTTTACCACTGGTTTTGCATTTGATTTAAGTGGTGGACGGGCCACCTACTAGTTTCAGCAATAAAAAAGGAGAGAAAATGCGAATAATGCGATTGGGTGAATACCTAGCGGAACGCCCTGCTGTTCAAGTGTCGGAAACTGAAGCGGTGTTCGTTGACCACATCATCAAAGACTGGAATCGAGAATCGCTGGCCGCAGGTGCTCTAACGTCGGTAGCAAGTGTCGATCTAAGCGGACAGCCTCGAGTCAAGATTGCTGATTTCCGCATTGGCTCACCAATGGCCCGACCAACAAAATTGATTTGTATTGGTTTGAATTACGCTAAACATGCGGCCGAATCCAATATGGAGATTCCTAAAGAGCCAGTCGTCTTTATGAAGGCCCCAGATGCTTTGGTCGGCCCAAATGACGATATTAGAATTCCAAAAAATAGTGTGAAGACCGATTATGAAGTTGAGTTATCAATTGTGATTGGCGAGCGTGCACTTTATATCGAAAGCGAGAAGGATGCTCGTAACTATGTTTTGGGATATGCAATCAGCCAAGATATCAGTGAGCGAGAATGGCAAACTGAACGTGGCGGGCAATGGGTAAAAGGCAAATCATTCCCAACATTTAATCCAATGGGACCGGTTGTGGTAACTAAAGATGAGTTTGATCCAGCTGATGTTAATTTGTGGACCAAGGTTGACGGAGAGCAACGGCAGAACTCAACCACTAAAGACCTAATTTTCCACGTCGATCATATTGTTTGGTACGTCAGCCAATGTATGGAACTGTTCCCTGGTGACATAATCAATACAGGCACACCAGAAGGTGTTGCTGCCGGCATGAAGCCACCAGCATTCCTACGAGCAGGTCAACATATAACTACAGGTATTGCTGGTTTGGGTGAACAAAGTTCTAGAGTTATTGCGTATAACGCGTAACTTTAAGCAACAATATTCTCAATCGGCTGGCCATTGGCGAGCCGATTGAGTTGTTGGGCAATCATTTTCTTTGCTCTACTAGGAAATGCAGTTGAGTTTCCACCAACATGTGGGCTAATTATTAGGTTAGGCGCACGCCAGAGTGGATGGTCAGCTGGTAGTGGTTCTGGATCAGTTACATCCAGAGCCGCTCTGATTCTTCCGGACTTAAGTGCGGTAATTAGGTCATCAGTAACAACCACTGGACCTCTTGCCACATTAACTAATAGTGAGCCTGGTTTCATAAGGTTTAATCGTCGAAGTTCAAATAAGCCTTTAGTTTCATCGGTTAATGGCGTTATCAGCACCACAATGTCATATTGGGAAAGCTCTTCATCCAAGGCAGCAATTTTGTGAGTGCCATTGGTACCAGATCGGGTGTAACCAGTAATGTCTTGAGTAAATGGAGCAAAGACATTACCTATAGCTTTCCCAACTGAGCCGTAGCCGACGATTGCAATTTTGCTGTCAATTATTGATCCTCTAACCCCGCGCTGCCAAGTTTGATTCTGTTGACTCAACACATAATTATCAATTCCTGAACTGCTGGCTAACGTTAGGGCTAACGTCAATTCAGCGGTAGATAAATCATGCACCCCACGAGCATTTGCTAATGCGATGCCCTTGGGCAAAAGCATCAAGGCATCTTCATAACCAGCCGTTAGAAGTTGGACGAGCTTCAAGTTTGGCATCTGTCGCATCAATTGCAGTGAACCTGCACCACCCATATATTTTGGAATAAATACCGTAATTTGTTTCAGTATTTCAGAATCCAATAGGTCTGCTTCATCAGAAAATAACTTGAAATCAGATGGGATATCGATATCAGACCATTGGCACCATACAACTTCAGACATTTTTTCCTAACTTTTCCCTTATTGAACACTGTGGTAATGATTAAAGTCAACTGTTATCAAATCTGTATTGACTTTGATTGTCCAAGGAGTAAGTTCAGAGTAGTAATACAGTGAGGCAAAATGAAAGCATTGGTCTTTGGTGGTACCAGATTCATGGGCAGGTATGTGTCGCAACAGTTACTTGATGCCGGCTGGGAAGTATCTATTGCAAATCGTGGAACGCGAGATGCTATTTCTGGCGTAAAATCAATTAGTTGTGATCGTTCAGATCCAGCAAATTTGAATGTATTCAAAAATTCAGATTTTGATTTTATAATTGATTTTTCAGCATACGATTCAAATTGGGTTGAACAAGCTGGCGAATTCTTTAATGGCCGGATAAAAAGATATTTATTTATTTCAAGTGGTGCAGTTTATAAGTCTTCTCAGCGCTTTCCAGTGCAGGAACATTTTCCAGTTGAGGCTGAGGGACTACACCAAGAGTATGCTGCTCAAAAAATTAGATCGGAACAGCTGCTAGTTGATTATGCCGCTAGCGGATATTTTGAAACCGTATCCTGTCGGCTGCCTTATGTTTTAGGTGCACACAATTACGAGGACCGCGAGGGATTCGTACTAAGTCGACTTCTTGCAGATCGTCCAATTGTGGTTCCAGATGGCGGAAAGGCAATTCATTCCTTTATCTACGCAGGAGATGTTGCCACAGCCATCTATAAGTTATTGACTGCAGATAGCCAAGTCTCGGGTGAAGCCTTTAACATCGCAATAGCTGATGCATTTACTACCTTGGGCTTTATTGAAACTTGCGCAAAAATAGTGAATAAGATGCCAAAGCTATATCCATTAAATCTCGAGAGTGCTGGATTAAACACCGCGAGATTTGATTTACGGGATTTGCTGTTCCCATTTCCACAAACCAATGGCTATCTTGATAACACCAAATTGCGCCAGTATGTCGGCTTTACCCCAACCTATAGTTTGGCTGAAATGATTGAACAGTTCTACCGTTGGTGGCGAGATACGGCTGATGTAAAGCCACGAGAATATGAAAGAGAGAAACTAGCGCTGGCTGCGCTTGGCCTAAGTTAACTAATTACTTTAGGAGCAGTTTTTGACGCAACTGGCAGTCGCATATAGCCGAGATCAGTTGGCAGAATTTGCTTCGAGAGCGACTTGACATAGGCGATAGTTTCGCCGAAAGAACTTCCGACTGGAACTACTCGATCAATAACTGAGATGACCGAGTCAATATGTTGCTGTGCTGCTGCCCGATCACCTGCTTGATGCAGTCGATATGCGTTGGCAAACTCATTTGGGTATAGGTTCGCTAGTCCAAGAATTCCACCATTTGCGCCGGCATCTAAGGCATCAAGTAAAAGTCGATCACTGCCAACCAGCAGGTTCTTACCAGTTGCTAAATATTTTTTCGTTGCCGCAATATCACCACTGGAATCTTTAACCCCCCAAACTCCAGTTTGTTTAACTACTTCAACTGGCAGCTCAACAGCGCACGCTGGAATGTTGTATGCGATGATCTGGATGGGCGAGCAACCGACCACTTCATGAAAGAACTCAACCATCGAATCGACATCTGCAGGTTGGTAGTAACTAGGTGGCAGCACCATGGCGTGAGTCGCCGATGTTCCAGCTAACCAGTTCAAAAACTCTTTGATGCTTCCTAAGCTGTTAGTGATCAAAGTGGGGATCACTTTCTTGGACCCACTTATTTTCAACAGTTCAGTCGTTATCGTTCTCATCTCGGCGATGCTTAACGATGCGCCTTCGCCAAAAGTGCCAAATGGAATTAAGCCATCAATATCAGAATCAAGCAACCATTTCGCATGATTGATTGTGGCGGAGAGGTCCAGCTCTCCAGACTTGGTAAATGCGGTGAATGTCGGGACGAAAATTCCAGCTAGCATTCCATCAGTCTAACTATTGTTTTGGATTTCGGATAGCGGATTTAAATTAGGTATTTCAAGTTTTCTATGTAATCGTTACCCCTGTTTACACTTCGGATCTCTTGATCAGCGCAACGATCGCGAGCGGAGGAAAAATTGGATTCCAGATTCGATCTAACTGGAAAACTTGCCATCGTGACCGGTGGCGCTGGCGGCATTGGTACTGCCACAACCAGATTACTCGCTCGCCATGGCGCGACGGTATTAATCACCGACGTTAATCAAGCATCCTTAGATGCAGCACTGGCAACTTTTGCAGCTGAAAATCTACGAGTTTTCGGCTATCTGACTGATGCAAGTGATGACGCAGCAACGGTTAAGTTCTTTGATCAGATTGAAAAAGAGCACGGCACGGCAGATATCTTGGTCAATAATGCTTATCAAGGGATGCATTCGCCACCGCATCAAACTTCGTTGGCGGAATGGAATCGAGTCATTAACACTTCGCTAACTGGATATTTTCTTTATGCACGAGAATTCGGCAAGAGACTTATTGCAGCAAATCGAACTGGTCAATTAGTGAATATCAGTTCTATTGCTGGTAGCAGCGCTCTTGGCCGCGGAAATTTTGCCTATAGCGCAGCTAAAGGCGGCGTAAATCAGCTGACTAGAGAATTGGCAATTGAGTGGGCTAGGTCGGGAATCCGAGTTAATGCGATTCAACCCTGTTCGGTTAATACGCCAGGGTGGCGAAAATGGATTGAGAGCGAAGGGGAGCGTGGCGCCAAGATTGTGGCCGGCTTGCTCACTGGAATCCCGCTAGGCCGGGTGGCAGAACCAGAAGATATTGCCAGCGCTGTTCATTTCTTGGTTAGCGATGCTGCCGCCATGATCACCGGCGTAATTTTGCCGGTAGATGGGGGAAATTTAGCCTTGAATGCTGGTGGCACTTTAGGGGATTATTCGGCATGATTTTTGGGCGGCAGTTAACGGGGGTCCAAAAATTACTCACTGAAAGCAGGAGTACAGTTATGAAATCCCAGCGACACCGATTAGAGGTGAAAAATGGATAACGATCGAGTTAAGCACCCGACCATCTCAGATGTCGCTGCCCTAGCT
>JBMTAF010000036.1:0-8362 GCA_049428425.1 Candidatus Nanopelagicales bacterium
GATACAGCGCACCAGCAATACCGCCCGGGGAGAACATCACGACCAAGATAAAAATCACACCAAGAATAAATGCTGGCTCACTCATCGGTCCGCCAATCCAATCTGGCAAACCACTAAGTGCACCTTGGGTATCCAGCGTAGTTAGTCGTTGCGTTAGCACGACATAAAGCAAGCCACCAATTACTGCACCCCAACGGGTAGCAATACCACCCAAGATCACCATCAATAGCAACGAGATGGTGGTTTGTGTTGAACCCATGGTTGGATTTGCGTTGTTAGTTACTACAACTGCCACCACACCAACTAGCGCTGCCATCACCCCGGCTAGCACAAATGCGATTAACTTAAAGTTAAACGGTTTAAGTCCCAGCACACTAACTCGCTCTTCATTCTCGCGCAGCGCCTGCAGCACTCGGCCCATTGAAGATTGAGTTAGCCACCAGACAGCAACATAGATCAGCACTAGTGTTACCAGCGCTAGCAAATAGAGATTTCGAGTGTTGCTAACACCTAAGAAAAATTCTGGCACCGAATTAAAATTCAACTGCAGAGTTTGATCGCCATTACTTAGTCCCCACATATTTAATACCGCAATCACATGGCCAGCTTCCGCAAATGCCAGCGTCACCATCGCAAACGCAATGCCTTTAACTCGAAGTGCGGTGGCACCAGTGAAGAGCGCAATTGCCGTCGCAAAGACAAGCGCAAAAATTCCAGCCGGAATAATTCCCCAATCCCATCTAGCCATGGCATATGCCGCACCATAAGCACCTGCGGCATAAAACAGGGCATGGCCAAATGAAAGCAAGCCAGTAAAGCCAAGCAATAAGTCATAAGTAAGGGCAAGCGCGGCAAATAAGAACGCTACTGCGAAAGTTTGCTGTAAGCCCGGTTCGTTTAGCACTGGAGTAAATGCTGCTACACCAAAAAAGATCATGCCTAAAACCGGCACTAAGCGATACTTGCTAGGTAGCAGATTCATTAGTGTGCCACCTTTCCAAGCAAGCCTTGTGGTCGAACTAGCAGCACTAGCGCAAGCAGCATTACTACGACGAAGTCACCTAAACCTTGCACGTAGTAGTTAACTAACACCTGCGTGGTACCTACTATTACGGCAGCTATTGCAGTTCCTGGAACTGAGCCCATGCCTCCAATTACTACTGTAATGAATGCATAAATCAAGAACGCATCACCTAATGTTGGGCCAACACCGGAGGCATAAGTTGTGGCTAACGCACCGCCAAGTCCGGCAGCAAAACCACCAATGAAGAATACGAACGTAAATGCTTTTCGCACATCAATACCAAGCGCGGTCACCATAGAACGATTCTCCACACCAGCTCGAATAATTAGACCAATTCGGGTGTAGCGCATCATTAAGAAGTTAGCTAGCAGCACCAGCACCGCAACGCCAATATATAAGAAACGGTCTACGCCAACAAAGGCATCACCAATTTGTACGGTGTTATATAACTGGGTTGGTGGCAGCACGATCAGCGGGTCAGAACCAAACCAACCAAGATAGGCACTAGTTGCCACTAGGCCCAGACCTACAGTCACTAATGCTTGATCGATATGTCGGTCATACAGATACTTAATCAAGATCTGTTCGGTTGCTACCGCAAATAACGCACCAACTAGACCAGCAATCAATAAGCTGATGGCATAACTAGTCAAACTGCCATCTACTCTGATTGAAGTAGTGAAATACCAAGTGGCATAAGCGCCGGCAGTTAAGAATGCGCCGTGGGCAAAGTTAAGCACGCCCATTAAGCCGTAAATCAAACTTAGCCCTGATGCAACTAAGAAATATAGTGCACCAAGACCAACGCCGGTAACAAATAGCGTGATAAAGATTTCCATTAGTGGCTACCTCCGCTCACGCCCAACATTTGCTTGGCAAACTCGGCATCTTCTAGCTCGCTTGGCACACCAGTGTGAACTACAACACCTTGATCCATCACGACAATATTTTTTGCAATTCGTCTAATCAACGGCAAGTTCTGCTCAACCAACAAAATTGTGGTGGCTTGCGCCGCAACATCTAGCGCATCTGCCACTTCAGTTACCAGCTTTGGCGCCAAACCTTTGGTTGGCTCATCAACTAGTAGCAATCTGGTTTTATTTAGCAGCGCACGAGCGACTGCTACCATCTGCTGCTGACCACCCGAAAGTGTGCCAGCTCGCTGGCTCTTTCGCTTTAATAACTCTGGGAACAAGTTATAAACCGTGTCGTAATCCGGATCTTTATCGCGCTCAGCCAGTTTTAGATTTTCTAGCACGGTTAATGATGCGAAGATTTCCCGATCTTCTGGCACAAAGCTCACACCTTTACGAATCACTTCATGTGTTTTTAGTGATGAAATCTCTTCATCAAACAACTGAATACTGCCAACCCGTGGCACTAAGCCAACAATTGATCTGAGGGTGGTTGATTTACCAACACCATTTCGTCCTAGCAGGCCAGTTACTACACCTGCCTCAATTTCAAAGTTAACACCTTGCAGAATATGTGAGCCTTTAATAGTTACATTCACATCAGAAAGAGTTAGCGCTTTTGTCATAGCGACTCTCCAAGGTATGCGCTTTGCACGGTTGGATCATTAATTACCGTTTGTGGATCAGCACAGATCAACAACTCACCTTGATGCATTACAGCAATTCGATCAGCCAAGCCAAGCACTACATGCATGTGATGCTCCACCATTAATACGGTGCGACCGTAATCGCGAGAGAGCGAGCGAATAATCTCAATTAGTACTGGCACGTTCTCTACTGACATACCGGCCATTGGTTCATCCAGCATCACAACTTTGGCATCGCTTGCGAGCACAATTGCAATTTCTAATCGGCGCTTATCACCGTGAGAAAGTGAACCGGCTAATGAAAATCTTTTATCTGCTAAGCCAACTGCCGCTAATGCTTCTTCAGCTTTGGCAATTGCTGGCTTAAAACTATAAGCGCGGCGAGTGATACTCATCGAGCCGCCCATTGCAGCTTCAGCTGCTAACCGAACATTTTCCAATACCGGCAGCATGGTGAACACGCTGGAAGTTTGGAAGGTTCTACCTAATCCCTTACTTGCGCGAGATGCTGGGGATTCATTAGTGATGTCATCATCACCTAAAAATATTTTTCCTCTAGTTGCTGGTCTTAAGCCAGAGATCAAATTGAACAAACTGGTTTTACCAGCACCATTAGGGCCAATCACACCAAGAGTTTCACCTGGGGTTACTGAAAGTGTTACCCCATCAACAATCTTGGCGCCGCCAATTGCGAGGCTCAGATCGGAAACGCTTATTGCAGCGTTACTGGTCACTGAGCCTCGCAATCGTTAGACGGTTTTTAGTTAGTTGATTTTAGTTCAGCGGTGGCGCTGCGTTTGGATACAACTTAACTAGTTTTGGAATGAAGTTAGCGCCATCTCGCTCTAGTCGGCTTTGATACATTGGCTGAATCAAAGCGTGATCTTCCTTGCGGATGGTGGTAATTCCCTTCATTGAAGTGAACTTCCAGTTCTCCAGACCCTTGATCATGGCGTTAACGCCAGTTAGACCAGTCTTCTTGTTTGCTTTCATGCTTAGCGCACGAACGATCATCTGAGCTGCAGTTACACCGTCTGGGGTGAATAAATCTTCACCATAGAACGGAGCCTGAGTTGGATTAGCCTTTCGGTAATCAGCTCTTAGTGCGTTTCCGATGGTGTTCGTTGAAGCACCTGGGAAATAACTTGATGAGTAGATCACGTTTTGGCTACCAAGTAGCTGGCCAAAGATTGGATATGCCGCGGTCTGTGCCAAACCGGTGACGATCTTGGTGTTGCCAAGCACGCCCTGTTGGCGCATTGCAGTCCACATGGCAAGTGAGGTCGCAGTATTTGACCAAGCAACGAACACGGTGTCTGGGTTGGACTGCTTTAGTCGCAACACATCTGCGGTGTAGTCAGACTTGGTGCCAGTTACCTTTTGGCCAACCACAGTTGCGCCTGGGAATATTTTTGGTGCTGCAGAAATATATGCATCACCAAATGCGTTATCTTCGACGAACAACACAATACGTTTGCCAGCGATTGAGTTACCTAGGGCACCCTTAATTGGAATTAGATCCTGTTCGGTCTGTACACCAGAGCGGAAGGTGTACTTATTTGAGAACTGGCTACCTCGTTGAGTAATCAAGAACTGTTTGGCAGGACCAGAAATATAAAGAACCTTGTTCTGTGCTGCCTGCGGGGCAAGCGCAAGAGCTACACCGCTGCTAATAGTTCCAACCACGATTTTGCTACCTTTACCAACCGCAGTCTTAAAGTGAGTGGTCGCAGTATCTGGTAGACCACCATCGTCGTATTTAGTCAAAACAATTTTCTGATTGTTAACGGTCATAGTTCCCTTGGTGAAGTAATTTAAACCCCACTCAAGGCCTGCAACGTAGGCATCACCAAATGGCTTTAAGCCACCTGAAGTTGAAGAAATCACTGATACTTCAACGTTTTTTGGTGCAGCATTAGCTGCAGTTGAGCCCGCAAATACCAGCGCTGCGGAAACACCGAGCACCAAGGCGTTGCGGAGCGTCTTTCGCACTGACATGCGAACTCCTTCTCTGACAGAGTGGACCACCAGTTGGCAGCCCGAATAGAGACTACCCTGCCCTATTGCTGTAGCCAAAATCAACACTAAACCCTGGGAATTACTCCCTTTCGTAAAGTTTCCGATTTTTCACACAGAATTGAGTATTGAATTACCCACGAGTAGCATTTTGGCTTGAGCCCCGTTTTCACAACACGTCAGATTGAGGATTACATGCGCGGAATTGAAGTCGATCTAACCGGCAAGAAAGCCGCAGTAACTGGAGCTGCCAGCGGTATTGGCAAGGCAGTAGCGGAAGCACTGGCGCGTGCTGGCGCAGAAGTTACCGTAGTTGATTTCAATGAAACCGCCACGCAAGAAGTTGCAGCTGCAATTGGTGGCAAACCATTGGTGCTGGACTTATCTGATAGTGAAAAAGTTGAACAAACCAAACTTGACGTTGATATTTTAGTTAACAACGCCGGCTTACAAACGGTTTCTAAAGTTGAAGAGTTTGAGCCGGAGCGGTTTGCTTATATGCATCGCGTGATGTTAATTGCTCCATTCTTGTTGACTCGAAATGTAGTTGCTGGCATGTATGCCAAAAAGTGGGGCAGATTGATTCATATCTCTTCGGCACACGGCCATCGCGCATCTCCTTATAAGTCTGCCTACATTTCAGCAAAACATGGTTTAGAAGGATTTTCAAAAACTATTGCGTTAGAAGCTGGACCTTATGGTGTTACCTCTAACACAATTGCACCTGCTTATGTCAGAACGCCGCTAGTTGAAAAGCAGATTAAGTCCCAAGCTGAAGTTCATAATATTTCCGAAGCTGAAGTAATTGAAAAAATTATGTTGACTGCTCCGGTTATTAAACGATTGATTGAACCTAACGAGGTGGGTGATCTTGCGCTGTTTTTATGCAGTGAATCGGCTGGGATGATTACTGGCACGTCAGTTGTGATGGATGGCGGTTGGTTAGCCCGATGAGTTCATCACAACCATTAGCGGAACACAAAATTGATGTTGCAGGTGGTCAGCTATCCGTATTTCAATATGGTGAAGCAACTGAAAAACAAATTCTGGCAATTCATGGCATCACTTCTAATCACTTAGCTTGGCAGCATTTTGCTGTACACGCGGTAAAGGCTGGTTATGTAGTTTATGCGCCAGATCTCCGCGGTAGAGCAAACTCAAATCAACTTCCAGCTCCATTTGGCATGAAAACTCATGCTGCCGATATGAAAGCAGTAATTGATCAACTAAAACTAAATTCACCATTAGTAATTGGTCATTCCATGGGTGGGTTTGTCGCGATTGCCCTTAACCACTTTTATCCAAACACGGTAAGTAAAGTTGTGTTAATTGATGGCGGTTTGCCGTTGGCATTACCTCCTGGCATGACTGTAGAACAAGTACTGCCGCTGGTCTTAGGTCCAGCACTTGCTCGCCTTGCGATGACGTTTGAATCTGCGGATGCCTACATTGATTATTGGCGAGCACATCCAGCATTTGCATCTGGCATTACACCTGAGATGGTCAACTACATCAAGCATGATTTAGTTGGTGCTGCCCCAGAGCTAAAGCCAAGCACTAATCCAGATTGCGTCAGTGAAGATTCCATAGATTTATGGTCTAGCGATTTAATTGAGAAAGCACTTCTTAATTTAGATCAAGACGTAGTGATGCTTCGAGCAGTGCGCGGACTGCATAATGAACCAACTGCTCTTTATCCAGAAGCTCTATTGGATAGCCTCAAAACCAAATATCCAAAAGTTGAGATAAGAACAATTCCTGATACCAATCACTATGACATCTTGATGAGTGACTATGGGGCAACACAACTAGCGGTTGAGATCGCGCTTTAAGTTATTCGTGACTTATTTGTCTGAATTAACTGAAATTGTTGATTGAGTTATCAATCAGCACTATGGTTTGCAAGTGGCTGATTATTCATTGACTCCGAATATTGATCCGGAAATAAAGAAATTAATTGATGACTACTTCGATGTAATGCATTTCCAAGACATGGAAAAGTTTGATCGAGTATTTCATAAAGATTGCACCTTGTATTCCGCCCAAGGTGGCACGATCTCGCTTAGACCATACGATGTTTATCGGGAAGCCGTAGCAATCCGAGAATCGCCAGCAAGTAAGGGAGAGAAGCGAGATGATCGAGTTCTTATGTTTGATCAAATCTCACCAACGCTGGCCTTGGTAAAGCCACAGCTCGAAATGTTTGGTGGCGTAATGCAAGACTATTTGAATTTAGTCTGGATTGATGGCCAATGGTGGGTGCTTGCGAAAATGTGGGAAAAAGTTGGTGACATCAGCTAGCCAATTTTGGTTGCTTTATATGGCTTCCCGGCTTGATCGTAAGTTATCCAAGTTCCAACTTGTTCACCTAATTTGAATTGACCACTTCGTAATTTAGTGCCATCTTTTCGATACCACTGCCAGCTGCCATGAAGTTTGCCAGCTTTGTATTTACCTACCGCTTTCAATCGGCCGTTATCGTAAAACTCTAAATACTCGCCAGATTTTCTTGGATAGCTAGCATTGATCTCGGCGATTCGATGCTTCACAATCTTCTTTACCAGCGCCGCTGGAATCTTCTGGCCTAACGGAAATTTAATTGCACCTTTGCTGTATTCAAAGTTAGTTAAATCTTTCGCTAAAGATTTAGTTATCTGTCCAGATGATGGAAAAATGCTGTTATGGTTTTTAAAACCATCAAATGAGATAAGCCCAACCCCAGCAATCTTTATCGTGGCTAAGTTGTATGAGATTTCTTCGGTTGCGCCAGGCAACAATTTGATTAACAGATCGCGCAGCTCCAGCAAAGTCTTCGCTTGTGCTTGCGGTAAGCGGCTTAGGTGCTTATCGATCACGGTTTTAGCCATTGGCGAAATCTAATTGACCAAATAGGTTCGGTAAATCACCATAACCACTCTAGGCTTAGGCAATGGTCAAAATTGGTGCTCACGTATCGCCCGCAAATGTGGTTGCTGAGGCAGAACTCCGCGGTGCTGACATTGTTCAGGTCTTTTTAGGCAATCCCCAATCTTGGTCCGCCCCAACCTTTTCTCATCCCGGCGGCGCTGAAGGCATGAAACAAGCGCTGTTGGATGCTGGGATTGATGCGTATGTTCATGCACCTTATTTAATAAATATTCCAACCACTAATAACAAGGTACGAATCCCATCTCGAAAAGCCCTGCAACAAACGGTGGATGCCGCTTTTGCCATTGGTGCTAAAGGGGTGATCGTTCATGGTGGGCATGTACCGAAAGAAGATGATCCGGAACTGGGTTTTGCCAACTGGAAAAAAGCGGTTGATCAATTAGAGATGAAAGTGCCAGTATTTATTGAAAACACTGCCGGCGGTGAGCGAGCAATGGCTCGACATCTTGAGGCAATTGCCAAACTCTGGGATCACGTTGGGCATAGCGGAGTTGGTTTTTGTTTTGACACTTGTCACGCCTGGGCGGGCGGGATGGATTTAGCAACTGCAGTAGAAAAGATCACCGCAATAACTGGCAAAATAGATTTGGTTCATGCCAATGATTCCAAAGATGCTGCTGGTTCTGGTCGCGATCGCCATGCGAATATCGGTCAGGGCAATATTGATCTAGATGTTTTAGTTGCCGCAATCAAAGCTGCTAATGCGCCAGTAATTACCGAAACACCAGGTGAAGCAGCTGAGCAAGCAGCTGATATTGCACTGCTTAGATCTCGCTTAGGTTAGTCATGCAAATTGTTCAGTTAACTGAAGATGAATATCTAGATTTTCTCAC
>JBMTAF010000037.1:0-8309 GCA_049428425.1 Candidatus Nanopelagicales bacterium
GATAAACCACCAGGACCAAGCGCTGACAATCGGCGCTTGTGAGTTAAACCTGAAATTGGATTGGTTTGATCCATGAACTGCGACAACTGTGAAGTACCGAAGAATTCCTTCAGTGCTGCCACAACTGGTCGAATGTTGATCAAAGTCTGTGGCGTGATTGCTTCCACATCTTGAGTGGTCATTCGCTCGCGAACTACGCGCTCCATTCGAGACAAACCAGTTCGGATCTGATTCTGAATCAATTCACCAACTGAGCGAAGGCGTCGATTACCAAAGTGGTCGATATCATCAAATGCAATCGCAACATTGCCGCGCTGAGACTTCATCTCAGCTTCGCCAGCGTGCAATCTAACCAGATATTCCACAGTAGTAAGGATGTCTTCTAACGAAAGCACTGAATCGGTTAGCTCAGCATCAGTGCCAAGTTTGTGGTTCAGCTTAAAGCGGCCAACTTTTGCCAAGTCATAGCGCTTGCGATTGAAATACAAGTTGTCCAACAACTGACGTGATGCTTCAACTGTTGGTGGTTCACCTGGACGTAGTTTTCGATAAAGATCCAATAACGCATCGTCTTGAGTACCTGGCAATTCTTTTTCAAAATAATTCGCCATTGTTGGGAACTGACCAAAGCGTTCAGCAATTACCTCACTTGGTACGCCAATTGCGCGGAGGAATGTTGTTGCAGGTTGACGACGCTTACGATCAACACGAACACCAACTGTGTCCTTTTTGTCGATATCAAACTCTAACCAAGCACCACGAGAAGGAATGATTTTCGCAGTGAACAAATCTTTTTCAGTTGCTTTATCAACTTCATGTTCAAAATAAACGCCGGGAGAACGAACTAACTGCGATACTACAACTCGCTCGGTACCGTTGATGATAAATGTGCCTCGATTTGTCATCAGCGGGAAATCGCCCATGAATACAGTCTGGGACTTAATTTCACCAGTTTCGTTATTCATGAATTCTGCAGTCACAAACAGTGCTGCTGAATAGGTTGCATCCTTATCACGGCATTGTTCGATTGTGTTCTTTGGTGGTTCAAATCTGTGGTCGCGAAATGACAACGACATAGTTCCGGCAACATCTTCAATTGGCGAGATCTCTTCAAAGATCTCTTCTAGACCACTTTGACGTGGGACTTCAGTTTTCCCAGAATCAACAGCAGCTTGAACGCGGGCGCGCCAAGCTGGGTCGCCAATCAACCATTCAAATGATTCGCGTTGGAGATCTAGGAGATTTGGAACTTCAAGTGTTTCTTTTACTTTTCCGAATGAAACACGTACCGCTTTGGATGAGACTTTATTGGTCGAGGCAGCCAAGGCAATCCTTCCGAGCTATTAAGGAATATTCATGCCAATGCTTGTCCGACACCGCGTACACCCAAGGCATGATCACTTGAGTGCCATATATGAGTCTGGACAGGAAGGAAAATCTTAGGGGCCAGTTTGTCAAGTCCACTCTTGGGGGTCTTTCTCCCCACAAAAATGCAAAAGGGGCCAGCATTCGCCAGCCCCTCTCACAATTTGGACTTACTTAACGGTGACCTTTGCACCAGCAGCCTCTAGAGCTGCCTTGGCCTTATCAGCGTCATCTTTCTTTGCACCTTCAAGAACTGGCTTTGGTGCTGCTTCAACTAGATCCTTAGCTTCCTTTAGACCTAGGTTGGTTAGCGCACGTACTTCCTTAATAACAGCGATCTTGTTAGCGCCGCCATCTTCAAGGATTACATCGAATGCATCCTTCTCAGCTGCGCCACCTGCATCGCCACCACCAGCAGCTGGTGCTGCTGCGGCAACTGCAACTGGTGCTGCTGCAGTAACACCAAAGGTGTCTTCAAATTGCTTTACAAACTCTGACAACTCGATAAGGCTCATCTCTTTGAAAGCCTCGAGCAGTTGATCAGTGCTCATCTTCGCCATGTTGGCGTCCTTTCACTAACCCGGCCGAGGGCCGGAACTTGATTGTTGGGCTCAGCCCTCGGTTTGCTCAGCAGCGTCTGCTGCGGAGTTGTTGCTCTCTGCAGCATCAACTGCAGAAACTTCTTCGGTTGCTTCAGCTGCTGGTGCAGCTTCTTCAACTATTGGTGCAGCTTCTGCTGCAGGTGCAGCTGGTGCGGCACCTTTAAGTACTGATGGATCTGACTCTGCTTTTGCGCGAAGCGCATCAATTGCTCTGGCTGCTTGTGAAAGCGGCGCATTGAACAGATATGCCGCCTTGGTAAGCGAAGCCAGCATTGCACCAGCCATCTTGCCAAGAAGTACTTCACGTGATTCAAGATTTGCAAGTTTCTTAACATCATCAGCAGAGATAACTTTGCCTTCGAAAACTCCACCCTTAATTACTAGCAGTGGATTTGTTTTAGCAAAATCACGAATTCCTTTAGCGGTCTCAACTGCATCGCCCTTAACAAACGCAATCGCACTAGGTCCAACTAGTAGTTCGTCCAACCCATCAATACCTGCGTCCTTAGCAGCACGCTTGGTGAGAGTGTTCTTCGCAACGATGTAAGAAGCATTGGCTGCCAAGTCACGACGAAGCTGCTTTAGTTCAGCAACAGTCAAGCCTCGATATTCAGTCAACACTGCAGCTTCTGCACTACGGAATGACTCAGTCAACTCCGTAACAGCAGCGCTCTTGTCTGGCCGTGCCATTTGGCTCCTTCCAATTCAAACAAAAAACCCCGTGCAGACGGCACGGGGTGAACTCAATTTCTTGAGTCAACGTACTCGCCTGCGTGGGCGCCCTTCGGGCCTTAGTAGTTACTTGCGTAACTAACCAACGGTCTGTGGCAGAGGAGAACTGTAAAGCCAAGGGGGATTGCCCGGGGCAGCGCCCCCTTGGTCTACCGTTCTTTACTCAGCGTCTTCGCTGTCAGCACCGCTCTTTACACCCGGATCAACCTTGATGCCAGGGCCAAAGGTGGTGGAAACAGTGCAAGACTGAATGTAACGTCCCTTAGCGCTTGATGGCTTAAGTCGCATTACTTCATCAATTGCAGCATTGAAATTATCTTTTAGTTGATCGGCAGTGAAGTTTGCCTTACCAATTACAAAGTGAAGGTTCGCCTGCTTATCAGTACGGAATTCAATCTTTCCGCCCTTGATATCAGAAACTGCTTTGGCAACATCCATAGTTACGGTGCCAGTTTTTGGATTTGGCATAAGTCCTCGAGGGCCAAGCACTTTACCCAAAGTTCCTACTTTGCCCATCATGTCTGGGGTTGCTACTGCTGAATCAAAATCTGTCCAGCCACCAGCAACCTTGGCAACTAGTTCATCGCCACCAACTTCATCAGCGCCAGCAGCGCGGGCTTCATCAGCTTTGACACCACCAGCAAACACAATTACTCGTGCTGTCTTTCCGGTGCCATGTGGCAGATTTACCGTTCCGCGAACCATCTGTTCAGCTTTACGAACGTCAACGCCAAGTTTGATTGAAACATCAACTGTGTGTGGTTTGCCATTTGCAGTCTTAAGTGCAATTTCCATGGCTTCGCCAACTGGATATTGGGTATCTGGCTTAATTAGTTCAGCTGATTTGCGCCAAACTTTGCTCTTCTTCATTTGTTACCTCTCGTTCGTGGTGCAATCGAACTAGTACCGTTACTAGCTCTCCCACTGGCATTTCTGCCGTTCGAAGTTACCTTCGAAAAACTATTCCGTGATGGTCACGCCCATCGATCGTGCTGTACCTTCAATGATCTTCATCGCGGCGTCAACATCATTGGCATTTAGGTCGCTCATTTTGATTTCAGCGATCTCTTTTACCTGTGACTTTGACAGCGAACCAACTTTGTTTCGAAGTGGATTATCAGCGCCCTTTTCAATTCCGGCATACTTCAAGATCAATCTTGCCGCTGGCGGAGTCTTTAGGATGAAGGTAAATGAGCGATCTTCATAAACAGTGATCTCTACTGGGATTACCTGACCCTTTTGCGCTTCCGTGGCTGCGTTGTAGGCCTTGCAGAACTCCATGATGTTTACACCATGCTGACCGAGCGCAGGACCAATTGGTGGTGCTGGGTTAGCAGCTCCAGCTTGGATCTGTAGCTTGATTAAGCCGGCTACTTTTTTCGATGGTGCCATGTTGTTCCTTTTCCTTACCTAAAACTAACTCTTTGCGATCTGACTAAAGCTGAGCTCAACTGGTGTTTCACGACCAAAGATCTCAACTAGGCCAATAACTTTTTGGGTATCTGAATTGATTTCAGAAATTGTTGCTTGCAATGTGGCAAACGGACCGTCAATTACGGTAACTGAATCGCCAACATTGAAATCCAATACGGCAACACTTTTTGCGGTCTTGCCTTTGCCGCCACCTTTGGCAGCAACTGCAACTGGAGCTTCAATCTTTGGTGCCAATATGTCGGCAACTTCTTCCAAAGTTAGTGGCATTGGTTGGGCATTGTGAGCAACTGCTCCAGCAAACTTGGTAACTCCTGGAGTGTGACGAACAACTCCCCATGATTCATCAGTCATGTGCATTCGAACTAGCACATAGCCTGGAAAACGATTTTTCAAAACGTTCTTTCGAACACCGTTCTTAATTTCAACAACCATATCGGTTGGAACTTCAACTTGGAAAATTTCATCTTCCATATTCATCGTGTGAATACGGGATTCCAAATTTGCCTTTACGCGCTTTTCCATTCCAGAGTAAGACTGCAACACATACCACTTGCCTTCTTTGGCTTTCATGGATTCCATGAATTCAGCAACTGGATCCAAGACAGGTTGTGATTCTTCTGCTACCACATCTGCGGAGGTATCGGTAACTTCTGCTGTGGCAACAGCATCAGTAACTTCAGGCTCAGTATTCATCGGTTCATTAACAGTTGCTTCAGCAATTACGTCGTCAACTACTTCATCAACAGCAACTGCATCTGCTGGTTGATATTCAAATGGACTATTAGTTGTCATAAAAATCGCCTAAGACCCAAATAGGAATAGCGTGATCTGACCAAAGCCAAAATCAAGAACGGTGATGAAGGCAGTAATGAACAGTAGGAAAATCAAAACTACTGAGGTGTAAACACTTAGTTCACGACGAGTTGGCCAGATAACTTTGCGAAGCTCAACTGAAATGTCATGCAGAAAGCCACGCATCCGGCCAAACAGACCTTTGCGTGCTTCACCTTCGTGTGAAGGTAATACTTCTGACTCGCTCACTTCGCCTCTTTCATAACCAACCCACGCTAACGCATCCGCATTTATACGGACTCGCTAGGCCGAGGGGACCTGCAGGGCCGGAGGGACTCGAACCCCCAACCGCCGGTTTTGGAGACCGGAACTCTACCAATTGAGCTACGACCCTCGGACGCCCAGTCGCCTTTAAGCAATTGGGCAGAAGCGGGAGTGTAATGCGTCTAGGTTTTGAGCCCCTCGCTCGCTCTCCCCAGCATCTGCCACAATCCGCCCCATGTCTAAGAATCGAATCTCTGCTCGGATTGCTGCCATCAGTGAATCTGCCACATTAGCTGTCGATGCCAAGGCGAAAGCCCTCAAAGCTCAGGGTCGCCCGGTGATTGGCTTTGGTGCTGGCGAACCTGACTTTCCCACCCCAGCTCCGATCGTTGAAGCAGCAATTGCTGCTGCCAGGAACCCAGCAATGCATCGATACAGTCCAACTAATGGGCTGCCAGCGCTGCGTGAGGCGATTGCAGCAAAAACGCTGCGAGATTCTAAGTTTGATGTTGATCCAGCAAATGTATTGGTAACTAATGGTGGCAAACAGGCGCTCTACAACACGTTTGCAACATTATTAGATCCAGGCGATGAAGTAATTGTTATCGCGCCATATTGGACCACTTATCCAGAAGCAATTGCACTAGCTGGTGGCAAAACTGTCGTTGTAATGACAGATGAAACTTCTGGCTATCGAGCAAGAGGTGACCAATTACAGTCAGCGCTAACTTCAAAAACCAAAGTTTTGCTGATGGTCTCACCATCAAATCCAACTGGTGCGGTTTATTCCCCAGAGCAACTAAGGGAAATTGGCGACTGGGCAGTAAAGAATGATCTCTGGGTAGTAACTGATGAAATTTATGAGCACTTGATTTACGGTGATGCCTTGTTTGCTTCTATGCCAGTTCTTAATCCGGAACTAACTGATAAATGCGTCATTATCAATGGTGTTGCAAAAACCTATGCCATGACTGGCTGGCGAGTAGGTTGGATGATTGGGCCAAAAGATGTAATTAAGGCTGCAACTAATTTGCAATCTCACGCTACTAGCAATGTAAACAACATTGCCCAAGCGGCGGCATTAGCGGCAGTGGCAGGTGACTTAACCGCAGTTGAAGAGATGAAGTCAGCTTTTGATCGACGACGCAGACTAATTGTTGCTGAACTTAATAAAGTCAATGGCTTTAATTGTCCAATGCCAGAAGGCGCTTTCTATGCCTATCCATCCGTTAAAGATGTGATCGGTAGAACTATTAATGGTAAGCAGGTTACATCTTCAGCTGAGTTAGCGACGATAATTTTGGATGAAGTTGAAGTGGCAGTAGTTCCCGGTGAGGCATTTGGTACGCCAGGTTACCTCCGGTTGAGTTATGCGTTAGGCGATGCAGACATTGCTGAAGGTGTAGCGAGAATACAGAAATTAATCAACTAACTGATCAAAAACGAAATAATTAGTTTAAATCAGATTATTTGCGGTTCAAGCTCAAGCTTGATTCCAAAATCTTCTAAAACTCTAGTTTGAATTAGTTTGGCCAAAGAAATTACTTCTTTGGCAGTTGCATTATTCCGATTAATAATTGCTAACGGATGTTTAGTTGAGAGACCAGCATTCCCATGCTCAAAGCCACGGTTAAAGCCAGCCTGATTAATTAACCAAGCTGCTGATACTTTCCACATCCCATCAGGCTGCAACCAAGATGGCGCATCTGATGGCAATTGCGCTCGCTGCTCACTTGTGATTCGAGGATTTAAGAAGAAGGAACCAACTGAGTAGGTATCACGGTCAGTTTCGTCAAGCAACATTCCCTTGCTTGATCGTAAGTCTCGGACTGCATTAAATACGTCCCAAGCAGATGCGCTGGAATTAACCTCAATTCCCAGCTTCTTCGCCAATTCATCGTACTTGACTTTAACTTCATTAGTTTGATCTAGCTGAAAAGTCACACTCAAAACTACATATTTACCCGGGCTTGTTTTGAATATGCTGCTTCGATAAGAAAACTGGCAATTTTCGTTAGAAAAGTTAGTGGTTGCCTTGGTGTCGCGGTTCAAGACTTCGACTGATGAAATCAATTCACTGACCTCAGTGCCATAAGCCCCAACATTTTGAATTGGTGTTGCGCCAACCGTTCCTGGAATTCCAGTTAGTGGCGCGAGTTGCCCGTAACCGTTACTAACTGCCCATGTCACGAATTTATCCCAACTCTCACCAGCAGCGACTTTCACGCCCTGAGATACTTGCTCGATTCCATGTGTATTTATATGGACGACTCGACCATTAAATCCATTATCGGAAATTAGTAGATTACTACCGCCACCAAGTAAGAGTATTGGTCCGGAAAACTCCAAAGCCTCTATCAGCTCTTTGTCAGATCGAACAACAACAAATTCAACTGCCTTACCTCCAATTTTCAAGGTAGTAAATGGCGCAAGGCTGACATGGGTCTGAATTTCAACCATACCCGAAGCCTATTAGGTTCTTGCCGAAGTTACAGACTAATTCCAGCCACTTGATTGGTGTCACTCACTCCCTTGATTCATTCGCCTTCCAGCCTGGTCACCAAACACATTTAGGGTATTGGTTTGAGATTACGGCTTAGTGATATCAGATCCGCGAATTATCGTTTCTTCCCCAGTGGTTAGATCACGAACCACAATTTTTACTTCATAATCTAAATCTGGCCCGATGCTACCAATAGTTATTTGGCCGCCTTCACCACCAAGGCCTACTGAAGTGGTGGAACCAGAGCCACGTTGTACAACTTGTAGTGAAACGTTTGTCTTAGTTGGATCAAAATCTGGGATAACTGGCGTTTCGAAAGTTACCACTTTGTGGCCGGTGGCATCAATAGTGACTGCTGATACTGATGGTGCCGAGATTGTCGCTTTATCAACTTCAGCATCTCTGGCAGATTCCAGCACTGGCATATCAGCTTTTGGAGTTTCAATTACTGGATTATCAATAATGGTTTCTTCGCCGGAATCAACATCTCGAATTACAGTTTTGATCGTTACATTTGCATTTTGTGGCAATGCTGAAATATCTACCGTGCTTTGTCCTGGCGAAACTCCAATTGATGTCACACTTCTACCATCAGTAATTGCCTGAACCGAAATCAA
>JBMTAF010000038.1:0-7981 GCA_049428425.1 Candidatus Nanopelagicales bacterium
TTTGATGGCAAAGTTCAAGCGCAATTCGCAAATTCGTTGGCTATTGAGAGAGCCGTGCTGGATGCGGATTTAGTAATTGGAGCTGTATTAATTCCAGGCAGTAAAGCGCCAAAACTGGTGTCTAACGAGGTTGTATCCCGAATGAAGACAGGCTCGGTTTTAGTTGATATCAGTATCGATCAAGGTGGCTGTTTCGAAGATTCACATCCGACAACTCATGAGGAACCAACTTACCAGGTTCACAATTCGATATTTTATTGTGTGGCCAATATGCCTGGTGCGGTGCCCAATACCAGCACTTACGCATTAACAAATGCTACTTTGCCTTATGTAATGAAGATTGCCAACATGGGTTGGAAAGCAGCACTTAAATCAGATCCGAATTTCGCACTGGGTCTGAACACTCACCAGGGTGAGCTTTATTATCAAGCAGTCGGTGATGCCTTCAACATCCCAACAGTTGAATTCAATTCACTGAGCTAATGCTAGGTATAGAGCGGTGCAAACAGCTCTTTCTTGATCACTTAATTGTTGAGCGAGGCCTATCTGAAAATACTATCAGTGCATATCGGACTGATCTAAATCGATTTACTGCATATTTATTGGATTCTGGTATCTCGTCTATTGATAATGTAACAACTAGTCAGGTGCAGAATTATTTAAGCGCTCTTAATCAATCGAAAATGTCTGCTCGAAGCATTAATAGACACCTTGCTGCAATTAAGGGTTTGTTTAGGTATGCACTTAAAGAGAAATTCATTACAACTGATTGCACACTATCCGTTGTCCCACCAAAATTGCCAATACGCCTACCTAAAGCATTATCAATAGCTCAAGTTGAGGCTATATTAAATTTAACTAAATTGAATGAACCTACAGATTACCGAGATCGTGCGATTCTTGAATTAATGTACGCAACTGGGGCGCGAATATCTGAAGTTGTAAATCTTGATGTTGACGATGTAGACCTGGTTGATAAAGTAGTTAAGCTGACGGGAAAAGGAAACAAACAGCGCCTGGTTCCAATTGGGGAGTTTGCAACTAATGCACTAAATCAATACTTAATTTCAGCAAGGCCAGCGTTAGTGAGTGGGGTCAAGACGGATACAGCAGCACTTTTTCGAAATTTCCGAGGTGGCAGGCTCACTAGACAAGGAATCTGGGGAATCATAAATAGGGCTGCGCAGACAGCCAAAATCGATGAAATTACACCCCATAGCTTGCGTCACTCATTTGCAACTCATCTATTGGAGGGCGGAGCCGACATAAGGGTGGTGCAGGAGTTATTGGGACACTCATCGGTCGCAACCACACAGATCTATACGAAAGTGACGATAGACGCCCTACGAAGTGTTTATGCACATAGCCACCCCAGGGCAATTGATTAGGATACGGGGCAGAAATAAGGGGGAGACGTGTCCGAGGACCTAGAGCTAGCTGGCTTAGACCTTACTCTGCCTAGCCGGAATTCATCCGGGTCAAATCCTGGTCGGGTCATTGCTATCGTCAATCAAAAAGGTGGTGTGGGCAAAACCACATCAACAATTAACTTAGGTGCGGCGCTGGCGGCAACTGGGAAACGGATTCTGCTCGTTGATTTTGACCCGCAAGGTGCGCTATCAGTTGGTTTAGGTGTAAAACCTTCTGAAGGAAAACCCACTGTATTTGAATTGATCATGTCAACTCCTGACATATCTTTCGATGATGTTGTTATCAGGCAAGTCGCATCTGGCGTTGATTTATTGCCATGCGCAATGAATCTTGCCGCAGCAGAGATGGCATTAGTAAGTGAAGTTGGACGAGAGCAAGTTCTTGCTAGCGTCTTGTTGCCTCAACTTGATAATTACGACTTTGTCTTAATTGATTGCCAGCCTTCGCTAGGTTTACTAACCATCAATGCATTGGCAGCCGCAAATGGCGTGATTATTCCAGTTGAGTGTGAGTATTTTGCGCTACGCGGTGTTGCCCTATTGATTGATTCAATCAAGAAGGTTCAAGGACGAATCAACCCACGATTGCAAATAGATGGCGTATTAGCCACTATGTACGATCCTAGAACCTATCACGCACGGGAAGTGCTAGCGCGAATCAAGGATGCGTTTAAGGGTCAACTTTTCAAAACGCCAATTACTAGAACAATTAAGTTCCCTGATGCGCAGGTTCAAGGTAAACCTTTACTCGAGATTGAACCTAATCATTCTGGAGCAAAGCAATATCAAGAAGTTGCTAAAGAATTGCTGACTAGACTTTCATGACCTTAACAACGCAGCTTGAACCAGATTTGAGCAGTCGATCTTTTCAAGTAGCTCTCGATGAGTTTTCTGGGCCGTTTGATTTATTGCTGTCGCTAATTGCAAAGCACAAATTAGAGGTAACTGAGCTTGCTCTTTCACAGGTAACAGATGATTTTTTGAGGTATCTACGCGAAAATGGTTCTAAATTAGCTCTAGAAGAGATAAGTAGTTTCCTGGTGGTTGCAGCAACACTACTGGACTTGAAAACCGCAAGACTCATTCCTAGTGGTGAGGTTGAAGATGAAGAGGACATCGCATATTTAGAGGCTCGAGATATCTTGTTTGCTCGATTGTTGCAATATCGTGCGTACAAACAGGTTTCCGGTGTGCTAAAAGAGATGATGGAGCTCGCGCCAAGGAGATGGCCACGAACAGCAGGTTTTGATCCTGGTTTCAACTTACTTCTTCCAGAAGTAGTCATTGACATTTCGCCTGCCCAATTTGCAGCCATTGCGGTTAGATCGTTAATGCCTAAGCAATTAGCTGATATTTCGACGTCGCATCTGCACGCACCACTAGTGAGCGTGAAAGAGCAAACTGAGATTATCGTAGCGAAACTTCGACCTAAACCCAATCTTGAATTCTCTGAACTAGTTGCCGATTGTGAAACCCGGGGGCACTTTGTTGCAAGATTCTTAGGAATATTAGAGTTATTCCGCCAGCGATTAATCACTTTTACCCAACCCGAACCCCTAGGACCTCTCCATTTGCAGTGGGAGGGTTCTGATGATTCGGTACTTATCTCTGAGACTGAATTTGACGAAGAAGTAGAGAGTGAGCAGATTCCTAATGACTGAAGTGCAAAATGATGAGGTAATTAATCATTCTGGTCTTGGTGCACCATCATTATCAGCAGCTCTAGAAGCGTTGATTCTGTTACAAGATGACGGCATCACTGTGCTAGATCTGGCCCAGCATACACAAGCACCCGAACGTGAGGTGAAAGTTGCACTCGAGAAACTTCAGCGTGAATGCATTGAACAACAACGTGGCTATGAATTACGGGAAGTAAATGGTAGATGGCGGTTCTATACGGCATCAGTTTGTTCCGATCTAATTGAGCGTTATGTTAAAGATGGTCAGAATGCTCGCCTAACCCAAGCTTCTCTGGAAACCCTCTCGGTGATCGCATATCGCCAACCAACCACTAGAGCACGGGTTGCAGCGATAAGAGGTGTTAATGTGGATGGCGTAATTAGAACCCTGATAGCTAGAGGGTTAGTTCATGAGTCTGGGTTAGAAGTTGGTAGTGGTGCACTATTACTGCACACAACAGATCTTTTCCTAGAAAGATTGGGAATCCAATCGCTTGATGATTTACCGGCTATTGAACAATTCTTGCCTGATATTGAAGTGATTGAAGCACTTACTGAAAGTACGATCGATACGGAGTGAACAATATGGCCACCGAAGGGATTCGGTTACAAAAAGTTCTTGCATCAGCAGGTATTGGATCCAGGCGAGCTTGTGAAGAGTTAATCGCTCAGGGTCGTGTCACAGTCGATGGCAAAGTTGTTTCCATTCAAGGAATGCGAGTCGATCCTGATTTAGCTGAAATTAGGGTAGATGGTGACCTGATCAATTTTAGTGACGAAAAAACTTGGCTAATGCTAAACAAACCAGTTGGGGTATTAAGCACAATGCATGATGAAATGCATCGACCTTGTGTTGGCGATTATCTGGCTGATAGGTCAGATAGATTGTTTCATGTTGGGCGTCTTGATGCTGATACTGAGGGATTGTTATTACTTACAAATGATGGCCAATTGGCCAATCGCTTAACTCACCCAGCATTTGGTGTCTCAAAACGGTATTTATTGAAGATTCAAGCACCCGTTCCAAAAGATATGGGAAAGAGATTGAAGCAAGGAATCATGCTGGATGATGGACTTGCCCGTTTCGACGATTTCAAAGTGGTTGATAGCACAAAGAATGAAGCAATAATCGAGGTTGCTATACATGAAGGGCGTAACCGTATTGTTAGAAGAGCCTTCGAAGAAATGGGTTTTCCGATCCGTTCACTAATTCGCATCGCGGTGGGACCAATCGAATTGAAAGACTTGAAATCTGGTCAGATGCGACGGCTAACCTCACAAGAGATAGCCGCGCTCAAATCGGTTACAGGCGAATAGAAGTAGGATAAGTAAATGAGTATTCGTGCAATCAGGGGGGCTACCAAGCTTAGTCGTGACGATCTAACCGAAATGGATGATGCAGTCTCTGAATTATTGCTTGAGATGCTCAATCGAAATCAGCTCGAAACCGACAATGTCATTAGTGTTTTCTTCACCGCTACGCCTGATATTCATTGCGGTTTCCCAGCTGCCGCTGCCAGGAAATTAGGCTGGCGCGATATTCCACTCATCTGCAGTGTCGAGATGGATGTAGCTGGTGCTTTAGAACTCGTGGTAAGAGTAATGATGCAGGTGGAAACAGATAAGCCTCGAAACCAAATTAGCCATGTTTATCTCAGAGGTGCTGAAGTATTGCGTTTGGATATTGCCCAGTGAGAATAGGTAAAGTCCACATAGTTGGTGCTGGCCTGATTGGTGGCAGCATGTCATTGCGGCTCTCTGAATTGAAAATAATTCACAGCATCACTGATAGCAATCCAGAGCCAATGACAACCCTGAAGGAAAAGGGCAGTGCCGCAACGTCGTTGAGCGCAAGTGAAGTTGATCTAGTCTTAATTGCAGTACCGCCCGAGCAAGTTTTAGCAGAAATAGTCTCTGCGTTAGACAAATTTCCAAGGGCAATTGTTAGTGACGTTGCATCCGTTAAAGCATCGTTTGAATCCGAAATTGTTAAGGGATCACAATCGCATCGTTATGTTGGATCTCATCCGATGGCAGGCAAAGAGATATCCGGTGCAGGAGCTGCTGATCCTTCGCTTTTTGTAGATCGAATCTGGATTGTGTGTGAAAACTCGACCAATAGAGAATCCGCCAAATCTTTATCTGATTTTATTAATGAATTTGGGTCAGTGCCGGTAAGTGTTCCAGCATCAGAACATGATTCTATTGTTGCCTACATTTCTCACCTTCCTCAATTGGTATCAAGCAATTTGGCAGAAGTTTGTGTCGATTCAGGTGCCAATTTAGAAGTTGCAGGTCCGGCGTTTAGAGATATGACAAGAATTGCAGTAAGTAGTCCTTCGCTATGGGCCCAAATATTGATGGCAAATAGGCATAACGTGGTTAAAGCACTCGATCGCTACCAGGAAAATTTGTCGCAAATGCGAGACTTATTGGCGCATGGCACCTCAGCAGAAGTTGCCGAACGCCTAGTTACATCTTCCCAAAAGGCTTCACACTTACCCGGAAAGCATGGTGGCAAATTGACCAAGTTTGCGGCCATCAAGATATTGGTTCCGGATAAGCCAGGTGCATTAGCTGCTGCTTTCGCCCTGGCTGGCGAAATTGATTTAAATATTGAAGATGTTTCTATTGATCACGTTTTGAATAAACCTGTTGCTATTTTGTCTATTTTAGTTGCGGAGAATGAGCATCAACGGGCCAGAGCAGCATTCAAAGATGCAGGCTGGGAAATACGTGAGTAATTTCATTCAAATTGCTATTGATGGCCCAAGCGGGACTGGAAAATCGTCAGCAGCAAAAGGTGTAGCGCATGCCCTACTTTTTTCTTATCTGGACACAGGAGCTCTTTATCGGGCCATAGCAATATATCTTGATCATCTTAAGTTAGATCAAAATGTCGAGTCTGACATTGTTGAAAGTCTTTCAAAATGCGAAATAGAGATCTCCCTGGATCCGTTAGAACAGTGGGTGAGGCTTAATGGAGAGGAAATATCGAGCGAAATACGCACTGAAAGGGTATCTGAGATCGCATCCATTTGGAGTGCAGTGCCTCAGGTGCGGAGCTATCTTTTTGCTAAACAATTGCAATTAATAGAATCTGCGAAAGACTCTTCGGACGGCATCGTGGTCGAAGGCAGAGATATTGCAACGGTTGTGCTTCCTAATGCGGACTTCAAGTTTTTCTTAACAGCAAATGAAGATGTAAGAGCCCGCCGACGAAATGCGGAGATCAAGGGCGAGCTATCAGATACCCGCGACTCAATTCTTCAGCGTGACCAGCGAGATATGACACGTACTATTTCTCCGCTTGGAATTGATAGCGATGCTACTGTTATTGATACGTCAGAATTGGCTTTATCAGAAGTAATAGACCACATGATCCAAGTAATTTCTGCGGAAGATGCAGGCGAATATCTTCTTGAACTGGATAATCTTGATAATCACGAGAATTTTCAAGAGTTACTTCCGGTTGTTGCGGTACTGGGAAGACCCAACGTTGGAAAATCAACCTTAGTTAACCGTCTTATTGGGCAACGAAGCGCAGTAACTGAAGATACTCCGGGAGTGACGCGGGATCGTGTTTCTTATCAAACCGAATGGAATGGACGGGATTTTGTCATCGTAGATACCGGCGGATGGGATCCCAAGGCGATTGGCATGTACGAACAAGTGGCCCGTCAAGCGGAATTTGCCCTAAATGACGCCGACATCTGCCTTATGGTTGTTGATGCCACGGTAGGTGCGACCGATGACGATGACCTACTTATACGAAAACTTCGCGATGCAAAAGTTCCCGTGATACTCATTGCCAACAAGGTTGATTCACCTAAAGAAGAATCCGACTCCGCATCACTATGGAGCCTAGGTTTAGGTGAGCCGATAAATGTTTCCGCCTTACATGGCAGGGGAGCAGGAGATCTTCTTGATCGAATAGTTAATGAGCTGCCCTTAGAATCAAAGCGTTTTTCTAAACCAAAAGATGCTCGATCTGTAGCCATTTTAGGTAGACCAAATGTAGGCAAAAGCAGTTTACTTAATTATCTAGTGGGTTCAAAACGCGCTGTGGTCAGTGAAACTGCAGGAACGACCGTGGATCCAATCGATGAATACATAGAGTTAGATTCTGGAAAATGGTTATTTATTGACACTGCTGGCATTCGAAAAAAATACAAGCAAGATTCTGGACATGAGTATTATGCAGTTTTGCGAACTCAGGGCACGATTGATCGCGCCGAGGTCATAGTAGTTCTTATTGATGCATCAGAAGAATTATCAGATCAAGATCGTCGAATCATTAACATGGCGGAAGAGTCAGGCAAAGCGATTGTCATCTGCTTTAATAAATGGGATCAAGTTGATGAGAACCGACGTAGGGATTTGCAGAGAGAGATTGATTTAGATTTACAGCAACAACGTTGGATTCCACAGCTGAATATTTCAGCAACGACTGGTCGTGCACTAAATAAACTAGAGCCATTACTTCTAGAGGTATTAAACAATTGGGAGCGACGAATTCCAACCTCTGAATTCAATCGGCATCTCAAGGATTTCGTCATGGCATACCCACATCCATTACGAGGAGGAAGGCAAGCAAAAATCCTCTTCGGGACTCAAGTGGGAATTCGGCCACCAACCTTCACGCTCTTCACATCGAGACCATTGGACGATGGATACATAAGACATCTAGAGCGCACTTTGCGCGAAAAATTTGATTTCGTTGGGACACCGATACGATTTAAGCAACGAATCAGAAACGCAAAATAACGGGTTGTAGCGCAGCTTGGTAGCGCACTTGGCTGGGGGTCAAGGGGTCGCGGGTTCAAATCCCGCCAACCCGACTAGGGAATTGCAATACTTAGTGGCAATCCC
>JBMTAF010000039.1:0-7864 GCA_049428425.1 Candidatus Nanopelagicales bacterium
TCAGCATTTAGTTGACTGAGCACGCCAATACAACCAAGCCAAACTCGGTGCACTAAAACGTATTGCGCTGGCAGATTTAGTTTTAGGCCAGTTGAAAAATCTGGATTTCTCGGATCGTTTACGCGGCCAAATTGTTCACGCATCCAGTCACGATTAAATTCAAACTTTTCGGTTTGGGCGGGCTCGGTAAATGGCGATAAGTAGTTCAGCACAGCAGTTGGGCTGATCTCCACATCGGGCAAAATGAAGTTTTGACTACGCATCACTTCAATAACTCGATCAGCATCGCCAGTCATTGCAATGGCAAGTAATTGACCCATTGCTGATGGAAAGCCTTCCGGTAATCGGGCGACGGCACCAAAGTCCAAAACACCTAATTTGTTATCTGGTGTTATGCGGAAATTTCCAGGATGTGGATCAGCGTGCAGCATTCCGACTCGGGATGGACCAGAGAGCAAGAAAGTTTGATAAAGCTCACCGGCATGATCACGCTGCTCTTTAGTTCCAGACTCGATTATTCTCGATAACGGCGTCCCCTCGAGCCATTCCGAGATCAATACATGTGCTGTTGCGGCAAGAATATGTGGAATGCGAACATTTGGATCACCGTCATAGCTGAGCGCAAATTTTCGTTGTGCCTGCGCTTCGCGGAAGTAATCCAATTCTTCCGCCAAAACTTTTCGCATTTCATCCATCAAAGATTTGAAATCTAACCCTGGCGCAATCGGCTGAGCGATTCGCGCAAATCTGGCAGCTTGTTCAAAGTCATTCAGCAAAGCTTTATCTGCACCTGGATACTGAATCTTTACTGCAACTTTCCGACCATCTTTTGAGACTGCTTGGTGAACCTGACCCAGGGATGCCGACGCTGCCGGTGTTTCACTAAATTCTAAAAATCGATCTCGCCAATTTTCACCAAACTCACCTCGCATCACACCATCAACCGTGGTCATCGACATAGGTGGTGCGGAATCTTGAAGTTTGGTTAGGGAAGCTCGATATGGCGCTGCCACATCTTCTGGAAAAGCAGCTTCCATTACCGATAAGGCCTGGCCAATTTTCATGGCACCGCCTTTAAGTTCACCTAAAACCCGAAACAACTGCTCTGCGGTTCGAGCCTGATTATCTGCCGCAATCTCCTCTGCCGACACCCCGGTTAATCGTTTACCAAAACTCGCAGCAGACCTGCTCATCGCGCCTATCGGCAGCGATGCTAAGCGCGCGGTTCTCGTGAAAGTTCGGCGAGGAATTTCTGACATGGCGGAATTCTCGCTGGAAATGGGCATCTGCGCACCCGCAGGTTAGGCTGCCAGTTTTCCCCACTGGCATTCGCAGAACATGCTGGCCGGCTGTGGGTGAACTTCAATTCGCGGTCCAGGTAGGCGAAACCGCCATTGTTGATTAAGCAGTGGCGAGTTATCCCAAGAACCACTAGAGATCCCGCTGATAATTGCAGTTGCGGCAAAACTTACCGATAGTTGCAGTAGCGCCCAGTCAGTCTGATCAACTTGGTTTGGTCCGATCAAATTGCGCATAGTTGGCCACGATCGATCAACATTGGAAATAATTTGTTCAGCGCAGTTAAGGCAACTAGTTTGACCAGGTAGCACCAACGGACCTACGGCAACTTGCGACACGGTTGGTGCAATGTATAGATGTGGAATGCCACGATTCAGATAACTGCGCGTAATTGCTGGATCCAGCCATGGCTCATCAGCAATGATTATTAAATCTGGCGCTGGAGTGCCGGGAGGTTGGGTTAACTTAATTTTTGCTGATGCTTGTTGCAAAAGATTAGATATGTCAATTGCTGAGCTGATTAGCCATGGCGGCAGATCTGCGGTAGCGAATTCCTCGAGCTTCTCCAGCTTAATTCGGCCAATTTGTTGTTGCGCCAACATGAGCGACAACAGGGCAGAAGCAGGGCCTACGGTTGCTAGCCATAAGTAAGAGTTTGTTAACCGAGTCAATCGCAATTGTGCATAATCCAGATCACCATTAACAGCTTGGTAACTTCGCTGGCTGATAATGAATTGCTGAAGTTGTATTGGCGTTAGGTCTGCAGTTAGCTGGCTATTGAGCAATTCAGTTTCTAGCAGGCCCCGCTTAGCTAGGCTGAATAACGCAGATTGCGCAAACGGATAAGTTTCAATCAGTTCTGCCACAGTATGAGTGCCATCTAGACAATTTAAGAATTGTCGTATTTTTCCGACTTCACCAGTTAATAGCAGGGAGTGAGCAGGATCTAAGTTAAGTTGAATGCAGTTTCGATCTCGAAGTGCAGTGGCAGCGGCATTACGCAGTTTTGGCTTTTGATTTGGTTCCACGTCCCGAAGTAGAACGCACTTTTGTGACACAGTTTGATCTTCTCCACAAAAGACAGACCCGCAGCCATTGGACTGCGGGTCTGTGAATACTACGTTTCGGTTTAGGCCTTGCCCAAGATTCTGGTTACCTTTGTTCCGCAAGTTGGGCAAATACCCTTAGCAAAGCGGCGACCATTAGTAACTTCGATGTTGCCAGTGAAGCTTCGCTTCTCCTTGCACTTTACGCAGTAGGCCTCACCTGTATATGAATCTGACATATTGCATCTCCTCCTCCCAGCCCCCTCACGAGAGCGCCCTCACACTACGCGCTCGGTGTGCTCGATGTCAGGTTGAGAGACACAGGCGCGCCGAGAAATTCTTAATGAAAATGATTCTCAAATAGCCTTTGTGAGTAAAAAATAAATGAGTCCGACGAGGCACACAATCTGCCGTCAGCCTTCCCCTTGCTGGCGCCAGATCCGTTATCTCGCCGGACCCAAGCGAAAATTAGAGGTCGAGAATTCGCTAGTCAAAGTAGCTTGTGGAGAAAGGTGGGGAAAACCTGGGGAATAGCGCTGGTTTTTTGCGCACAGTTTGTGTATATCGCTGTTGATAGCCGCTGGGTTATTCATCAAGATTCGCTGATTTCCTCATAAATTCACCCGATTTGTCTAAACTTCCGTGTGGATTAAAAAAAGTTCACAGAATTTAAGGCAAGTAGGTGCAAATGCGCGACGAAGAGCAAACTCAGTTGGAGTTTGCCCCTACTAATACCGAAGAAGTGGTGGAAGTTCGTCGCTCAAAAAAACGCACTCGATCAGTTGCAGCTTGGCGAGAATCTGGCCGATTAATAATTTCGGTGCCAGCTCGAATGTCAAGAAAAGAGATCGATACTCACATTCTGGAGTTAACTTCTCGAATCATTGCTGCCGAATCAGTGATGGGGGATGAAGAATTAATTGCACTGAGTGAGATGTTGCTAACTAAATATCTGCAACCAGAATTTGGCGCTTTGAAACCAACTTCAATTACTTGGTCAACTCGCCAGCGAGAACTTCACGGTTCATGCACATCAGTTGATCGCACCATTCGGATTGCAAAAAGGTTGGCAACCGCACCGGAGTATGTGATTGAGGTAGTGCTACTACATGAGCTCGTACATTTGCTACATCATGACCATAATAAAGAATTTTATGAGTTAGTTAAACGCCACCCAAGGTATTTGGAGGCGGAGGCATTTCTCGCCGGCATGAGTCATGCCGATAGTTACTAAAGCGACGTAGCAACTCGCTCTGCTAATTCAATTGGATTATCCAGCTCATCTTCTTTTGGCAATACATCTAAGTTTTGCCAAATGTAATCTCGACGCTCCGCTCCAATCAATTCGGTTAGGTGATGGAAGAACTGATAAGCAGATCTAGTCCGTTTTGGTCTGAGTTCAAGGCCAACTAGCGCAGCAAATGCATTCTCAGCGGGGCCTCCAGCGGCGCGACGTCTGCGAATAGATTCAAACATTGCGGGATAGTTTCCTAATTTTCCAGCAGCAGCAGATTCCACAACAACTTCAACCCAGCCTTCGGATAACGCCAATAAATTTTCCAACCGAACCAACGCTGCTTGTTGCTCTTTGGTTAGCTCTGGCGTTAACACGCCACCCTCGAGTGCAGCCGCAATTGCTTCTGGATTTGTTGGGTCAATTCCTTCTAGTGCAGATTGCAATCGGGCAGTGTCAACTCGCATTCCGGCCGCATGAATTTCCACGGCAGTAATGATTGCTCCGCTCAACCAGTCAACCGAATTGAACAGTCGCTGCCTGGCAATTTCACGAGCAGCCAGGAAGTGGAGTAGGTCTTCCGGATTAACACTAATCTCAGCGGCATAAGCATCGGCTTTACTAGTAATGACGGCTGGTTTTGGTTGTGCGGTTAACAGCAATCCAACATCAGCAGCACCCATTACTTCCATTGCTAACGCTGCCAATGACTGACCAACTTGCATGCCAACCATTGCGGAGGTAAGTCCCTTAACCATCTCAAGCATCGGTTTTGCCAACTCGGCTAACTCTGCCGGTATCTGGTCACCGCCTGGCATCATCGTGGTCATGGAATCAGCCATTCGACTTAACACCGGATCAGTGATTATGCGCCATGATTCCACCGAATAGTTAATGAAGTCTTTTCGTGACCAGGCTTGTAGGTCTGTGCCAATTGCGGGATAAACGGTTGCAGTATCCAGCCACAGGTCAACGGTTCTGCCAGCACTCTGAGTTCTTGAAATCTCACTCATGGTCGGTTGATGATCACCGTTTGCTACCACAGTGTTGCTAGCAACATCGGCAATTGTGCTCCAGTCGATGCCAGTTTTCCCGCCACCTTGCATCATTTTGCCAAGCTGCTCAAACATCTGGCCCATCTGATTTAACGGCTCACCATCGCTGGGTGGTTGGAAGCCAAACGGAATGCTCATTTGCAGCTCACTTTCTTACCGCAAACGATACCGAGATTACGTTAAGTGTGCGCAGTCAATTTCGGGCGCAAATTCTGGTAAATGGATTAGATTATCTACCACTGATTGGAGCCAATTGAGTACATTACTTTGGTGGTCATTGCCGATAGCGACCCTAATTGTTGGTACCGGCTGGGCGATTTGGCATTCCAAACCGCGCCGATCAAATCGGCCAGATAAAGACATATTGGCCAGGCAAAAATTTGAGCAGGCCGTAAATCGCGTAACTGATCCCACAAATAAGCCAGGTGAGTAGAAATTTTTAGTAGTTACTGGCGCAAATTATTATTGGTTTGGTTGATTATTGCAGCAACTGCGCTGCCGGTGCCGTATCTATCGCAACAACCAGGACCTGTGTTTAATACATTGGGTAAATTGGGTAGCCAGGAATTTATTAGCATTGAAAACGCTACCGTGTTTCCTACCAGTGGGGAATTAGATATGACTACGGTGCGAGAAGTTGGCGGTCCGCAGCGCACGATCACCCTGGGCGAAGCGATCTATGGTTGGCTTAATCCAGACATTGCAGTAATTCCACGTCGAGCAAATTACGCAGATGAGATTACTGCGGAGCAAGCTAGAACGCAAAGCACCAGAGCATTTGCCAGTTCGCAAGAAATTGCACTTGGTGCAGTGCTGCGAATATTGAATATCGACTTTACCGAGAAAGTGTTTGTGGTTGATGTGATTGCTGATCGCCCAGCAGCGCAATTTTTGAAATCAAATGACCAGATACTCTCGGTAAATGAAGTAGTAGTTACCTCGATCGGCGAAACTATCGCTGAAGTTCGCAAAACTACGCCAGGCAATAAGGCTAAATTGGTTGTGATTCGCGAAGGAAACGAACTTGTGTTTCAGATTCCAACTGTGCCAGCGCCAGATTCCGCCACCGCGGGCTCGATAGGAGCTTATCTAACGTCAGAGATTGACTCCGATATTCAAGCAAACTTTGCTGATCAACGTGTAGGAGGCCCTAGTGCTGGCTTGGTCTTTGCGCTCTCACTTTATGATCGATTAACGCCAGGAGAGTTAATTGGGGAAAAACATATTGCGGTGACTGGCACCATTACGACAACTGGTGAAGTGGGTGCAATTGGTGGCATCAGGCAAAAAATGATTGGTGCTAGAAATGCCGGTGCCACAATCTTTTTATTGCCTAGTGAAAATTGTGAGGAAGCGATAAAGCGAATCCCAACTGGCTTAACACCCATACCAGTAAAGACTTTGGCTGAGGCAATTGATGTTTTGACTAAGCTAAATTCGGACCCTTCGGGCGTATTTCCCACATGTAATGCAGGGTAATTTAGCCTCAATTAGAGTACGCCGGTGACTTTCTTCAATCAAAATCCATTCGGTGATCGACCGACTCCGCCTAGTCTGCCATCGGGCAGATCTCGAGCATTCCTGTTTGCAATTGCGATCGTGGTTGCGCTTGGTTTGCTAACTTCATTTTTTGCTGGTTTCTACACGGACTATTTGTGGTTCAGGTCAGTTGATTCACAGACTGTCTTTACCACAATCCTGACCACCCGGATTTTGCTGTTTGTCGTAACTTTGCTAGTTAGTTTGTTGTTCTTGTGGGGCACCGTATTTTTTGCCTACCGACTGCGGCCAGCCCAAACTGCAATCATGATTCCAGAAGCGGTAGATCGGCTTCGTAAATTGTTGGCCTATGGCATTGCTGGCGTCCTTGCGATGTTAATGGCGCTATCTGCTGGAAGTAATTGGTCACAATGGCTAAGTTTTCTAAATCGAGAGCCATTCAATTACAACGATCCACATTTTGGAATTGATGTTTCATTCTTTGTTTTTACTTATCCCATCCTTCGATTGCTAATCGGAACTGGAATCACGCTGTCACTATTCATGTTCATCATTGGCTTCCTAATTCACTCAGCCAATGGCGCAATCGTGTTGCAGCCAGATCAGCGACGAGTCACTCCGCAGGCAACTGCTCATCTCTCCGCGATTCTTGGCGTATTTATGGTTTTCAAAGCTGGCGCATATTGGTTGGATCGATATGGCTTAGCGGTGCAATCAAATACTCTGGTAGATGGTTTGCAGTACACCGATGTGCAGGCGGTATTACCGACTCGAACATTGCTAACCGGTATTGCGGCAGTTGTTGCCATCTTGTTCTTTGTAAATATCTTCCGACGCAGTTGGCGGATTCCAATTACTGCAGTTGGTCTGTTAGTTGCCACTTCAGTGCTCGCTGGCGGCGTCTATCCGTCATTACTGGAGCAATTCCGAGTTAGACCAAGTCAAGCGGCGCTGGAGTCGCCTTATATCGAGCGAGGCATCAATACAACTCGTGATGCCTACCAATTAGACGGTGTTGAAAAAGAAGAATATGCCGCAGTAAGCCAACCAAAGATTGATAATCTCGATCAATTCCAAGGCACCTTAAACAAAGTACGTTTGATGGATCCAGCCCAACTTGCACCAACCTTTAATCAGCTGCAGCAAATTCGTGGCTATTACTCCTTTGGTGATCAGCTAGATGTGGCTCGTTATGAAATTGATGGTGAATTACGCGGTGCAATTTTGGCAACTCGTGAAATTAACCTGGACGCTATTCCACAAGCACGTAATTTCATTAACTCACACTTTGTTTATACCCATGGCTTTGGTATCTCCGCAGCTTTTGATAATACGGTTCGAGCAGATGGTGGACCGGTTTTCTTCGAACGCGACATCCCACCACGTGGTCCATTGGCGATATCTGAACCAAGAATTTATTTTGGTGAACGTTCGCCAGATTATTCAATTGTTGGTGCACCAGAAGGTGCGGAGCCAGTTGAGTTGGACTTCCCAGATGAAACCAGCCCAACCGGACAGCGAAACAACACTTATAGTGGTGATGGCGGTGTTCCAATTGGCTCGTTCTTTAATCGATTGATGTATGCAATTTCATTTAGTGAAATCAACATCATGTTGTCAGATTTCGTAAATGAAGAGTCTCAGGTGCTATATGTGCGAGACCCCCGGGCTCGAGTGCAGAATGTGGCGCCATGGCTGACCCTTGATTCAGATCCGTACCCAATCGTTTC